>CAZRGL010000198.1:0-16888 GCA_964599485.1 uncultured Polyangiaceae bacterium
GGGTTCGAGGGCTCCGGTTTGCTCGAAGGCGACTACACGATGTTTGCCGAGCCACCCGACTTGTCGGGATTGGAGCTGCCGGCCCGCTTTGCAGGCAAGCACAAGTTCATTGGACCGTTGCTCGGTGGACTCGAGCTGCCCGTGCCGGCAGCCATCGAGCAGTTGCAGCGCGATCGGCCGATCGTGTTCTTCGCGATGGGCAGCTCGGGGAGTGAGGACACAATCATCGAGATCCTCAGAGCCTTCGAGGGTCAGCCGTATCAGGTCATCGCCCCCGTGCTCGAGCTAATCGAGAAACGATCGGTGCGCTGTCCCGACAACGTGATTGCCACCGGCTGGATCCCTGCCGAGAAGGTCAACCCGCTGGCGGACGTGTCGGTGTTGCACGGCGGCATCGGCACGCTGCTGACCGCCTGCGTTGCCGGCACGCCCATTGTCGGCATCCCCAACGGCAATCCCGAGCAAGAGGCAAACCTCCAATGTCTCGTGCGAAAGGGCATGGCGATCCATTTGCACAAGCGACGTTTGTGCGCCGCGGATGTCATCGGCTCCGTCGAGCGGCTCCTGATCGACGAGCGAGCAAAGCAGGTGGCGCGTACTTTTGGCGAAACCTGCGCAGGCTACGATGGGCCGGAACAAGGCGCCCGCTATCTGGAGGAGACGTTCCTCTGAGAGCGCCTTGCCGGCTCTGACCGTTCGAACGCGCTCTTAGCTGGTGCGGCGTAAGGTGTAGATCGTTCCGCCGCGCGTCGTGGTGATGAAGAACCGACCGTCGTGGCAAAAAGCGGTGCGTCGTTTGAACGAGGCCGGATGAGCGATGCCGGCCGTGTAGTGCAGTGCGCCGCCCTTTTCGCGATCGAAGACGTGGGTGCGGGCCTCGTCGACGAGGACGAGCCATTCGTCGCTGCAAGCCATGGCCGTGCCGCCGTAGCTCTCATGTTCTAGACGTTCGTCCTCGAACACCGCCGCGAAGGGCGTCAGGCCGCCGCCTTGTTGCAGTGCGCTGCTCCAGATTCTCGTGCCCCGCGCCACGAGCACATGCGCCCCGCCGCAGCGTGCGAGGGAGAACGCCATGGCGTCGAAGGGAAGCTCGACTTCGAGACGCGCGAAGGCTCCTATCGTCCCGTCCGGCTCGACCGCGGCGGAGTGGATGTCACGCAACCCGGGCACACCGTCGGAATGCCAGCCACCCAACGAGTAGAGCCGGCCACCGGCTAAGAACACCTGGTGCAGGCTGCGGCGCCCCTTGGGCGAGGACGGCAGCAGTGTCGTGGCGCGCCACGGTCCGAGGCGGCCATCGTCGGCAACCGATGTCACGGACGTCGCTCGGGGCTCGCACGGGCCGGTGAGGTAGAGGTGACTCCCCGCTGGGTCGAATGCGGCGCGGGCCCAGTAGGAGCCAAAGCGAAGCTCCTGCGGCAGCTCGGTCTCGGCGCGGAACACCGATACTCCGGCGTCACCGACGCGTGCGGACCAGACCTGGCGGGGAAAGGGGTCCTCGACCGGTTGGTGACGGGGCTTGGGGCCGTCGGAGGGCGGGGCGTCGTGGCCCGGGAAGGTCACGAGTCGACCGTGTGCCGGATCGTAGGCTTCCACCCGGTCGTCCGCCGTCGGCAATGGGAGACGAGCCGTCAGCTCCACGAGCCTAAAGGACGGGGCGGGCGGGATGACGGCAGGCTCGTGCCCTGTGTTCCTCGGCCCCGCCGGCTGCCCCGCGGGGCTCGCGCAGGCCGAGCACTGCACCAGGCACGCCAGCAGCACTTTCAGGCAGCTGCGGCTCGTTTGGCCTGCTCCGCTCGCGGTCACCATCACACTCGTCCATGCCGTCAGCCAGCGTAGCGAGACGGTAGGCATCATCGGAACGTGGCGTCGACTTCGATTGGACCGAACGCCGAGCCCGCATGCTGTACCCGTTCGAGCGGCAGACGGCGGCTCGAGACACGAGCTAGCCACTACACAAGAGGTACTGCTCTGCGCAGACGTCTTTCACCGCCTCTTCCACGCACGGGAGGCACTCCTTGTCGATGCCGTTGGCGGCGCAAGCGGCCTTGCAAGCCTCGGCGCACACCGCGGGCTTACATACGCAGGTGGTCAGCTCGGGCACGCCAGGATCATCACCACTAGCCCAGTCGCCACACACCTTGGCGACACACGAGCAACAGCCTCCATCGCCGTAGCAGCATCCTGGTGACGAAGCCGGCGGACAGCTTGGGCTGGTGCTCGTGTATGAGTCGGTGCCAGAGCTCGTGGCGGTGCTCGTCGTGGCATTGCCGCCAGCGCCTGCCGCACCGTCCTGCACGACGCTTTGGCCACCGCAAGCGTTCGCCGCTGAAAAGGCCAATCCAGCCAGTAATGCCGCAACCGTCGCGGCGGGGCGGGCGAAACTTGCGCGAGGAGCCACCATGGCGATCCTTGTAGTCGTGAAATCGGCTAGGAGCGAACGCAACGCGAAGTCCGAACTGAAGAGCCATTGTCGGCGACTTGATGGGGAGATCGGCCAGTTTGGATTATGGGTCAGCGCGCGGGGGCATTCTTCACGTAGCGGTCGAACCAGCGGATCGTCTCGTAGAGGAACTGCTCAGTGGACTCCATCGCAGAATACCAATGCGGCTCGTGCGGCAGCATGACGAGGCGGGCGGTGCCGCCGTTGCCGCGGATGGCTTCGTAGAGCTTGGTCGCCTGTCCAGCCCTCGTCCCAGGGTTGGCGTCGTCCTCGCCGTGCATGATCAAGAGCGGCTCCTTCAGCTTGTCCGCCGCAAAGAAAGGCGAGACCTTTAGGTAGACGTCGCGGGCTTCCCACACCGAGCGGCGTTCGTTTTGGAAGCCGCAGGCGGTGAGCGTCTTGTTGTAAGAGCCGCTCGTCGCCACCCCGGCGCGGAACAGATCGGAGTGGGCGAGCAGGTTCACCGTCATCAGCGCTCCGTGGCTGTGGCCGGTCACGCCGATGCGTTTGGGGTCGGCGACGCCGATCGCGACCGCCTTGTCGACCGCTGCTTGTGCATTCGCGACGAGTTGCTCCAGATAGGTGTCGTAGGCTTTCTTTGGATCGCCCACGATCGGAAAGGCAGCAGCGTCGATGATCGCGTAGCCAGCGAGCAACAGGAGGCGGTGGCGGCGCAGGCGCGTGAATGTCCGCTCCGAGCCCCTGACTTGACCGGCTTGCGCCGCGCTCGCGTAGTCGAGGGGGTACGCGTAGAGGATCGATGGCACGCGGGTGCCCTCCTCGTAGCCGGGAGGCAGATACAACTTGAACGACAGATCTACGCCGTCGTTGCGCTTGTATTTGACGAGGCGTTTCTTGATCGCCCGCACCGCGGGAGTAGGATCGGGGATGTGCGTGATGGCGCGTCGGGTCGAGCTCATCACGGCCTCGCCAGCGGGCGCCTTGGCGCGCTTGGCGCCGAGGGTGCGGGCGAACAGGTTCGGTGGATCGGCGGGCGATTGATGCCAGGTCAGCAATGTGCCGGCAGCCTTGTCACCGAAGGCGAGGAATCGCTCGTAAGCGGTCCGCTCGCTGCGAAACAGTCGCTCGGTCTGGAGCGTCTTTTGGTCGAACCGGTCCAGGAACGGCCGATCGCCGCCGGGCGACGAGCCGTTGCCCCTGAGGTAAATCGCGTTGCCGTCCTGCTTGATCACCCAGAAGCCGTCGGGGCGCACTTGGTAGACCGGTCGGCCGGGATCCAAGTAGCGCTCCTTGGTGCTCAGATCCCACAAGAGCCGTGGCTTGCTGTTCGGCTGATCGACGTCGAACGCGAAGACCCACTTCCACTGGCGGTTGGCGTCGTATTCGTAAAGCAATGCGAAGCTCGGCTGCTGGCCCCAGCCGATGCCGGCGTAGCGGTGCTTGGTGCGTGTGAGCTCGACGGGTGAGCCAGCGAAGGGTGCCTTGTGCATCATCACCCGATCACGTGCCGGGACCTTCTTGTTCCAGTCGCCCCCGTCGAGCGCCTCGGCCCAAATGAGCGTCGCGGGCTCGGTCGCGCGCCACGACAGCCTGCGCGGCCCCGTCCTGACGCCGTGGATGGGAACGCGATCGGCGAGTGGGAGCTGCGCAACGCGGTGCAGGACTTTGCCGCTGCGATTCCAGACCTCGATCCGAAGTGGGAAGCGGGCGGCCGTGACCACGTAGGAATACGGCCGCTCAATGGTCTCGACGAGCAGGTGCTGGCCGTCGGGCGCTGGTCTGAGGTCGTCGTAGATCGCCACGCCGCCGATGGTGCTGACGGTCGACGAGTTGGTGTCGACGAGCGCGATCTGCGAAGCCGCGTAGTAGTCGAACAGCGCCTCGTCGTGAGGACTCTTGAGCACGTCTCGTGCTTCGTAGGTGCTGCTCTGCCCCTTCGCCCCGCTGGTCTCCTGAATGTTCGGCCCAGGGGGAACCGCCGGCGCCGGCGGCGGGGCGCCTTGTCCGGCCGGCACGAGCTTCACGAGCAGCGTACGCTGGTCCGGCATCCACCGGATTGAGCTACCGAGCATAGGATTGAGGCGCACGCCTTCGACGCGCTGCACACTCGCGCTCGTCGCGTTACCGACCCAGAGCTCGACGGCTGTCGCGGCGTTGTTCCGAAAAGCGTACCGTTTGCCGTCGGCGCTCCAGATCGGCCTGCCGGGGCAACCCGCGGGCAGCTTCACCTGGACCTCTGAACCGTCGGCGACCTTCATCAATGCGTAGCCCCGGGCGCAGGGCGCGATGCCGTAGCCACGCGGAGTCGAGTGCAGGCTGCGGTTACGCGGCTCGACGCGCGCCCCGGCCAGGCGCAGATAAGGCTCCGCCACGCGCGCGATGGGCGGATAGTCGACCCAGGACACGAGCAGCGCCATGTCGCGCGTCGGATTGAGATAGGGAAAGGGCGGCGAAGGGGCATGCAGTACGTCCAGCACGTTCTGCGGGGGTTTGTTGTAGGTCGACCCAAGCGAGCCAGCGGGTCCGGGCGTCGCTGACACGGTGGCTGCCGCGCTGCAGGCGGGGCTTGCCGATGACGGTGGGCAGGGCGCTGCGGCAGGCTGCGGTGTACAGGCGAGCAGAGCGAGCGGGAGCACTGGGACGTAGCAGGTAGCCCGATACATGATGGCCATTCATAACGCGAGTGCGTTTCGAGCGGCTATGCAAAGTGGCGCGACGACTCCACTGACTGTCATTTGGAGACACAATAGCCCCCTCGGTTCGTGCACAATCCCGCACGTTTGCAGGCAGCCGACGCCCTGCAATCGGCTTGGGTCGCTGGGCCGCAACGCTTGCCGAGCAAGGCGCAGGTGCCGTACTCCTTGCAACCAGTCGAGCGCTTGCAGTCCTTTCCGTCCCGAGCCTCACAGTCGAATCGCGAAGCGAAGCAGTTTCCCACACTGCGACAAGCATCCGATTGGCGGCAGTCCTCGTCCGAGCCAGCGCGACAATCGCCCCGACTCGACACGGTGCAGCGGCCGTGCTCCTTGCACGCTCTGTTGCGTCGGCAATCCGCATCGCTCGTGGCCACGCAGCGGCCCTCGAGGTCGCTGCAAAGTCCTCTGGTTCGACAACCCCACCACTTCGCGCAACTGCGCACGCATTGCCCATTGCGGGCGAGACACGCTTTGTACTTGGTGCACCGCACGCCGCGAGCGCAGTCGGCATCCGTACGAGCAGTGCAGCGCCCGCCGTCGAAGCTGCACTTGCCATCGCGCGTACAAGCGATCGAACGAGCGCAATCTGCGCTTTTTGTCGCCTCGCAAGAGCCCTTGCTCTTCAGCGTGCACTGCCCCCAATTGCGGCAACCGCCCGTGCGGCGACAGTCCGCGTCTGAAGCTATCTCGCACTTGCTTCCGACCAGCGTGCAATAACCGTGTTGCTGGCACCGCTTGGTGTGAGCGCAATCGCTGCTGGTCACGAGCGCGCAGGCGCCGCCGCGCGCCGTGCAGCGGCCCTCTTCCCGACAGGCTGGGGTTTTGGTGCAGTCGTCGTTCGGCCCGACCACACAGCGGAGCGCTTCTGCCGTGCAGCGCGCTTGCTCGGCGCAGGCGGGGTTGTAAGTCCGGCAGTACTCCTGCGAATCGAGGCATACGCCGTGGGAGCATTTCTTTCCGAAGAAACAGTCCTCGTCGCTGCCGCAGGGGCCAAAGGGTGGACCGCAACTGCAGCCCAACACGACCAGGGCGGCGATGACCCAAACGATGCGCGTCCTCATGACGTCCCCAAGCGGCGCGCGCGGCGCAGACTGGCAACCACCAACAGTGCCATCCAGAGGCCAGCGAGCGGACCGTCAGAAGGGGGGCTCAACGCGCAGTTGAGGCAGCCGCGGCTCGGGATCGGCAGGGTTGTAGGCATGGCAGAAGGCGCTGCCGAAGGCGACACGAGGCGTTGTGCTGGGTCGCGCAGGTCGGGTGCCGGACCGAGCTCTGCCAGGTCGTCCGCCATATCTTTCGCCGCCACGATGCGGGAGCACATGCTCACGCTGCGCGGCCCCTGCGCTCCGTCATGGGTGTAGAAGATATAGCGCTCGCCAACACGCAGCGTGGCGCCACACCACTGTTCGTTGTGCAGCGGCGAATCGTCCTTCGTGCCGCTGCCTTTCCAGGAACGAAGTACTTTGATTCGCCAGTTTTGGTTGCCTGCCTTGCCGAGCACCTCGGCTTCGAAGACCTCCTGTGCTTCGACCAAAGCGTCGAATGGCTCGGGCGCTTTGGCGCAATCGCAGGCCTCGGCAACCGACGGCGCGAGCAACAGCGCCAAAGCCAACATGCATAGCGGTAGACTGCGACCCATCGCGGCCCATCCTAGCTCAACAAACAAGGCTGATGGTGCCTGCTATTCGTGCCAGACGGAGGTAAGGAAAGCAGAGCCAAGACAGCTCGTCAGTGGCGAGACCACGACATTGCTCCTCATCAAAACGCGGCTGGAGCACGACCTGGCCGTCGAAGCTACGAGCAATGCCGGCTTGTTCGCCTTCCCAAAGAGGCCATCGTACCCATTTGTTGCCCGAGCGTTTTCAGTTCCCAAACGGGTGCTGGCCGCTCGCACAAGCTCGTCATGAGTCGCAGAACCCGACTGCGGCAGGGTGGCGAGCTACACGAGGCGGCTGGATGATCGCACGTCAGGGCTCAAGGGCTAGTAGGAATCCCTGGTAAGTCGTGCTCGCCTTTTGTTCGAACGGCGCGGCGGTAATCGATTTGCTGAACAACCCGGCCACGACGCAACGTCCGTCAGTGGCGCAAGCGACGTCTCGCGGGGCGATGTTGCCGCCGCCGATTTGCCGCACCCACAACAGGCTCCCGCTCGGTGTCAGCTTGAGCACGAAGCCGTCGGCGCCGTCTTGGGGACTCGAGGGCGTGACCACGCCGCCGCCGAAATCGACGGCCGTGTCGAACCAGCCGGTTGCGATGATGTTGCCGGTCGCGTCCACCGCCAGAGCCGCCAGCGCGTTGTCCGTCTCGCTCGGGAACGCCTTGGCCCAAAGCGGTGTGCCGAGCTTGCTGAGCTTGGCAACGTACATGACATTGACACCGGCGGTGGCCACCAGATCTTGGCTGCCGATGGTCATGGTGCCCGCGAACAGCCCACCAATGATGCTGTTTCCCTCCCCGTCGACCGCTATGGACGCGCAATACTGCTCTTTGGCGTCACCAAACGCCACGCTCCAAGCGTGGTTCGGCAGTGGATCCAAGCCCAGTACGGCGGCGTCTTTGTCCAGAGTCTTGTTGCCTACGGCGCCACCTCCAAAGTCGACCTGGTATTCGATGTCGCCGCAGACGCTCACCGCCGAGCCTTGTGCGTTGATGCTCGCGGCAGTGTCGATGCCCGGGCTGCCCCACATGGCGCCATCCACGTAGCCCAGGTTGGGCGTGAGCTGCACCACCAAGAGGTTGGCAGCGCCGGGGCCAGCGAAGGTCTTGGGGCCGTAGACGATTCCCGAGTTCGCCCAGCCGGCCAGGAGCAGATCGCCGGACGAGGCGAGCGCCAAGTCCGCCACGCCGTCGGAGTTTGGTGTTCCGTTCGTGATTCTGTGTTTCACGGCGCCGCTCGCGCCATCGAAGCTCGCCACGAAAGCGTCCCCGTTTCCCATCGTGGACGTCTCGAGCGAGCCCACCACGATTGAGCCGTTGAAATAACCCCCACAAAAACGTGGCTGGCGTCGGCGACGACCGCGCTGGCTACTTCAACGAGCGAGCCGGTGATCGCGTCGGCCCAGAGGTGCTTGCCTTCGTCATCGACTTTGAGCACGAAGGCGTCCCAGTCTTCTTCGTGGGCGATGGCTTTGTTTCCCGCGACCCAGGGGCCGTCGTGCATGCCCACCAGCGCAATGGTTCCGTCTGGCCCGAGCGCCACCGATCGGGGCTCCTCCCACGTGCTTTCGGCTCCAAAAGCGAGCAGCCAGCGCGGAGCGCCGCTGACGCAGGACCCAGCGCCATCGCAAGAGCCTTCGCAGGCGGGATCGACGTCAGGGCCGGCGGGCAGCGGCGTGCAGGTTCCGACCTGGTCGGGCAGATTGCAGGATTGGCAAGGTCCTTCGCAGGCCGTGTCGCAACACAGCTGTTCGATGCACACGCCCGAGCAGTGCGCCGCGCAGCTGTCTGCACCGCCACCGCTGACGCCACCGCCGCCGCCAGCGCCACCGCCCGCAGCAGCTCCGTTGCCGCCCGCACCGCTGCCGCCTTGCCCCTCGAGCTCGTCGAGGCTGAGCAACAGGTCGCAGCCGCCCACGGCGGCCGCCGCCAGCGCCAGGGTCATGGGCAACGCCGCTCTGATTGAGACGTGCAAGAGCCGCATTGTAGCGTGGCTTCGCCAACGTCTTCCAGCGAGCCAGGCGCAAACCCACCGAGCGTGACCGTCGGGGGCCATTCATCGGGTTGAGGATGGAGGCACGCCATCGGCCGTGGCGTCGACGGGAACCGGTCAGAACGTGGATCGCGTTGACCTCAAGGCCACCGTTTCTCAATCGGGGGAATCGAATTGGAGTCGATGGGCATGTCAGGTTCCCAACAGCGAATCTCGCCGTCCTTGCGCACGACGCAAGCGCGCGAGTCGCCGATTTTGAGTTCGACCGCAGGTGACGCTCCGTCGAGCGTTACCAAGTCCTTGAATCCGTCCACTGCCGAGCCGCAGACAACTTCGCCTTTCATGAGCACCGCGCAAGCGTTGAAGCCAAACCAGGCAATTCGCTGGGCACCCTGAAAACCGGCAACGTTCGTGACAATCGGCTTCTTGTAGCGCAAGTGTGGCATCCCCTTGAAGCTGGGATCCCGCCATCCGAGCGGAAGCGGGTCTGAGTTGGGGGTGACGACGACGACATCGCCGTTGGAGCGGCGCGCAAAACAACCAGGTTCGGCGCCGAAACGGGCAAACCCACAGTTGTTCGTGGTGCCACCGAACAAATGAGCCACGTCCCGAAGACCAGGCACTGTCCTGTTCTGATACGTACAGTGACCATTGTTGCACAGCTGTTCGGTGAGTTTGAGCCGTCCTCCTTTGGTCCGCAGGCAACACGGACCACCAAACTGCTCCACTGCTGCTTTGGGCCGCACCTTGGCCATGGACCACGGCGTGGACACCGACACAACATTCAACGTGTTCGACAGTAGGCTCGCAGTTCCGGGCGGAGCCGGTGGAGACCGTTCAAACCGCTCGACGAGCACGCCAGCGCAGCCCACCGATCCATCTGCAAATAGGAGGCAACGTCGCTGGTCGTTGGCCACGATGTCGACCACTGCGCGATTCTGGAAAGCAGATGGCGAGGTGGCATCGGACTCGGTCCGCCACGAGCCGTGGTGAAGCGTCTCCCAACATCGAGGGCGGTCGCCTTGCACGATAGCGCAGGGCGCACCAGCAACGAGACGCTCTGCCTGCCCGACACCCCCAATGATGCGCGGCTTGTCCTTGCCTCTCCAGCAATACACCGCGCCCGATGCTCCACGCGCACACCAAGATTCGTAGTCGCCGACATAGGCAACCTCTACGACTTGCTCGTCGATGCTGGGCGCGTGCGCGCCAGAGACGTGGTGCCACCAGCAATTGACCGTCCCTGTCGTGGTCCACGCACAAGTCGAGTGTGACCCAAGCGCCATACCCCGATAGCGAACCGGCGGCTTCGGGGGCGGCGCTTGCGCCGCCGTTTCTGGTGTCGAAGACGTCAACACCACGGTTGGCTGTGCGCTTGCTTTTGGTGCGGCTCGACGAACAGGCGCCCCTGAGCGATCACCTCCGCACGCACCGACGAGGACCGCCGCGACAACGGCTGCTACCCACCTGTCTTCGCTCGGCATGGCAGTCATTTGGCACGACCATTGTGCGAGGTGCCAAGGAGGCACAATTCCGACGCTCACCCACTGACCGGAGCCGCCTTTCATCATGACTGGCGATTCACGCCGGACGGCACCGAGGGATCCCGGCAGACTGAGGTTCTCAGCTCGGCGGCCCAATCCTCACGCAGCGAACGCCGATCGCGGCTCCAGTGGTCGTTGGAAGGCTGAGGCTGCGGGCAGCAGCCCGCAAAAAGGAGGCTGGCCAAGCCCAACCTCCACCGCCCCCCGTTCGTTCGAAGGCGACGGTTAGATTGGCGCAATCGTCACAGGGATCAACGAGGGGAGCGTACCAGTCCAAGGCCCATTCCCACACGCTCCCACTCAGGTCCGCGTGCCCCCACCGGCCGTCGCCCGTGGGCGAGCGCGCGCCAACGGGGAAGATGTACGCGAAGCCGCAGCTATCCCCAACACAATAGACTGCGTAGGTTTCGTCGATGGCCGTTGATGTCGAGGGATTCGACCATGGGTAGTAGCGCTGCTGGTCGCCACCGCCGGCGGCGAAGTGCCACTCGGTCTCGGTCGGCAGCCGCCCCTCATCCCAAGCGCAGAAAGCAAAGGCCATGTACCAATTGAGGCAGCCCATGGGCAGTGTTTCATTCGCACCTTCAGCATCGGTCCAGGTCGCGTCGCCAGAGCCGCAGGTGACCTCGCTTTTCAGGGCTGCCTCATCGCTGGGCAGATACGCATTCCAAGACGAATCCCAGCCACTTGTGGGAACGAGGGGATGCGCGCCGTCGCCCAGACTTGGTGGATTCAACTGTGTTCCGGCACCAGCGTCGACGAATGCGCGGAATCGGCCCACCGTCACCTCGAAGCGATCGAAGTAGAAGCCGCTCACGGTGGCGGGGTGTGAGCTGTCCTTATAGTCCACACCGTCGTAATTCCGGAGGAACATCCCACCTGGCACCAAGAGGCTTTTGCAACAGTCCTCATTGCTACTCGGACCGCAGTTTGCAGCGAGCCCCTGGCAGCTCGGCCCAGTCGGCCCAGAGGCAATCGAACCACCTGTGTTGTTGCCGCCAGCACCAGTATCGCCGCCCTGGTTTGTGGTGCCACCAATTCCACCGGCGGCGCCCGTGCCACCGCTTCCGCCGTTGGCGCTCTGGCCCGTGTTGGTCGCATTCTTGTCGATTTCGAGATTGGCGCCGCAGGCCACCACGCCGCAAATCGTCAGCATCACCAACATTCCTGTGCGCCACATAGGCTCAATTATCAACCATTGTTCGGACGGTTGCACCCCCGCCCGTACCTACGCTGTGCCCCGACAACGCGGCTTGACCGCTAGACGTTTGGCAGCGACGGTTGGGTTCGGGCAGACGAATGTTGGCCCATCGACCTGCCACGGTGCCAACTTGCCCGTGGCCGTGGGGGGTGAGCCGACAATGGAGCCTGGCAACATTCCATCAGGACAAAGCGATGCGCCCACCCTCAGGAGCCAGAGGTCCCCATATCTCCCGGTAGTCTTCCGGGCCGCGAGTCATCGCGAGCACAGCGGCGAAGTGGCTGCTACGCGCGCCAACCGGAGGTTGTGCCATTTGCGAAACGAAAACCGCGCCTGCTGCCCTGCGACCGCGAAATGGAACGAGGACACCTTGGGAGAGCTCGTCGTCACCACGTCGCCCCTGCGCTGGTAGGCGTAGTGATTACGGAAGTCAGCCGCTTGGATGTTGTCGCAGCGCTTGTCGCCCATGAACAGGCGCCCGCCCAGGCAGAAGATGAGACACAGCTGGCCATCTGGGAAAGCTGGCTCGGGACCGCTACCGTACCAGGCGCCGAGCTCGCTCCCCGGCGCGGGCAGCGGGGGCCGACCGTACCCGGGCGGTGGGGGCTGGCCGTACCCAGGAGGCGGGGGCGCCGGCCTGCCATACCCTGGCGGTGGAGGCCCGTATGCCGGTGGATAGGGCGGAGGCGGTCTGCGTCGTTGACTGCGCGGCCCACAAGCCGTTGTTGCAGCCAGCACCAAACTCAGCATTGCAGCGGTTCGCCTCATGCAGCGAGCCTAGCTTCAACAAGCGTCGCCATCCAGCATGCTGATAGACGGCAGCGCTGGCGGATCACGCCACCGCCCTCGAGCTCCGCCCATTATCTCCGTGCACACCGGCTGAGGTCGATGGTCGCGGGCGGCTTTGGGCGGCGGGGCCGCTGGCGCAGGCCCATGTAAGGCTTGAATAAGGTCGTTTTGGTTGCCCCAACTTGCCAAGGGTGCGTCTACTCGAGCTTCGGCGAAGTGTTGTCGCTTCATTGGGCATGAAGCATGGCAGCGAGGCGTCAGCGCATGGCAACCACGGTAATATGAACGGGAGGTGAAATGACGAGAACGCTTCTCGTTGCCTTTGCATCATTGGTCGCCGGTGCCTGCTCCCCGCAGAGCTCTTCGACGCCCGCACCCGGTTCAAACGTCCGCGACGCGATGTTGGAGGCTTTCGTTGGCGCTAGATGCGTGTTCGAGGGGGTCGCATCCATCTCCCCGCACATCAAGGCGAACAGCTCTGCTGTGAAGGTAGGCCAGGAGACCGTTTTTCTGTTCGGTCAATACAGAAGCATCCCAGCAGATCAGGTCGGCAACACGATTGTCGTCTCTGGCAAGCTGGTGAAGAAACGATGGCCGATGTTCATCTGGGACTATGAGAAGCAAGGAACCAGCGGCATGCCACAAGGCATGCCCATGCCACCCGGAACCAATCTCGATCGGGACAGCGTTTATTACGGATTCTTGGATCCCAGTTGGAAGCTCAAGTGATGAACAGCGGCCATGTCGTGTGCAGGCTGCCAGGCTTGCCTAAGGCCCCCACCACGACAACGCCACACAATCCCACAAGCTCTAGTAGGGTAGTGCGCGCTATGAAGCGCCTATTGCCCTTGTTTGGTCTCTGCTTGCTCGCTACCTCTTGCCGAGGCCTGCGCTCGCCAACAGTGTGCCAACCAACGGAGCGCAAATCTGGCATGTTGAAAAATGACCAGTCCACCGCCGAGCGCGCTGGGATCAGGTCCGTTTCGTATCAGGTCGCGCCCAAAAAGGGCGGCAGCGCTAGCCGGAGCGTTTCCGCAGACGGTGCTGTCTCTGGCCACCACATGAGCGGGGGATCTGGAGCGCCGTTTGTAACCATGGAGCAGGGTCGAGTCAGCCAGGATTGCATCGATGAGGTGTGGGACTTGGCTGAGCAGATCATGAAGACGACCGCTGGACAACCTTCGTTTTCTCAAGAAGCGGGCACTGCCACGATCAGCATCGCGGCTAGCGGAAACCGCAACGTCACCGTTAGCTGGCCATCCCGCGGCGAGCCGACAGACGCGAACGTACGCAAGCTCCTGCAATTACTACGCGCCATGGAGATCGGGTATTGGTGAGGGTTGTTGCGGAGCCAAGTGTCTCCAGGATGACGCCGAACGCCCCGTTACCAAGGACAGCGAAACGGCGGGGCACAAAGAGGCCGCCTCATCAATGCGAAATCGTTGTAGGGGAGGGGTTCATCTCCGTTTATCCCCTCCCCTACCATCCGAAATCGACGTAGGGGAAGACCAAGCGCCCTTTGGCAACGGCCCCATTTTGCGTAGTTGCGGGCGGGGATAAACCGCCCGAGATGCCCCTACGGCGACGCTTGGTTGTGACCTACTACGATTTCAGAGCGAAGCGCGGGGTCGGCAAGGCCGAGCACTCACCAGTAGCGTGTCAGCTCGGCGTCGACGGTGACGCGAATGGTGGCGCTGCGCGGCGCTCGTACCGTAGCGGTCAGATTGCTGATCAGCACGTCGGCGGCGGTGAGGTTGGCGCTGCTCTGTAGCAAGAACATCTCCTCGCCATACTCTGCGAACACCAGCTTGTGGCCCAACAGCGCAGAGCCTGCCGGAAAGGTCGGGAAGCGCACGGGCACGCCGCGGGCTTCGAGCGCGAGCTTGGCGTTGGGACTCTGCTGCTCGTCGAGCAGGACCCGCACGTCACAGCCCGTTTTGGTCAGGCGCTGGAGCTCGTCGAACACCGGCCCTCCCACCGGGTCATCGGCTGCGCCGTAGTACGACATCCACAGCGTGCCGTCGCATCCTGCAAGCGCGGCGAGCATGTCGTGCACCGGGTTGCGGGACGAAGATGGCAGGCTGAGGGTGAGCGTGCCGCCGCCATCGATACGCAGCTCGATGGCGTCGGATGGTGGTTGTGTGCCCGTCAACATCTGCTCGGCCACCGCTTGGTACCACTCGAACACGGCTAGGCCGCTGGCTATGTCGAGGCTGACTGCGCTGTGCACGCGAGGCTTGGACGTGCTGCGGACGCGAAGGTTGAAGGAGCCGACCAGCGCGCGAAGCTCGCCGCTGGCTCGCATCAGCATCAGGTTCTTGTGATGGGCGAGGAATGACTTTCGAAACATCGCCGCGCAATCGAAGCTGTCGCCGTCCTGCTGCAGCGATTCGCAACTCGGAACGACGTCCTTGCCGTAGACGGTCTGCACCTGCGCGCCCCGACGGGCAGCGTCGAGCAAGCTGCTGGTGATGGCCTCGTTTCGAAAATACTTCTGCAATGCTGCGATCTGATCGTCCTCGCCGGCGCTTGCGATGGTCGCGGTATAGAGCTGATGGATCGGTGTGGGCGCGGCATCGACGTCGCGCTTGACGTGAAAGGCGATGTTGCTCGCGAGCGCAGCTTCCAGCATCACGGGCGGGTCTGTCGTCGCGCTCGCACCACCGGAGCCGTCCTCGACGCCCGAGCTCGACGTGTTGCAGGCGGGAACCAAGAGGGCCATCACCACCAATGCTAACGCTGTCGCTGGCATTGTCATGACTAGAGCTTGCCCGCGTTCGGAGACGGAGCTCAAGGTTTCAGCTTCGAAGAAAGCGGGACGTGCTATGCCCAAGGCGTCATGAGGAACGTCGCGCTGGTCTTGTCCGCCGCCTGCTTCGTCGCTGGCTGCGGCGCGTCCCCCGGCGCCGAGCCCACCTCGCTTGCCGCCCCGCCGAGCGCCACCATGAACGACGAGCTGCCCTCTTCCAAACCGGCGCCTACCGCTTACGGCGCGCCCTGGGCCACCTCGCTTCTCGCCGACCATCCATTGGTGGGACGGATCTGGCAGCCCTCCACAAAAGCCTTCGTCAAGCGGGAGACGCTCGAACAACAGGCGGCGCGGGCGCGCTTTGTCTTGTTGGGCGAAAAGCACGACAACCCCGACCACCATCGGCTGCAGCTCGAGATGTTGACCGCGGCCACCAATCAGCGGTCGGGGCGCATGCCCGCGCTGGTGCTCGAGATGCTCGAACTGGGCGCCCAGCCCGCGGTCGACCAATTCCGCGCCGGCGCCTCCAACAGCGCCGACGCCTTCGCCGACGCAGTCGGATGGCACAAACAAGCCTGGGACTGGTCGATGTACCGCGGCATCATCGCCAAGGGGTTGCAGCTCGACATGCCCATCGTGGCGGCGAACCTCCCACGCGACCAGGCGCGACAGATCGTCAAGCAGGGCGCCGCGGCACCGGCGCTAGAGGGTCTCACACTGCCGGAGCTGACCGCGGCGCAGCTGGCCGAGCTCGAGCAAGAGCTGCGCGATTCGCACTGCGGCATGATGCCCGAGCGGATGTTGCCCGGGATGGTGCTGGTGCAGCGCGCCCGCGACGCCATCATGGCAAAGCAGCTACGAAGTGGGCGCCACGGCGCAGTGCTCATCGCAGGCGCCGGTCACGTGCGGACCGATCGCGGTGTGGGCGCACTGCTGGGCGAGCCGGCCGAAGATGTGCTGACGATGGCGTGGCTCGAAGTGCGTCAGGGCATCGAGGATCCAGCCAAGTACTTCACCGATGGCAGCGGACAGCAAGCGCCCTTCGACTACCTGTGGTTCACGCCCCGGCTCGACGACAAAGATCACTGCGAAGAGCTACGGCGAACAATGCCGCACAAGCGCCGCGGCGGGCCGAGCGAGGCCCCGCCCCGATGAAGAGCCTGAAATGTCGCCAGGCCATTGCCGCGCTCATGTTGCTCGGCTGCGCTGGCGGGTCGGCTGGCGACGGACCCCAGTCGGCACCGGTCGTCGATTTGAAAGCTGCCGCTTCCGCTTCTCCTGTGCTCGCATCCGCGGAGGCTCAGGTGCCGCCGCGAGTCGAGCCGCCGTGCGGCGTGGACGCAATCCGGGCCGTGCGTCTGGCCTCAGCGCCGTCGAAAACCTGGCACCCGCCCCACGACGGTATGGCTTTCGTCCACATCGACTCAGCCGGAGCGACGCTCGTCTATACCGTCTATGACCTGGACGATTGGCAAGCGGCCCGAGTGGACGCCGAAGGCAAGGCGACCTCTTCGCGCAAAGGCAAGCTCGGTGTGGTGCGGCTAGGTCAGCGAGGGAGAGTCGACTTTCACCTCGGCACGCGCTGGATGTACGTGAGCCCTGTCTACGTAGGTAAACAAAACGCCGACATCATGCTCGGCGATCTCGACGATCCGAAGTTCGTGACGGTGCTCCACAAGTCGCCGAGCCTCGACAACGAGCCGGTGATGACGGGGGCACACGGAGGCGGCTGGGCCGTCGCCTGGCAGAGCGGCGTCTACCCGCAGTCGCCCAATCTGTTCATGAGCGTCGTGTCCGCCCAAGGCAATGTTGGCACGCCCCAACAGCTCGCTGCCAACGCGAATCCCGAAGGGGTC
>CAZRGL010000199.1:0-16852 GCA_964599485.1 uncultured Polyangiaceae bacterium
TATTGCGGCTCGGGGTATCGACGTCGAAGGAGTGCCCCATGTCATCAACTTCGACTTGCCGAACGTGCCCGAAACCTACGTCCATCGCATTGGTCGAACCGCGCGCGCCGGAGCAACAGGTGTCGCACGCTCACTCTGCGACGTCGAAGAGCGGCCCTATCTAGCTGATATCGAGCGGCTGATTGGTAAGCATCTCACGCGCATCGAGGAGCACCGCTTTGCGCCGGCACAGCCGCTGCCGCCCGCCACGGATTTGTCGCCCAAACGCCGCACGAAGCGAGCAAGCGCACAGAAGAGACACGCACCCCAAAAGCGAAACCACCGGCGTCCGGGCCGATATTCGAGGCGAAGGCCCCGTTCCACCTCGTGAGCGCAACGAGCGCTTGGCAACTACGACAGCTGGGCGTAGCAGAGCCAGGTGTAGTCCACGGCCTCTTGTTGGTAGACGCGCAGTCCGTCCTCTTCGATCGTCTGGAGCAATGGCTCGGGAGT
Source organism: uncultured Polyangiaceae bacterium (assembly GCA_964599485.1). Taxonomy (GTDB): domain Bacteria; phylum Myxococcota_A; class Polyangia; order Polyangiales; family Polyangiaceae; genus JAPYTK01. Next base: position 493 of record CAZRGL010000199.1, read on the forward strand.
GGGGTAGACAGCGTCTTGCCATGGGTCGCCCCAGCGAGTCAGCTCACTGCGGAATGGCGGCGGAAGCTCTTGATACACCTCGAGGTTTTGATGCAACCAGGCCGCATCGTCTTGGTTGGGCTCGACATGGCCTCTCGGTCGTTTGCGTACGCCCAGCGCTGCCTTCAGCTTGTCGCTCAACGAGGGGGCGGGCGCAGGCGGCTCGAAGCCGACGCCAGAAAACGCCTTCTTCAGCGAGTAACAGTCTCCCCGTGAAGCAGGGTAGTTGTCCTCGAACATGAGGTGCTTGAAGCCGAGCTCATGGGCGGTCCTGACCCGTTCGTACGCGTTCTGATGGTCGTCGAAAAACAACACGGTCTTGTCTTTCGGCAGCGCGCTCCAATCGAGCGAGGAGAAGTCCTGATCGAAATACTCGGCCCGGCTGCTGCGGTATTCCAAGCGGCTGAGATCGAGATCGATGCAAAACAGCTTCGCTCGCGGACACGCTTGCTCCAGCAGCCAGGTGCTTTGTCCCTTCCAGACGCCACTCGTGAAATCGGAGAAATCACTTCCTCAATAGACCCGGCTCGTCCATCCTGCACCAAATGAGCCAGAATCAAGGTTGGGGGCCGCCCCAAGGTGGCGGAGGAAATCCACAGGCACCAGGTTATCCGCAGGCACCACAAGCACCGCAGGGAGGCTACCCGCAAGCTCCGCAGGCAGGCCACCAGCAAGCTCCACAACAACAGGGAGGCTACCCGCAAGCTCCGCAACCGGGCTACGGGCAGCAACCGGGCGCCCCGCAACCGGGCGCCCCGCAGCCGGGCTACGGGCAGCAACCGGGCGCTCCCCCAGCTGGCTTTGGGCAACAACCCGGCATGCCGGGCGTTCCGGGTCAGCCACAAATGCCCGGGATGCCCGGTCAGCCACAAATGCCCGGAATGCCCGGTCAAGCCCAGATGCCTGGCGCTCCGGGCGCTGTGCACAATCCGTATGCGCACGCCCAAGGAGCGCTCAAGGGCACAGGCAGCATGCTCAAGTACATGCAGATCGGCTTCACCGTGATGGGTGGGTTGATGGCCGTTGGTGGCCTCATTTGGCTGATCTCAGGCAGTGTGGGCGGCGGCGCCGGTCTTCTCATCACGGGCGTGGTGTTCGTGGCCGTCGCGTGGCTGATGTTGCCCCAGTTCAAGAGCTTGATTGGCGGCGTCACCGGCAAAGTCGACGCTCTGGCGGCCAAGAGCAACCTCGCGCAAACGGGCATGCCAGCAACCGGGCGGCTCTTGAGCGTTCAGCAGACGGGCACGCTGATCAACTACAACCCCGAGGTCGTGGCGATGGTCGAGGTGAACCACCCGCAAATGGGCACCTACCAAGTGCAGACGACCACAGTCGTGCCGCAGATGTCGATCCCGCAGTTTCAGCCGGGCGCGCAGGTCCAGGTGCGAATCGATCCGGCCAATCCTCAGAATATCGCAGTAGTCGTCTGAGCCGAGCTCCCGCTCACTTCAGCTTGAGCTTGGCCATACGGCTGCGCAGCGTGCTGGGGTTGATGTCGAGCAGCTCGGCGGCGCCGCCTGCGCCATGGACTTTGCCGTCAGCTCGGCGCAGAGCATCGCTGATGTGTTTGCGCTCCATCTCCCGCAAGGTGAGCCAAACGCTCGACGACGGCGTACCGCTCGACGGAGCCTCGCGGCCCTGTGTCTCGACGAGATTGAGCTGGGCGCCCGAAGCCACGATCGTGGCGCGCTCCAAAGTGTTGACGAGCTCACGCACATTTCCACGCCAGTGGCGACCACCGAGCGCGGCGATGTTTCGGTCGCTCAGCTCCCAGGGACCACGACCGGTGCGCCGCGACAGCTCTTCGAGATAGCTCTTGGCGATCACGACGATATCCTCGGGGCGCTCTCGCAGCGGTGGCAGGTGGATCGGGAACACCATCAGGCGATAGTAGAGATCCTCGCGAAAAGCCTTGGCAGCCAGCAGCTCTTCCAAATCGCGGTTGGTGGCAGCCACGATGCGGACGTCCACGCGTACGGTGTGATCGCTGCCCACCGACTCGAAGCAGCCCTCTTGCAACACGCGCAGTAGCTTGGCTTGCAGCTCCAAGGGTAGCTCGCCGAGCTCGTCGAGAAACAGCGTTCCGCCGTTGGCTGTCTGAAAGCGCCCAATGCGCCCTTTGGTCGCGCCCGTGAAGGCGCCTTTGACGTGGCCAAACAGCTCACTCTCGATCAGTGAGCCAGGCAACGCAGCGCAGTTGATTGGCACGAAGGGGCCGGCGGAACGCGCGCTCCAGCCGTGGATGGCACTCGCCAGTACCTCTTTACCAGTGCCCGTCTCACCAGTGATCAACACGGGTGCGGTCGTGGCGGCCACTTGTCGAGCCAGCTCTTGCACACGCTGCATAGGCGCGCTGGTGCACGCCTCGATGCGGCGGCATGCCTCGGCACGACCGCCGGCATGCTCGGTGAGCAGCCGGTTTTGCTCTTCCATTTGGCGGTGCAGTCGCCCGAGCCTCGCCGACTGCTCGCCATAGCTCAACACCATGGCCATCAGCTTGGCGAAGACATCGGCGAGCTGTACTTCCTCGGGCGGATACATGCCGCACTCGGTGCGATCGAGCGTCAACAGCCCGAAGATCTCGTCGCGCACGCGGATAGGGGCGACCATACAGCTGTGGCCTGCTTCGAGATCGAGCACGCCATCGAAGGTGTCACCGTCACCATCGCTGTGATCATGGGCGCTGAAGGCGCGAGTGCGCCCGCGTTCGATCACTTCGCGCAGGGACGGAAAGTCAGCAAGACTCAGCTGATGCTCTTGCACCTCGGGGCGCGCCAAAATCCCGCGGGCGACACGGACCGAGAGCGTGTCGTCCTGTAGCTCCATTACCGTTGCCAAGTCATGGGGGATGATGGTGCGTAGCGCCTCGAGCCCTTCGCCTACCAACTCGTCGATCTGCTCCATCGACGCGCCGTGCCGAGTCGCCTCGCGCAGATCTCGAGTCAAATCGACGACCTGCCGGATCTGCGTCTCTGGGCTCGCCTGGCTCACATTGGCCTTTTAGCCCATCGGACCACTCGATTCGCGATATTTCGCAATCTCGCCAATTGTCGCGACGAGAGCTGTCGCTCAATCGCGACATTTCGCGATCAGGGCAACTCGCAGCTGGCGGGCTTGTTTTTCTTCTTTGATTACCCGCGGTTGCGGAGGCGCGCGGGATTGGCACGCACCGTGCTTAAAGGGCAGTGAGCGGCAGGACACACGCCGCGGGGCGCCCCGAACTACGGCGCCACAACCAGAAATCACACCTTGGAGAGAGATCCATGAGCAGCCTAAACACTTTGGTAACCCAGCCCGCCCCCAGCTTTTCCGCGGAGGCCGTTCTGCCCGACGGAAACTTCAAGACACTGAGCTTGTCCGATTTCGAGGGCAAGTACGTCGTCTTGTTCTTCTACCCGCTGGACTTCACCTTCGTATGCCCGACGGAGATCATCGCGTTTTCAGAGCGCTACGCTGAGTTCAAAGAGCGGGGCGTCGAGCTGATCGCTTGCTCGGTCGATAGCCAGTTCTCCCACCTTGCGTGGCGCAACACCAAGCGCTCCGAGGGCGGCATCGGTGAGGTAGCGTTCCCAATCTTGGCTGATCTCAACAAGAAGATCGCTTCGGACTACGGCGTGCTGCTCGGCGGGGGCGTCGCGCTACGCGGCTTGTTCTTGATCGATCGCGGCGGCGTCGTTCGCCATCAGGTCGTCAATGATCTGCCGCTCGGCCGCAACGTCGACGAAGCACTTCGAATGGTAGACGCGCTTCAATTCACGGAGAACCATGGCGAGGTCTGCCCCGCAAACTGGAACAAGGGCGACGGCGGCATGAAGCCGGATCCCGAGGGGAGCAAGAGCTACTTCAAAGAGGCCAACAGCTGAGCCAAAGCTCTATCAAGCCCAGCCCAAACGAATCAATCAAGTCATCTAGAGGTCATCATGAGCTTCGAGCACAATCCCCTTCCCTACTCCGGCGACGCACTTTCTCCCCATATCAGCGCTGAGACGCTTTCCTTTCACCACGGCAAACATCACTCCGGCTACGTGAAGAAGTTGAACGGCATGATCGGCGGCACGCCCTACGCCGAAAAGAGTCTGACCGAGATCATCAAGAGCGCCGATGGTGGCATCTTCAACAACGCCGCGCAGATCTACAACCACGACTTCTATTGGAACAGCATGTCGCCCAATGGGGGCGGCGAGCCCAGCGGCGAGCTGCTTCAGGCAATCAACAGTGCATTCAACTCTGTCGACGGCTTCAAAGAGCAATTCAAGAAGGTCGGCCTCGGTCGCTTCGGCAGTGGTTATGTGTGGCTGGTGCTCGATGGCCTGACCTTGAAGATCGTCGACTCCGTCAACGCTGGCAATCCAATGACCGACGGGCAGGTGCCCATCCTCACTGCGGATCTGTGGGAGCACAGCTACTACGTCGACTATCGCAACGATCGCGGCAGCTATCTCGACGCCTTCTTGTCGAAGCTGATCAACTGGGACTTCGCCGCGCAGAACCTGGCCAAGGCCAGCAGCTAAGCGCAGCACAACTTGGAGGTGCGGGCCCCGGCTCGCACCACAAGCAACGGGGTGTCGAGTCTCCGTAGGGGAGGGCTTTGTGCCCTCCCGGGACGGCCACATTTCGGAAGGTTGCGGGCGGGGATAAACCCGCCCCTACGGCGATTCTGCGTTTCGAGACAGCCTCTTTTCCCCGCCCGCCCAACATCGAAACCATGTTTACCCGGAGATTCAATCGCATTGTTTATCTCGTGCTCGGCGTGCTGGCCGCCGCAGCGATGTTTGCGATTTCCTTCTCTCTCTACGCGGTGTGGCCCTCCAATCAAGATCTCGGCCGCGAGCCGCTGCAGCCGATTGCCTTCTCACACAAGCTGCACGCCGGTCAGCTCGAGGTGCCCTGTCTGTACTGCCATTCGGAAGCCGACAAGGGGCCGCACGCAACGGTGCCCACCGTAACCACCTGCATGAATTGCCATGCAATCGTCCAACCCAAAGATGACAAAGGCGAACTCAAGCCAGCCATTGCGCAGTTGCTCGAGCACGTCGATCCCAAGACGGGCAAGCCCATCAAACCCATCTTCTGGATCAAGGTCCACGACGTTTCGGACTTCGCGTACTTCGATCACAGCCGCCATGTGACGGGCGCCAAGCTCGACTGCAGTGAATGCCACGGCCCCGTCGAGACCATGGAGCGAATCCGCATCGTTCGCCCCGTCAAGATGGGCGGCTGTCTGGACTGCCACATGCAGCCACCGCCCAAGCCCCGGGCAGATCAGCGCAGCACCCGCGGGCCCATTCATTGCTCAGCTTGTCACCGCTGAGCCCAGCACAGACTGCGAGCCATGATGCCCCTCCACGACCACGACCACGACAGCCCGCCAGATCGCCCGGAGGTTCCGGTGCGGGACGACGTGCGCAGCGCGCCCACGCTCAAACGCCGCGATCTGCTCACGCTGATGGGCGCGTCGCTGGCGCTGGGCGCAGGTGCAGGTTGTGTGCGCAAGCCGCCGCGCAAGATCGTCAGTCGCACCAGCGCACCCGAGTTCCAGAAGCCGGGAGAAGCGCTGCACTACGCCAGCAGTTGGACGGACGGACCTTTCCCCTTTGGCTTGCTGATCAAGACGGTCGATGGCCGCCCGATCAAGATCGAAGGCAACCCCGACCACCCCGTCAACCAAGGCAGCTCCAGCGCGCAAATGCAGGCGTCGCTGCTTTCGCTTTACGATCCGCAACGCCTGCAGCAGCCACGCGGCGCGTCCTCGTGGACGGAGGCAGACAAGCGCATCAAGGCCGCCCTGAAAGATGCCAGGTCGATAGCGCTGATGACCCGCGCCAGCATCGGACCCACAGAACAGTTCTTGGTGGCGGAGCTGATGGCCCGCTACCCGAGCTGCCAGCACTTGGTCTACGAGCCGCTGGCCGACACCAACAGGCGCTCTGCATGGCGCAAGCTTTTTGGTCGCGATGGCGAGTGGCTGCCCCGCTTCGACAAGGCTTCGGTGATCCTCAGCATTGCGGACGACTTCCTCGGAAGCGATTCGCTGAGCCTCGAAGCCATCCGGCACTTTTCTCGGGGACGCAAAATCGACGACGCCAACCCTGCCGGCGCAACGATGTCGCGACTCTATGTGGCCGAGTCGGCGCTCAGCTTGACCGGCACCAACGCTGATCGGCGCCTGCGCATCTCGCCGGCTATGGCGCGGCCGCTCGCCGAAGCTCTGCTCGCCGCGCTCGACGGCGGTGACATCGCTGCGTTCGCCCAAGAGCATTCTCTCGACGTGGACTTGCTGAAAGCGCTGGTAGCGGACTTGCGCGCTGCAAAAGACAAAGCGCTGGTCGTCGCCTCTGGGCAGCTACCCGAAGCGGTCCACGCGGCGGTCGCCTTGCTCAATGAGCGACTCGGCGCTCTGGGCCATACGTTGGTATTCAACCCGTACCCAGCGCTGCAGGCCGCGACCGAGCCAGCACGTATCGCCAAGACGCTCGAAGCTGGCGTCGACGTGCTCATATGTCTGGGCGTCAACCCGGTCTACGACTGGCCCGGTGGAGGCTTCGACAAGCTGCTCTCTCGCGCCAAGCTCTCGGTGGCCCACGCGCTCTATCCCAACGAGACGGCAGCGGCCTGCAGCCTCGCCCTGCCGAGCCATCACAACCTGGAGAGCTGGAATGATGCCCACCCGCGCAGCGGTGTTTGGAGCCTCTGCCAGCCGGTGATCCGCCCGCTGTTCAACTCGCGACAAGAGGCCAGCTCACTGGCTATCTGGGCCGGCAGCTCGCCCGACATCGCTGAGCTCATCGAACAGCGTTGGCGCCAAAGTCAGCTCGCCGGTGCGGCTCACCCCACCCTGGCCTGGCAAGACGCCCTGCGCAGCGGGGTGCTCGAAAAAGCCGTCAGCGCTCCTTCTGTCTCGCTTAGTCGCGAAGCTGCAACCGCACTGTTGACCGTGGAGCGAGGCAAAACCAACGCAGCGCTCTCCTTGGTGCTAACAGCACATCACGGCGCCTACGACGGGCGCTTCGGCGCCAACAGCTGGCTGCTCGAGCTGCCCGATCCCGTCACCAAGTTGGTCTGGGACAACGCTCTGCAGCTGAGCCCCAAGACCGCCCGTGAGCTCGGCGTCGCTAGCGAGGACATGCTCTCGGTGACAGTGGCCGGCCGCAGCGTGACTGCGCCGGTGCAGGTCCTGCCGGGCACCGCGGATGGTGTCGCCGCGCTCAGTCTCGGGATGGGTCGCAAAGTCGGCGACAACAGCTCAGCGGGGGTCAACGCTTACCCGCTCGCCGTCGGCGGCAAGAGCATCCAAACCGAGCTGACCACCACGACTGCAGCCGGCACCCACAAGTTGGTCTCCACCCAAAAGACCTTCTCGATGCATGACCGCCCCATCGCCCTGGCGGCAACGCTCGAGCAGTACCGCAGCGACGCCAAAGTGGTGCAGAAGAAGCGTCATCGCCCCGCCAAGCTGCGTCTCTACGAGCCGTACGACTACAGCAAGCAGCCCAACAAATGGGAGATGGCCATCGACTTGAATCGCTGTGTCGGTTGCAACGCTTGCGTCGTGGCCTGCCAAGCAGAAAACAACATTCCGGTTGTCGGAAAAGAAGAATGCGCCAACGGCCGCGAAATGCACTGGTTGCGTATCGATCAGTATCGCGATGGCGACCCCTCCGATCCCGCCGTTCACCACCAGCCCATCCTCTGTCAGCAGTGCGACAACGCGCCCTGCGAAAACGTCTGCCCGGTGGCCGCCACCGTGCACAGCCCCGAGGGGCTCAACGACATGGTCTACAACCGCTGCATCGGCACGCGATATTGCGCCAACAACTGCCCCTACAAGGTACGTCGGTTCAACTTCTTCGATTTCCAAGAGCGCAACAGCACTGGCCCCGAGCGCTCCTTGATGCACAACCCCAACGTCACTGTGCGCTCCATTGGCGTCATGGAGAAGTGCACCTTCTGCGTGCAGCGCATCAATGGTGCCAAGTTCGATGCCGCCAACAAGGACGAACCCATCGCCGACGGCGCGGTCGTCACCGCTTGTGAGCAAGCCTGCCCAGCCCAAGCGATCGTCTTTGGCAGCACCAACACCCCCCGCGATCAGATCCCGAGCCGCGTGAGCGAGCTCAAGCGTTCAGCTCGTCGATACCAGGTGCTCGAGGAGACCTTGGTGGAGCCAAACGTGAGTTACCTCGCCAAATTGCGCAACCCACCCGAACACACGAGTCAGCCGCCAAGCGACCACAAGACAAGTCTGCTGATGCCCACTGAGCCCGTCGGGAGAGCAAAGCAATGAGCGCAGCCAGCGACACAGAGCGCAGCGTCGATTCGCGCTTATTGCCCTTCCCGCTCGTGCCCTCTGGCACCAGCGCGCAGGATCTGGATGACTCGATTTCACGGCCGCTCGAGAGTTTCCCCACGCGGCTGTGGTGGATTGCCATCAGTCTTACCGGCTCGACACTGCTGTTCTATGGCTATTGCGTCTATCGAACGCTGGTCGACGGCATCGGCGTCTGGGGCCTGAACAACCCCGTCGGCTGGGGCTTCGCCATCGTCAACTTCGTGTTCTGGATCGGCATCGGTCACGCCGGAACGCTGATTAGCGCAATCCTGTTTCTCTTCCGGCAGACCTGGCGCACGGGCATTGCCCGCTTCGCCGAGGCGATGACCCTATTTGCGGTGCTCTGCGCCATGCAGTTTCCACTGCTGCACACCGGTCGGCCCTGGCTGGCAGCGTATTGGCTCTTGCCCTACCCGAATCACAACGGTGTGTGGCCCAACTTCCGCTCGCCACTGGAATGGGACGTGTTCGCCGTCTCGACCTACGGCATCGTCTCGCTACTGTTCTGGTACACCGGCTTGATTCCGGACCTGGCGGTCATTCGCGACCGGGCCAAGCACCCGCTGCGCAAGGCAATTTATGGGTTCTTGAGCCTCGGTTGGAACGGCAGCAATCGCGCCTGGACCCATTACGAGAAGGCGTACCTGCTGTTCGCCGGATTGGCCACACCGCTGGTCGTCAGCGTGCACTCGATCGTCTCGTTCGACTTCGCCGCCGGTGTGGTACCGGGCTGGCATACCACCATCTTCCCGCCCTACTTCGTCGCCGGCGCCATCTTCAGCGGCTTCGCCATGGTCGCCACGTTGATCATCATCCTGCGCAAGGTGTTCAAGCTCAAAGGGCTCATCAGCGACAATCATCTCGAGGTCATGAACAAGATCGCTTTGGCGACCTCGCTCATGATTGGCTACGCCTACGCGATCGAGTTCTTCACCGCCTGGTACTCAGGCGTGCTCTACGAGAAATACGTATTCCTCAACCGCGCGCTCGGTCCTTACGCCTGGGCCTATTGGACCATGGTCAGCTGCAACGTGCTGGTGCCACAGCTACTGTGGTTCAAGAAGATACGGCGCTCCGCCTGGCTGATGTACCCCATCATCCTGCTCATCAACGTGGGCATGTGGTTCGAGCGTTTCGTCATCACCGTAACCAGCTTGCATCGGGACTACCTGCCGACCAGCTGGGATTACTACACGCCTACGTGGGTCGATCTGGGACTGTTGGCTGGCAGCTTCGGGTTGTTCCTCACTCTGATTCTGCTGTTCGCCCGCTTCTTGCCCACCATATCGATCGCCGAGCTCAAGGCCGTGGCGCTGAGCAAGCAATCCAGCGAGGAGGCCTCGCCATGACTGAGCAAGTTGGGCGGAGCAAGGTGGGCCTCATCGGTCTTTTCGACACCGCCGAACAGCTCCTGACTGCGGCTCGCGAAGTACGCGATGCAGGCTATCGTCAATGGGACTGCCACACGCCCTACCCGGTGCACGGCCTCGACGCCGCCATGGGGTTGCGTGAGTCGCCAATCCCCTACTTCACCATTGGCGCCGGTTTCGTCGGCGGGGCGGTGGCGATGCTGATGCAATGGTGGATGAATGCGGTGAGCTACCCCTTGCATGTGGGCGGCAAGCCGCTGTTCACCTGGCCTGCGTTCGTGCCGATTACCTTCGAGCTGTTCGTCCTGTTCGCAGCGCTCACCACCACTGTTGCACTGGTCGTCGCCTGCAAGCTCTGGCGCTGGCACCACCCACTACACGACAGTGGCGTGATGGCAGAAGTCACCACCACGCGCTTCGCCTTGGTGCTGATGGCAGCGGATCCCAAGTTTGATTGGGAGACAGCAGAAACGCTGCTCACGACCCAGGGTTGCCAGGACGTGCGGCCGCTCTTCGAGAACAGCGACGACGGGAGGATTCTCTGATGCTCGCCCGCTTGCGCACCTGGGTGGACGATCCGCAGATTTCACCCTCCATGATCAAAGGGTTCGTCGTGACGGTGGGCGCAATCGCCATCATCACCCCCCTGGCGATTATCGCCATGCCCTACATTCCCTTCTTCAACGACCTCGCCGTCCAGCCCAAAGGCAAGTCGCAGATGGCTTGGCGGCAGGCCGATGGAAAGCTGGCCCCGGTCGTGCGCCAACCTGTCGCCGGAACCATCCCGCGCGGTCACTTCCCCTACCCGCTCAGCTCAGCCTCCCCCGCGCAGGCTGCCAAGGTGCTCGCTGGCGATAGCAGCGCGCTGGCGCCGCCCTATCGCGCGCCCAAGCCGACGCGCCCAATGATCAATGAGGGCAAGAAGCTGTTCGAGCGCTATTGCGTGGTCTGCCACGGCGACACGGGCGCAGGCGATGGTCCAGTCACGGCCAAAGGCTTCCCGGCCCCCCCCAGCTTGCTCCGGAAAAAAGCGCAAGATTTCACGGCGGGCCGCATCTTCCACGTCATCACGATGGGACAGCGAACCATGCCGCCTTATGCCACCAAGCTCGAGCCTGATCAGCGTTGGGCGGTGAGCTATTACCTGCGCGCCTTGCAGCTCGCCAACCCGCCGGCCGCCCCTGCCAACAGCGCACCCGCCCCCAATAGGACTACGCCATGAGCAAGGAATCGAAGACGGCTGGCGCAGACGATAAACACACGAGGCTGCTGTGGACAGGCGTGGTGCTTCTCGTTGCCGGCCTGGGGGCTAGCACGGCGGCCTACCTGGACGATCCGCGGCGCTTTTCCTACCCCTATCTGTGGGGCTTCTCCTTTGTCTGGGCCGTGGTGCTGGGCTCCTTGTTCTTCGTGGCGCTGCAACATTTGACCGGCTCGGTATGGTCCGTCGTCATTCGTCGCGTCGGCGAGCTGTTGGCAGCGCCCATGTGGCTGGTGGCGCTGCTCTTCATTCCAGTACTGCTGTTTGCCTACAAGGCAGGCTTCTTTGGACTGTTTCCCGGCCTCGACGCAGCCCACGCCCACGGCGACCACGTCTTGCACGGCAAGGCGCCCTATCTCAATTTTGGTTTCTTCGCCCTGCGCGCCGGAGCCTTCTGGCTCATCTGGTTGGTGTTTGCGCGACTCTATGTTGGCGTCTCGCTACGGCAAGACGCAGCCAAGGACGGGACCAATGCAGCGCTGCGCATGCGGAGGATCTCACCTGCCTTCATGATGCTCTTCGCCATGAGCGTGACGTTCGCGTCCTTCGACTGGCTCATGGGCCTGAACCCCCATTGGTTCAGCACCATCTTCGGCGTCTACGTCTTTGCCGGCATGTTCGCTTCTGGGCTGGCCGCCATTACCTTGGCCACCATTTATCTGCGCGCCAAAGGCCACCTCGGCAAGCAGGATGTACGGCGCGACCACCTCTACAATCTGGGCGCGCTACTGTTCGGCTTCTCCTGCTTCTGGGCCTACATCGGCTTCAGCCAGTTCATGCTGATCTGGTACGGGCACATGCCTGAAGAGACGATGTACTACTACGCGCGGCTCAGCGGCCCGTGGGGCAGCGTCACCGTGCTGCTCGCTTTGCTCCGCTTCGTGCTTCCCTTCCTGCTGCTGATGAGCAGACGCGCCAAGATGAGCACACAGATGCTGATCGCGATGTCCTCGTTGGTGCTCATCGGTCAGCTGGTCGATCTGTATTGGATGATCATGCCCGAGCTGCACAAGGCCGCGCCTGTGCTGGGCTGGGCCGAGCTGGCCCCCCTCTCGATGATGGTCGGCGCCGTGCTGCTCATTGCGAGGCGCTTTTCCACCACCAATGCAACCACCGCCATCGGCGATCCGCTGCTGGCCAAGTCGCGAGCTTTCCACCTGTGAGATCAAGACCATGTTGCTGTACCTCCACCCGCTCGCCCGCTCTGCACGGTCCACGCTGATCGCGCTCTGCCTCACGCTAGGCCTGCCCGTTTTGGCGCTACCCGTTTTGGCGCTAGCCGTTTTGGCCCTGCCCGCTGTGGCCCACGCCAAGACCGGCGAGGCCACTGCCGGCCAGGTGCCGACCGTCGGCGTCACTGAGAAGGTTGGCACCACCATCCCGCTCGATTCCGTGCTGATCGACGAGGAAGGTCGCAGCCGGCCCATCGGCGAGCTCATCGACCGACCCACGATTCTGCTGTTCGTCTACTACCGCTGCCCGGCCATCTGCCAGCCCTTGATGAGAGAGCTGGCCAAGTCGTTGGACAAGGTCCGTTTGGCCGCGGGCAACGACTACCGGGTCGTCTTGGTGAGCTTCGATCCGGCCGAGACGCCTGCCATTGCCAAAACCAAACAAGAGGAGCTCTTTCGCACGCTGAAGCGCCGACCGCGCGACGACGGCTGGCAGTTCCTCACCGGCCCCGCCGCCGCCGTCAAAGCGCTTACCGACGCCACGGGTTTTGCCTACCGCTATGACGAGAGCAGCGGCGCGTACATCCACGCCAGCTCTCTCATTTTCCTGACCGACAAAGGCAAGATCGTCAACTACGTCGGTGGCCTGAGCTTCTTGCCGGCCCAGCTCGAAATGGCGATTCGCGACGCCTCCGAAGGGCGCAGCCGGTCCTTCATCGATGTCATCCAGCGCCTCTGCTATGCGCGCGACCCGGCTGGCCGCGGCTACGTGCTGCGGCTCAACCGAATCATCCTGTCGGTCACCGGAATGGGTTTGCTCGGCATTCTCGGTTTCGTCTTCTTGCGACGGCCAAAAAACGAGCCGCGTCGGGCCAAGAGCGGCGACGACAACAGCAAAGGAGCAGCCCAATGAGCGCAGAAGCTGCCACCGCATCGAGCAAGGTTAACTTCCTCAACGCGCGCAAGGGGATCCTGTCGTGGCTCACCACCACCGATCACAAGCGCATTGGCATCCTGTACCTCATCGGGATGATCGTGTTCTTCCTGTTTGCTGTGGCCATGGGCGTGCTGATGCGCCTCGAGCTGCTGCAACCAGGCGAGCAGTACTTCTCTAGCGACACCTACAACCGCATCCTCACCCTGCACGGGGTGTCGATGATCTTCCTGTTCGTCATCCCGGGCCTACCTGCGGTGTTCGGCAACTTCTTCTTGCCCATTCTCATTGGCGCTGAGGACGTCGCCTTCCCGCGACTCAATCTGCTGAGCTGGTACTTCTTCGTGATCGGCGGCTTGCTCGCTCTCATCTCGGTGGGAACCGGCGGCCCCGACACCGGCTGGACGTTCTACGTACCGTACAGCTTCAAGACGCAAACGCAGGTGTACATCCCGCTGCTGGCGGCATTCGTGCTCGGCTGGTCTTCCATTCTGACCGGCCTGAACTTCGTCGTGACGGTCCACCGCTTGCGCGCCAAGAAAATGGGCTGGTTCCAGATGCCGCTCTTCTGTTGGAGCGCTTATGCCACTGGTTGGATCCAGTTGGTAGCCACTCCGGTGGTCGGCATTCTGTTGGTATTGGTCATGATGGAGCGCTTTCTGGGCGTGGGGATCTTCGACCCAGCCAAGGGCGGCGACCCCATCCTCTACGAGCACATCTTCTGGATCTACTCGCACCCCGCCGTCTACATCATGGTGCTGCCGGCGATGGGCGTGCTGTCCGAGATCATTCCGACCTTCGCCCAGCGCACGATCTTCGGCTACAAGTTCATCGCCTTCTCGTCGCTGGCCATTGCCTCGATTGGCTCGTTGGTATGGGCCCACCACATGTTCACCAGCGGCATGGCCGACGAAGCGCGCATCATCTTCTCGTTCCTGACCTTCCTGGTCGCCGTGCCGAGCGCCATCAAAGTGTTCAACTGGGTCGCCACCCTCTACGGAGGCTCGATCCAGCTCGATCCGCCATTGGTCTTCGGCCTGCTCTTCATCGTGCTCTTTGGCATTGGCGGATTTACCGGCTTGATTTTGGGCTCGCTGTCGACCGACATCGCGCTGCACGACACCTCATTCGTGGTCGCGCATTTCCACTACACGATGTTCGGCAGTGCCGGGATCATCTTCTTTGCTGCCTGCCACTACTGGTTCCCCAAAATGTTCGGGCGCCTCTACAACTTCAAGGCCGCCCACATCTCGGCAGCGCTGTTCTTCATTGGCTTCAACTTCACTTACTTCCCGCTCTTCCTCGCGGGGGTGGCTGGCATGCCGCGTCGCTATGCTGATTACCTGCCCCAGTACACCAACTTCCACGCTGCCAGCACCATTGGCTCTTGGATATTGGTCGCCGCGTTGTTGCTGATGATTGGCAATCTCACCTACGGGATATTCCGCGGCAAGCGCGCGTCAGACAATCCCTGGGGTGGCAAGACGCTCGAGTGGAGCACGGCGACTCCGCCGCCAACGCTGAACTTCGACGACGAGCCCGACTTGTCCCACGGGCCCTACGAGTATCCGGTGGATGTCGATCTGCCGGTGGAAGCAAGCGCATGAGCCAAGCAGCAGCCATAGACAGCGCGCCCGAGCCGGCCCACGAGCATTTCGATCCCGTCGGAAACAGGCTCGGCATGTGGTTGTTCCTGGTCACGGAGCTATTGCTCTTTGGCACGCTGTTCATCATTTTCGCGGTCTACTTTCGTACCTTTCCCTTCGAGTACCGACATGCGGCGCAGGGGCTCGACGCTACCATTGGAGGCACCAACACAGTCGTGTTGCTGACCAGCAGCTTGACCATGGTGCTGGCCATCGTGGCGCTCCAACGAGGCGACAAGAAGCGGTCGCTGCGCCTGATGGGCGCCACCCTCGCCTTGGCCTCCTTGTTTCTCGTCTTCAAAGGCTTCGAGTGGTCGCACAAGTTTCATCTGGGGCTCTATCCCGACTCAGCCGTCATGTTGGCTTTGCCCCGCGGTGAGATCGTCTTCTACGGCCTGTACTTCACCATGACGGGGCTGCATGCGCTGCACGTCGTCATCGGAATGGTCGTCATCGTGTTCGCCATGGTCGGCGTGTGGCGCGGCCGCGTGCACGCGCAGCGAATTTCGCTAATCGACAATGCCGGCCTGTATTGGCATTTGGTGGATCTGATCTGGATCTTCCTATTCCCACTTTTCTACCTGATTGGACGCTGAGCCGAACTAGACACTGCGCCGAATTAGACACTGAGGAGCGCTACTCGTGAACGACGTCGTAACAGAATCGAGCGGACACCACGGCGACGGGCTCTACGTCAAAGTCTGGGCCACCCTCGTGGTGTTCACTGCGATCACCGTTGGTGTGACCTACCTCGACATGAAGGCGTTCGCGGTCGTCACCGCGCTCATCATCGCTTCGATAAAAGCGAGCTTGGTGCTGCTCTACTTCATGCACCTGCGCTTCGAGTCGCGCCTCTTGACCATTGTGCTCGTCGTAGCGCTGGGCTCGTTCACCATCTTCCTCGGACTGACCTTCGCAGACGTCCATTACCGATTCTATTGAGGAGGTTCTGACATGCTCGAAACTGCCGCCTCAGAGCTCGCTCGCGAAGTCGACACCGCGCTCATCATCATCACCGTCTTTTCGGTTGTATTGCTGGTCGCCATCACGGGCGTGATGCTCTACTTCTTGTGGCGCTATCGCAGATCTGCCTCCAAAACGACCAAGCAAATCGAGGGCCACGCTGGACTGGAGATCGCCTGGACGGTCATCCCCACGATCTTGGTCATCGGTATCTTCTTCGTTGGCTACGACGGCTTCGCCAAGATGCGTCAAGTGCCGGCTGACGCGATGATCGTCCAGGTGACCGGACAGCGCTGGTTCTGGTCCTTCCATTATCCGGACACCGCCATCAGCACCAGCGAGCTCGTGGTTCCCATCAACAAGCCCGTCAAGCTGCAGCTGACCACCAAGGTGGATGATGTGCTGCACAGCTTCTACATCCCAGCGATGCGAGTGAAAGAGGACACTGTGCCCGGCATGAACACCTTCATGTGGTTTTCGGCTGACAAGCTCGGCACCTACAACATCTTCTGCGCCGAGTATTGCGGCACGGATCATTCGAAGATGGTCACCACCCTGACCGTGTTGTCGGAGCAGGATTATCAGCGCTGGATCGAAAAGCAATTGGCTGAGCGCAATCGGCCCATCGATGTGGCTACCGCTTTCA
>CAZRGL010000200.1:0-8532 GCA_964599485.1 uncultured Polyangiaceae bacterium
TGCACTTTGATGGCCGGGTTCTGTTCCTTGAGGAACGTCCCGGTGCCGGTGATGGTGCCGCAGGTTCCCAGTCCGGCGACGAAATGGGTGATTTTGCCGCTCGTCTGCTTCCAGATTTCGGGTCCAGTGGTCTTGTAGTGCGACTCTGGGTTGGCCTCGTTGGCGTACTGGTTGAGCATGTGATAGTCGGCTCGTTCGCCCAGCTCATGTGCCTTGGCGATGGCGCCTTCGGGAGCCCCTGGTGCCGGACAGAGGTTGTCGTCGAGCTCGAGCACGTTGGCGCCGAAGAAACGCAGCACGGTGCGCTTCTCCAGTGGGATCTTGTTCGAGAGCGGCGTGGTCAGCGTGTAGCCGCGGGCGTTGCTCACCATCGCTAGACCCATGCCGGTATTGCCGCTGGTGGGCTCGACGAGCTGTTGGCCCTCGGACAGCCGCTTGCGCTCTTCGGCGTCGCAGATCAAGTTGAAGGCGATGCGGTCCTTGACCGACCCAAACGGGTTACACCACTCGAGCTTGGCGTAGATCTTGGTGTGCTGGTAGGGCACCACCCGATCGAGGCGAACGAGGGGTGTAGGGTTGTCGGCGTTCGAGCAAAGCTCGAGAATCGAATCGTAGACGCGTAGCTGATGGTTCATTTCGCTGTTGAGGCGACTCTAGCACTACCGAAAGCACTGTGCCGAACGTACCGAAACCACTGTGCTGAACGTACCGAGAACACTGTCCGAGCGAGGGTCGCAACTGACCAAATGTGGGAACACTTGGTACAATCATGCCAGTGACCGCGGGCACCAACATCCGTCGAACAGCGACGCTTCTACTGCTTACTGCCTTGGCTGGCTGCCCTTCCGCTGCGCCAGCACCAGTCGTCGTGGAGCCAACGCCAGCTGCGCTAGTTGGTCCAGAGCCAGCGCCTGCAGCTCGCAAGCCGGCTCCGTCTGCAGCCGAGCCCGCTCCGCCCCCCGCTCTGGGCCTGGGCCGCTGCCACGAGTCATGCTGCCCGCCGGCGCTGCGTCAGCCCGCCCCCGACGGCACGGTCGAGTGCTGTTTCTGCAACGAGCAGTAGCCTCTGTCCATCACCCAATGAGCTGATCGCACCTAGCGCCCATGGTAGCCTGCTGGACGTTCACCGTGGGAATCCCAGCGCGCTGCTACATCGACCAGGGGCGCCGAACCGGAGGGTGATGGCCGACGACGGGAAAACGAAGCAGCAGCTTTGCGAGGAGCTTGCAGCGGTCCGGCAGAAGGTAGCCGAGCTGGAACAGGCGCGGGGCCAGAGCGCCGAGCTCGCTGGCGCCATGCGAGTCCTTTTGGATTCAACGGATGACGCGGTGCTGTTGACTGAGATCGACGGCACGGTTGTGGTCGCTAACGAGGCCTTGGCGCGCCGTTTCGGGCAGTCCGCCGAGGGGATCGTCGGCAAGAACATCTTCGACTTCTTTCCCGTGAAGGTCGCCCAATCGCGACAGCAGATGTCACAACAAGTCGCTCGGACGCGGCAACCGTTGCATTATTTCGACGAGCGTGCTGGCCGAATATTCGAGAACCACCACGTCCCCATTTGTAGGCCCGACGAAGAGGTGAGGCAGTGTGCTGTATTCGCCAAGGACGTCACCGAGGCAAAGCAAACCGAGGTGGCGCTGCGCGAGAGTGAGGAGAAGTACCGGACGATTTTCCGGGCGGAATCGGACGCCATCTTCCTGGTCGACGAGGAAACAGGGGCCCTGCTCGATGCCAACCCCGCCGCGGAGCGACTCTACGGCTACACGCGCCAAGAGTTGTTGTCGCTGAGAGCTTGGGACCTTTCTGCTGAGCCGGAGCAGACGCGGAAAGTAATCAAACTGCGCGGACAGAGCGTTGCCAAGGTGCCCGAGCGTATCCATCGTCACAAAGATGGCACCACCATCATCGTCGAGATCGCTGCGAGCAATTTCGACATGGAAGGCAGGAAAGTCAACGTCAGTACGATCCGCGACATTCGCGATCGCAAGCAGGCCGAGGAGGAACGTCGCACCCTCGAGCGTCAGGTTCTGGAGAAGCAAAAGCTCGAGAGCCTCGGCGTGCTCGCCGGCGGCATCGCCCACGATTTCAACAACCTCTTGACCGGGCTGTTGGGCAACACCGAGCTAGCGCTGCTCGAGCTGCCGCAAGCTTCCGCCCTTCGGCCGCTGTTGAAGGACATTCAACATGCGGGTCGGCGGGCCGCCGATCTGACCAGGCAGATGCTCGCGTACTCGGGCAAGGGCAAGTTCATCGTACAGGACGTCGATGTCAACGCCGTGATTGAAGACATGTCGAGTCTGCTGTCGAGCTCGACGACCAAGAAGGTTGAGCTCGAGCTCGAGCCGGCTGCCGATTTGCCCTGGGTTCGCGCAGACGTCACACAGCTTGGGCAGATTGTCTTGAACCTCGTCTCCAACGCGGCAGAAGCCATGCAAGAGCAGGGAGGGACGGTCGTGCTCAGGACCTACGGCGCCGCTGGCGATTTGGTCGGCGGTGGGGCTATGCGCAGTGTGGTCATCGAAGTTACAGACACCGGCATCGGTATGAGCCCAGAAACGAAGGCCAGGATCTTCGACCCCTTCTTCACCACCAAGTTCACAGGGCGAGGCCTGGGCCTAGCCGCTGTGCAAGGAATCGTGCGAGGGCACGACGGCGCCATCGAGGTTGACAGCGCGCCTGGCAAGGGGACGGTTTTCAGGGTGGCGCTGCCCGCCCTCGAAAGACCCGCTGAGTCCCACCAGCCGTCGAGTAGACCGCCCAGCGATTGGCGCAGCTGCGGTGCGATTCTGGTCGTGGATGATGAGGCGATCGTTCGCAAAGTCGCTGAGCGAATGCTCAGCCAAACAGGCTTCTCGGTGGTGCTGGCCAAGAGCGGCGCCGAGGCCATCGAGATCTTCCGAGAGCGTCATGTGGACATCGGCTGCGTGCTGCTCGATCTGAGCATGCCGCACATGGATGGCGAGGAGACCTACGAGGAGCTTCGCCGCATCGACGACGGGGTACCCGTCATCCTGTCAAGTGGCTTCAGCCAGAGAGAATCCACGAAGCGATTCGGCGAAAAGGACCTGGCTGGCTTCGTGCAAAAACCCTATCGGCTCGGGAGCCTCCAAAAGGTACTGCAACTGGTTTTCGGTTAGCGCGGCCTATTCCGACGCCTGCGAGCTGTTCGGCGATTGTGGCGTTTGGTTCACAGCGAAGGGGTTGATGGCCGTTGACGGTGTGGCGTGTGGAAACGTGGGTTCGTGTAGTTCGCGCTGGTACGGCAATTGCTCTTCAAACCAGAAGTGCACTGAATGTGCAGCAACTAGCCTTCACGATCCGGCCTGGTTGGGCCACAGCGATAGGAAAACACATGCGGCAGTTGGAACTACGTGGAACGTCTTGGTTGGCGATTGTCATTGCGGCTGGTTTGACGCAGCTCGGTTGTGGCTCCACCTCGGTTGATCGGGCGGAAGACAGCGCCGAATCAACCGCCGACACCGCGGCGGCGATCCAAGCAGCGACCTGGTCGCTCGTCGAAGTGGTTGGTCCGCCACCCACCGCGACAGCCGGACAGCGGCTCCCAGACGATGTGGTCGTGCAGGTGCGTGATCGGCACGGCGTAGTAGTGCAGGGGGCGGTGGTTCGCGCACGGGTGGCGCGCGGCGGTGGGCGGCTCTCGCCAGCCCCACCGATCGAGCTGCCTCAGCCGCCCGTGGTGCTGCTCGACAGCGCGCCTGTGGAGGTCCTCACCGACAGTGAGGGCAGGGCGGTCTTCAGCTGGACGCTCGGCAAGGCACCAGTGAGGAACTCACTGCGTATCGCGCTCGTGGATGACGGAAAGCCAGCGGCGCCGGGGTTGGTGCTTCATACGCGCGGCACGCTCGAGTCGCCGCTAGCTGCGGAGACATTCGGCGATGTGGACGGCTATCTGGCCGCCAACGACTATCCCAACTGGGCAAGCACCGAAGATTTGGCGTTCGACGGTGCAGGGCGATTGTTGCTCGGGATCCCAGGACCCAACGCGGAGCACTGGTGGCTCGACAGGCCGCCCGGTGGCTTGTTGCTACTGGATGACGCGGGCGTGATCGAGCCTGTAACGCTGTCCGGCGACGTCGACAAGGTGGTCGCGCCGCTGGGCATCACGCGCGACGCCGAGGGCAACATCTGGATGGCCGACGGCCGCGGCCATGCGGTTCACCGCGTGTCGAGCGATGGTGAGGTCGAGACGGTATTGTCGGTTGTTTCGGGAGATGGCCTGACCACTTGGCCGCTGGTGCAGCCGAACTACATCGCGGTCGGGCCTGAGGGGCGCATCTACGTCAGCGATCCATGCAGAAACAAACTGCTGCGTTTCGAGCCCCCAGTTGGTCAGCAAAGCGTGGACGTGCAAGAGCACGACTTCGGGCTCGACCAGGGAGGGCCCAACGGCTTCGCCTTCGATGCCAGCGGACGGCGCCTCGTTGTGGGCACCGAGAACACTTCTGTGCTGTGCAAGGGCACCGCGAGCGGGAGCGGCCCGGCGCAGCTGTTCGAGATCGACTTGGACAGCGGCTTCACTGCCCAGCAGAGCAAGACGCGGCTGAAGTACATCGACAGCGGCGTGGCAATCGATGGTGTTGCCTTCGACGCGGAGGACAATCTGTACTTCGTGCTGAACACACGCGAAGGGCTATCGTTCGGCAACAGCGTTTGGGTCTTGCCGAAGGGGCACAATACCATCGTTCCGTTTCTGGCCCCGGATGACCAAGCGCTGTACGCCAACATAGCGTTCGGTGAAGGGCAGTTTGGTGAGACGACCCTCTACATTGCCAATATCGTAATCAACTTGATGATCGGGCCACAGGTCGATTCACACACGCGCGGAGTGCGGCGCATCGACATCGGTATTCCGGGCCTCCCACTGCTGCGTTGAATCGAGCGAGAGGACGGATCGCGTGCGTTTCGCACAAGCGCATCAGGCGGGCAGGCACACTTCTCTTTGGTAGCGCTTGCGTGCTTGCTACGATCACCGAGGAAAGGTGGAGATTCCAACCACCTTAGGGACGGCGCCACAGCACCCGATTCAGGAACGAATCGGCCGTCGTGGGGAAGGGGAGTGACGGATCATGAAGTTGAAGGCCAATCCGTGGATACTGCTGGTGGGGAGTGCGGTTTTGATCATCGCCTGCCCATCCAGCAAACCTGGATCGAACGGAGGTGACGCAACCTCGTCCTCTAGCAAAGGAGGGGCGGCACCGTCGGGCTGCGATGCGTGCCTCGCTTCCAAGTGTTCGATGGCGAAATCGGCCTGCTCCCAAGACAACAGCTGTGTTGGTACCGATTGCAGCTGCTGCGCGGCGCAAATGACAGGCAACTGCTCAGGGAATGGTTCGGAGATAACGGATCCCTCCAGCAAGCAAGCCTGGGAGACCCTCGCGGAATGTGGCTGCAAGACCGACACCTGCAAGGCGCTGTGCTGCGAACAAGGTGCCGGCGGCTCAGGCGGTTCGAGCTCTGGCAGCAGCGGCGGCGTGGGTCGGTGCACAACCAAATGTGATGGCGATACGCCCTGCGGAGGGGCACCGGTCGACAAGTGCGTGGATGGACTGTGCAAGACCGAGTGCAGCCAATCCAGCTGCTCCAGCAACCTCCACGAGTGCATGACCGTGCAAGGACATGATTACTGTGGGATCCCCTGCGACCAAGAGAGCGACTGCAAGTCCTTTTCCGTCGCCTGCGATGGAGTGGCGGACGACGGTAAGACGAAGTTCTGCGCGACGGGCTGCACGACCAACGCCGATTGCGCGAGTCACGACGACGGTGCGGTATGTACCGACGGTATGTGCAGTTGCAAATCGGACGCCGACTGCGCCCACAACTACCTGTCCAATTTCTGCGGAAAGTGAAGATGCTGCCGCGCCGGGGTTTGTGGCTGTCAGCAGCCACCTGTGGAGCAAGGACGTCTTCTCAGGAGCCTGCGAAGAAGCCCGCCACATACTGTTGCTCGCGGCGCTGCCCAGCAGCTTGCGCGCCGCATGGGTTTGCAGAGGGCTGAGTCCGGCGGGTGGCGCGGTCGGCTCGTTGAACATGCGGCACATCGACACTGCACTACCTGGCTGTTTACAACAGCGCTATCATGAGGAGTTGGATCGCTGGACATCGGGAGACCAAGTTGAAGAAGCACCTCTTGTTCGCAGTCGTTGTTGTATTGGCATCTCTTTCAACCATTGCCACGTCGACGACTCCTCCGGCTCGTGGCTCTGGTGTGACCCGACTTTCCAAGCCCTATAGCTTCAAGCTGAAGTCGGAGGGTTGGGGTTTCCGCGGCCCACTCGTTCGGAGCTTGGCAAACAGTCTCCCGGTCGTGACGCCAGCTGCGGTAGCCGCCGATGGCAACCGCAAGGCTAAGCGTCTGAGCAGCGTCGACGGTGTTCAGCACCTACATATTGCTTTCACATGGAACAAAGAGGATCGCGAAGGCAAGGGCTGGTATCCGCAGGGCATCACCGGAACGGCCGACGCCTTCGCCGGGCAACCGGCTGAATTCCGACGCCATCCGAAGATGCTGCTGGTCAGTTGGTATCGAACCAGGCCCGAAAGCAATGGCCAACACAAGGGCTCGCGCATTGCCTTCATTGACATGAGGAACCTGAATCGCATCCGTTACCGGTTTGCCTTGCTTGTGGATCCAATCCGAAGCAGCGGCGGGATTACCTTCAAGTCCGTCGAATCACACGTGGGCGGCATCGTGTGGTATCGCGACTACCTCTATGTTGCCGACACCCTCAAGGGGCTTCGGGTTTTCAGCATGAAGCGGATTATGCGTGTCAGCACCGGCAACAAGAGTTGGATCGGGCGACACGGCGGCAAGCTCCACGCGCACAACTACAAATACATCATTCCCCAGGTTGGGAAATATGTTCCCGTCTCGAGCAGCGCCAAGCTGCGGCATTCGTTCCTGTCACTGGACTCGAGCACCGCGCCGCTGACGCTCTTGAGTGGGGAGTATGGCAATACCAGCGCCAGGCTCTCCCGTTGGGATCTCGCTTCAACCGGCCTGCTCGCGAGCTCCGGAAACCGCGCGACACCGCGCGACATCTGGATCTCGTCCCATGACAAGATGAATGGGGCATTCCGTCGCAATGGTGTGTTCTTTCTGGCGTCGAGTCAGCAGCGGAGTCGCTGGGGTAACAAGTTCGGGATGCTATATCGTGCGCGGGTTGGACATCGCAGCGTGACCGCCAATTGGGCGAACGGGCCGGAGGATCTGCACTACTCTCCCACCTCGGACAACCTCTGGTCACTGACCGAATACCCCAAGTCATGGAACAATCGCGTCAAGGACCGGCGGGTATTCGCTGTCAAGCTCGCCGACTACGACTGAAGAAGTGTCTCTCAGCGGCGCCGGTTGCTATTCCGAGCCAGCAAAAATGCTACCGGATCCATCGCTCAGGTTGCTCGTTCAACCCATCGAGCTCTGACCGCCGAGGTTGTCAGCGCAGGGCTCAAGGACAGGGGCCCGCCTCAGGCAGGACGGGTTGCTGTGATGCAGGAGAGCCGGGGACGTAACAGCACGCTCCGTAGGACGGCGCGGGCAACTGGCAACATTCGCCGGAGATTTCTGCGGCGACTGGATAGGGCGGCTTGCATTCGATCACTGCCGGCGGGTCGCTCTGCTCGAGCAGACCACATTCGCCGCAGGCTCCTTCGTTGCAGCAGGGCCACGCGGCGTCGCTGCAGTCGGCATCGCTGGCGCAACCGGTGGCTGGCGGAGGGGGCTCGAGCATCATGCCTTGATCGCCACCTGGAGTGCTGGGCGTCTTGGGCTCGGACGACACGAAGCAACCTGGCTCCATCGCGAGGCCGATCAACTCCAAGCCGCGCTGTCCGGCCGTTGCCAACCATTCCTTGTTGACCCGATGCGTTGCAATGCCCGGTGGCATGCCGCCGGTGGTGAGGAATCTCGTGTCCGTGTAGACGGAAACCTTGCTGGTTATCTCACCGTTGCAGGGAATGACTTGCTTGCAGCTCTCTTGAAGATCCGCAGTGCTCTCGGCGGGGCTACCCGTGATCGGGCTGCCTGGGCCATCGGAAGAGACCTGGTAACAGTCGTTCTCTTGGAAGGCCGAGGCTAGCTCCTCAGCTTTGGAAAGGATGCTGCCCCAAGGCTCGGGAATGGCGTTGAGCGCGAGGTCTGCGAGCTCGCCAATCCCCTTGTCGCCAGTGGCGCTGCCAATCGCGTCTTTCAGCTGTTGACGATAACTCGAAGGGTAGCTGCAGCCCTCGGTGGAGTAGGTAGCAATGCCAACCTCGCCGCAGAGTTGCTCACCTAGCTGATGATAGGCGGCGCTAGCCGTCGTGACGGTGGTTTCGCCTTCTTGAAAGATGCTTGCACCAGGCATCGTTCCGCCATCGTCATGCCACAGCGCGCCGTAGGGGCCGACCTCGGGGCGCGTGGCGGTCAGCCCGCCTTCAGTCTGATCGACGATGTGGACGTTGCTCTCGAACTCTGCACCAATGCCGCCTTGGCAAGTCGATCCCGGCGGGGCATCGGGCGGCGGCTCGCAGCTG
>CAZRGL010000200.1:8542-16838 GCA_964599485.1 uncultured Polyangiaceae bacterium
TGACTTTGATGGTCTCATGGGTAGCCAACGCCAGATCTGGCGAGGCCCACGTGCCTCCTTCTTCGCGCGAAGCAGACCAATCTCCCTCGGGGTAGCCACCGAAGAACTGCTGCACGCCTTCGCCCGCTGACCAGACGTGCTCCCACTTTGCAGTCTTGGTTGTTGGATGCTGGAGGGTCTGTTGATCGGTATCGCTGTTGGTCCTGCACCACGCGACCTGTGCCGTGCAAAGACACTCGCCAGGCTCGCCCGATGGCAGCTCCACGGTGAGCTTCTCGCACTTGTCCACTTTGGCGTGCGCCTTCTGGTTGAGCAGATTCTGCTCCGCTTTGCCCACATGCTCAGTTGGCAGGGTGTCGCTCGAGCAACCGGCAGCCAATAGTGCGCAGCCAAGAACTGTCAGACAAGCGGTGTGTTTGGTTCGGTACATGGTCGATCTCCTCGGGTTGGCCATGGCAAACGCAACAGCCGTGCCGCAGCCGAACTCGGACCACCCAAGAAGGGTTCGCAGGCTTGGTGGGGAGCCAGTTTCTCTTTGATATCGAGCAATTGAGTGCGCACCGAGAGCGACAGCTCGCACTGATCCCGGCCGTTTTCGCGGAGGCTCTCGGCACCGTTGGGCTTGATGGGCCCAGCCGCTGGGCACCGAAGTCCCGCTCCACTCAGGCCGCCTGGGTCGTCAGCAGCTGCGGTGCTTGGTCGCCACCATCCGAAGTGCTTTCGTCTGGCTGATGGGCTGTCCACCAAAGCGCGGCCATCGCTCAGGTAACGCAGCGCCCGTTGTCGAAGCGACAGCGGCCGTCGCGCTTGCAGCCAATGGTGCGCTTGCAGTCGCCGCTGGAGATGAGCCGGCAGTGCTTGGTGACATAACCGAACATGCTGTGGTGGAAGGGAACGGCCGTGCAGTCGCCGTGCTCGCGACAGCCCTGTGAGCCGACGCAATCCCGGTTGGTTCCTACCTCACATCTCGGACAGGAAGCGCAGCCTCCCGGCGTCGTGCAACGTCCGCGACACTGGGTGTTGAACTGGCATTGCCCGTCTTGTTTGCAGCGCGTGGAAGCGCGGCAGTCGGCTTTCGACTTGGGCTCGCAGCCAGCGCCTGATGAGGACTTGCCGAGCTTGCATGCCCCATGCTCGCGGCAGGCCGTCGAGCTCATACAGTGCGCCTGCATGGTGGGTTGGCAAGCGTTGCTGACCAGCGCGCATGCGCCCGATTCGCGGCAAGCAGAAGAGCGCTCGCATTGCGCGGGCGTGCCGCCCTCGATGCACGTGTCTCCTGCTGCGCTGGCCTTGCACAAGCCGCCGTAAGCGCAGGCCGACGATGCGCCGCAGCTCTTGTCGGTCGTCACGCATTGGCCGGACCGAGCCCGGCAGCGGTCTTGCTGCTGGCATCCCCAGCTGCCCTGGCAGTCCGTGTCGTGTTTGGCGACACAGCGGCCTTGTTCGAGGCTGCAGTGACCGATACTTCGGCATGCAGCGCTCGCCCGGCAGCTTTCGTCGCTTTCGGCGTTGCATTGGCCGAGGGCTCCGCTGCAGCGGCCCGAAGCCGCGCAGGCAGGCGAGGCTGCACACGAAGGCCACTTGCCGCTGGCATCCAGGGTCGCAAGGACGGTGGTGAGCCACTCGCCGTCCTGTTGCGGAGGTTGCGCGACCAGCAGCAAGCCACTGGGCAACAACGCCCATCGACCGGTGGTCTGCTGCAGCGACCAATGAGCTCGAGCCGTGGTCGCGTCGAGCGTTTAGAGGCGTCCCGGCCCCGTGATGGATCGCATCAAGTTTCCGGCACGCACCCACTGGGCCGCCGTCGTGCGGTCGTAGGCAGTACCCGAAGCGGTTTCGAGGGAGTGCAGTAGTTTTCCGTGGGCGTCCCAGCGGCGCGCAAACCAACCCTTACCTTTGTTGTCGCCGAACAATCGCAGTCCGCCGTCTGCATCCATCGCCAACGCGGTGATGTACGGGTGCGGCAGTTCGACGATTCGATGCACCCTGCCGTCCGTTTCGAAGATGGCCAGCGCCGCGCCCGAGCGGACGCTTCGAGGGCCGTCGCCGAAGTCGATTTGTTGCTCGAAGCGGGCGGCGACTGCGAGCCTCCCTTGCGCGTCAAATGCGATGGCGGCGAGCTCGGCGGGGCGGCCCTGGGTAACGAACGCACGGGCACGCTGCACTTGCCCATCAGAGCTTAGCTCGAGCAGAAAAGGGCGTGTGTGTCCGCCGCTCGCGAGTGTCTTGCCGGCGAAGACGTGGGTTCCGTTGAAAGCGCCCCCAAGGGCTACTCTGCCGTCGGCGGCGACGGCGACCAGGGGCGCGGGCGGAGCGAGCACAGCGGCTCCGGTGAACGTTTGAAACCACTGTAATTTCCCTTGGCCATCCACGCTCGCCACGAACAGCGATTGCGGATCGCCTTTCAAGCGGGCGTCGCTGCGGCGGTCATCTTTCTTCAGCGTCAACGTGCCGAGGTAGGCTCCGGCGAAGGTGAGCTGACCGTCAACGGCAGCGCCGCAGCGCGTCGTGAACAAGACGGAGGGAACGCCCGCATGCCACCGGTCGAGCTCGTAGCTTCGAGACCACTGCCGCCGGCCCTCCGCATCGATTCGCGTGAGCGACAACACGGGCGCACTATCAAGCCATCCCTCACCCAACAACGACACGCTCCCGTCGTCGCCCACGACGATGCAGTCGACGGGATGCTCGACGGCGGAGCTGAAGCCCTTTGGCTCGGGTGGTCGTGGCGCCGCTGCCGAGCTGCTCGCGAGCGAGCTGGTGGGGGCTGTGGAGGTATTGGGAAGAAGGGTGCGCGGCTGCTCTGGCGCAGCGGCGCATGCGGCCAGCCCCAGAGCAGCCAGCCAGACAATCGCCAGCAGCATCACGGAATACGGCTGCTGTCTGGATGAGGGCCCTGGTTCTTGGAGTCGGTCGTCATGGCGCTTTTGGTTCGACGCTACAGCTACGCGCGTTGCGCTCATTGCCAGCTCTCCTCGTTGTTCGTCGCTCGAGCCACGGTCGGCCGAGCGTACGACGTTGCCAGGGTGCCCGCCAAGCACGCGGCGTGATGGGTTCAGCATGCGCACTTGGGGCTAGAGGCCGCAGTTGGCCGCGTTTGCCGTTTTGCGACGGGGTGGCCCTTGCCGTTATTCTAAGGTGTTGGGCGCAGTCGCAGCGGCGCCGCCGGGCGCGGCATGTTGGTTGCATCAAGGCAAGTCATGAACACAAGGCTAGCTCTAGCGACGCTCAGTTTCTTCATCTTCACCACCGCTTGCGGAGGTTGCACAGAAGATGAGGCGAATGCGCCCGAGCCGATCAGCTCCGAGGCGTTGGCCATCGCCAAGATCACAACGGTCAGCTCCCACAAGTTCATGGGAGACTTGTGGACCAACGTTTGGTTGAAAGATGGAACGACCCTGTGGGCTTGGGGCGATGGCACGGGCATGGCGGCGTGCATTCCTGCCAATGCTGATGGCCCCGCAACGCACGATCCGGTTACCGCCAAAGAGGTGTCGGCAGGCTGCTATCAGGTGATCGATCGGCCCAAGCCGCATGAGTTCTGGGACACCTTCTGCAAGCTCAACGATTGCAATTCCTGCTACCCGCTATGCGAATATGTGCCCAACGGCGCGCTTCAGCTGACCGGCGCCGTGGACAAGCTCGAGTGCCCCGGTGGTAAGTGCGTATGGCAGCGCAACTTCCCCTCGGGCAAGCTCACGAGCGAGCGAAGTGACAAGACTGCTAGCTTCGTGGCCGTGGGCGATCGGCTGTTGATGACCGGCTACTACCCCACGGTGAAACCGACCCATGGGTATGTCGCTTACCGCGACGGCAATGGTGACTGGACCGAAGTCACGCCCACTGTATGGAAGGACGACAGCCCGTTCAAAGTCGTGTTGTTCTTCCAAATGGGCAAAGGGTACGCGGCCAACACGGACGGCTACCTCTATGGGCTCGGCCAGAGCCACGAGTTGCGCGAAGACGGCATCATGAAGCCACACTTGTTGCGCGTGCCGATCGACAAGGCCATCAAGTACGAGGCGTACGAGTACTTCTCCGGCACTGCCACGCAACCAGCGTGGTCGAGTGACCTCAAGCAAGCGGCGGCGCTCGAGGGGATCTGGAGTCACGCTCGCGGTAGCGTCATCTACCACGAGGGCACAGGGCGCTATTTGTTCTTCTCCGGACTCGACAACCTAGAGAGCCAGCAGTCGCGCCTTTTCGAAGCCCCCAAGCCGTGGGGCCCTTGGCGCAGCGTGGGAACCTTCGAAGGAGGGTTCATCCCGAGTTTGATCGGCAAAGACGCGGGCCCGAAGCACATCTACTTCACGAAGGCTGGTGGCAGTACCGGATACAATCTCAACGTTGCACGGATCGACTTCGAATAGCGCTGTCCCGATTGCTCAGGGTTTGTTTCAGGGCCGGCGCAGCGGCGGCCCGTCCCGCCGGGTCATGGGAGGAGCAGGCGCGGGTGCTGAGCGCGGTTCGGACCTGAAGCATCGCAAACGCTGGTTCCGATCATGTCGTCCTCTCAGAGGGCCTCGAGCAGGGCGATGACCCGCGGCCAAGCCAACACCTTGGCGAGATCGAGCGGAGTCATCCCGCGGGCCGACGCGGCATGTCG
This sequence comes from uncultured Polyangiaceae bacterium, assembly GCA_964599485.1. Lineage (GTDB taxonomy): Bacteria > Myxococcota_A > Polyangia > Polyangiales > Polyangiaceae > JAPYTK01. Next base: position 13,149 of record CAZRGL010000200.1, read on the forward strand.
CTTGGCACCGTGCCGCAGTAGGGTCTCCACGCCGCGGGCGTCGCCGGCGAGCGCTTGCACATGCAGCATGGTCAGTCCTCGCTCGTCGACGTGCTGCAGCATGCTGGGGTTTTTGCGGAGGGCTCCATCGAGCGAGCTGCCCATGTTGGCAGCCATCGGATGCTCCAGCGTGGCGAGCAGTTCGGCCGAAGGATGTGCTCCGCCGCCATAGAAGCTCGGCGGCACCAGCTCGATTTGGCTCGGGTCGCCGAAATCGAGCCCCCAGGCGGTGTCGTGCTCCCGGCGCTCGGCCACGCTCATCCGGCTGCGCATCAGGTTGACCGTGTACGCGCCGTAGACGCGATCGTTGATGGCGTACATCCAGTCGCTGATTTCGGCGAGGGTGACTTCCGCGCGGTCGCCGGCTTTCACCGAGCGCAGCGCATGGGGCGAGTTGAGCAGCTCGCCGACCAGAACCTGTCCATCGAAATCGATCTCGCCAACCCACATCTGCTCGACCGTCTCGGGATCAGGTGGGTCGTGGAAAGGGACTTTGACGCAAGCGAGGCCGAGGCCGGGAACGATGCGGCGACGTTCCCAAGCGAGCTCCCGCCAGAAGAAGCGGAAGGTGGACCGCGCCGTTTCGTTGGCGTGGGCGATCTCGTCGTCGCTCTGGGGGACATACACGACCGGCGCGCTCGCGCCTTCGGATTGGGAAAGCTCAGCATTTGCGCCCGTCGACGCTCTCGCTTCGCGATGGGCTCGCCCCAACCTCGCCAAGTGGGCACCCATTTCGCAAGGATGGACGTTGCTTGGCTCGTAGGCGCCGCCATCGATTAGAGGTGCGACGAGGGCGTAGCACTCGCCTGGGCTCAGCATGATGCCCGCGTCGCGATAGCGCTTGATTCGCTCGGCTTGCAGCAGCGAATCGAGCGAGCCGTCGTCCATCATCTCGCCAAGGGCCTTACAGTTGGGAGCGACCCCCCGCGTCAGGGTGCCCGCCTGGGTATCGAGGAAGTGGACGGCGCCAGGCGCTTCCTGCACGAACGCGTCCCCCGCCGCCGTGAGCAAGGCAACATGCAAAGGTCTGCCGGCGAGCCACGTCCAGTCAGCAAGCACCGTGGCCGGATCGATGCCGCTCGGATCGACGGTGAGATCGTCGAGGTCCAAACCAGCCGACGTAGCCGCTGCCGTGGCCGATGACTGCGCCGCGGTGCTCGAGCGGAGCTGTTGCAACAGCCGTTCGGCGCTTTCGCGGTACGCACCGAGCATGCCAGGGATCGCCTCTTCGAGGGTGACGATGGCACCCTCTTCGTTGCCCGCACAGGCCTGCGCAATGGCCTTCAAGGTATGCAGCTCTTCGGAGCCCTCGCCCCTGCCGCCCAACCAAATGGCACGGTCGAAAGCCACGATGGCCTCTTGGTATCGATCGAGCTGCCCCAAACACTCGCCCTTGAAGCGCCAGCTCGTGGCGATCTTCGGATCTTGCTCGATGATGCACTCGGCGCGCCGCAGCGCTTCAGCATAGTCGCCCTGCTGATAGCAGCTGACAGCCTTGTCGATGCTCGTGTCATCGCCAAACAACTTGCTGAAGAACGACACCTCTTACCTCCAAGACGAACACCGTTGACTGACCATCGAGCAGCTCGAGATGATGAGCTGCGAAGAGTTCGACAACGAGATCTGACCGCAGTCAAGTGCGCCAGAGACACTTCGGCCGCAGCGCCACTTCCAATGGGCCAGCCAGCGGAGGCGATGCGCACACATGTTCGCGAATTCACTTCGCACTCCCGCACCCTTCGGCTGCGCTCGTGAATAATCCGGGCTGGTGCCAAACATGGTAAATTGGGCTGGAGACTACCGGCGTGTTTCGCGCAACGCACAGGAACTAGAAGGACATCTCATGGCACTCCGACGTCAATTGGTCAATGCAACACGACGCACCATTGGTCTTTTGTTTGCAGCTCTGCTCGTCATTGCAGCAATCGTTAGCGGATCTGCTGCCCACGCTGCGCCCGATGGTGATTGGCAAGAGCGACGATCTGATGAGCTGTTCTCTCGATTGACGCTTCGGTGGGTCGACGCGAGCCGCCACTTGGACCGGAGCCGCAGTGTGCTGGACGAATTCGTCGCATTTGTACCGGACGATGAGCAACGATACAGCTTTCCGACCAATGTAGCGGCCCCGTGGAGGAGAGCGAAAGCCGCGGTGGTCGTGGCGGCGAACGGCAGTTGCCAGAGGGGTCACAATCGTCGCGGCACGACCTGTATGTATGACCCGGCTGGCAGGCGCTACATCATCGACTTCAATTTCAATATGGGTGACAAGTACGTGGCCTTGACGCCCATGGGAAGCGTCGGAGGACCCGTTACCCTTCGATATTCGAATTTTACTCCCGGAGACCGGATTGCTGTCTACGCCCTCCGACCTGGCAACAACAACACCTATTACCCTGTGCAAACGAAGTTCTGCGCAGTTGTCTTTTGACGCTCATCCTCAGTCAGGAGCCGGCGGTCCACGGCGGAGTCGGTACCCCACAGGTGCTGGGCCAGGCGTTCGCCAACTGATCGCGAACCGTGTTGGGGTAAAGTGACGGCGCAGGAAGGATTTCAGAATGAAGCGGACTGTTCGAAGACGTGAGTTGTGTCGGCTCGTAGCTATCGTGGCCGCAGCTTGTTTGCTGGCCTGACCAACCAATCTCATCGGGCTCGGTGGTGTTGTTGCTGGCGAGGTGGACTTTGGCAGCGGACCACTCAGCTTCGCTGGCGGCGACGATGCTTTCGCGGCAGTCTTCTATCCCTAGCTCTGTGCTCTGCTCTGTCGACCAGAAGCTCTCCTAGCGACCAGCACTTGCGCTGGACGGCGGCCGGTCCCGCTGGGTCATGGGGGAGCAGGCGCGGGTGAGGGACCGAAACGCCAAGTCGACTTGGTAGCTGGCAGATCGCGGACCAACACTACGGGGCCATCTGCGAACAGGAGACGGTGGCGATCGGCCGACCAGCGCACCACGGGTCTTCCGCCCAGCATGGCTACACGACCAACCCTCTTGCCGGTGGCGGCGTCATAACGATCGACCGACAGGCCCGATTGCTCTTCCTCGGTGACGAACAGCGCGCTGCCGCCCAGGCCGAATTGCCACATGTCCTCTGGCATCGCGTCGACTCCGGCGTGACTGCCGACGCTTGCCGCTAGCAGCTTCCACGTCTTGGCATCGTACAGGCGGGACTGGACGACAATGGCCGGCGAGCGCGCGATATCGATCACACAATACACTACCGCCCGCTTGCCTTCGGGGCCGAACACCACTCCCATTTCCGCCGGTGACGCACGCTGCAATTCGTCGTTGTCGCCGCCCCAGCCGCGAATGCGCGTCAGGACCTTGTCCTGCTTGGGGTCAACGATCTCGAGGAACACGCCCCGCTTGTCGGAGTCCGTTGTCGCAACGAGCTGACCGTCTTGTCGCAGCCAGATTTGGTCGCCGTTGCACTGGACGCAGCGCCAATCGAGTCCTCCGCTGAGGGTTCGCTGCTCGACGGCGCCGCTGACGCGCAGCGCCAGCGCGCGCTGCGTGTCAATCCAGCCGAGGGGCAACGCCTTGGGCGCGACCACGGGCCGCGCCCGCTTCCGCTTCATGCTACGCTCAGGCGAATCGCGCGAGCCGTGCCAACCCGACCGCAGCTGCTGCGATCATCGCGTAGGGCGCGCCGAGC
>CAZRGL010000201.1:0-11603 GCA_964599485.1 uncultured Polyangiaceae bacterium
CCTCCTCCCCCGCGCCCCAAAGGCGATGACGGCCCCCCCGGCGTACGGCGGGGCGGCAACTGCGCTACTCGGTCAGGACTCGCCAGACAGTGATGCCGAAGCTAGCGAGGAGCTCTCAATCAGAGAGGCCAACTCGCGTCAGATGTTCCTCGACCGCGTGGACGGATGGGCCGATTGGCGGGGCACCAACCAGCACCAGACCGGACGCGGACGCGGGACGGCATAAAGAGGCCGTCTCATAACTCCGAAATCAATGTAGGGGAGTCTCGGGCGGATAACCCCCCCTACGGCGAAGCTAGGTTATGAGACGGCCTCTAAAGCCCTCCCCTACGGATTCCACCGACTCGGACCCGGACTCAGTCGGCCGTCAGCTCGACTGCCGTGGCAGCGTTGGCTAGCTCCTCGTCGTCGACGACGGCTGTGAAGCCGAACGCGCCCGAGAGCGTGGCAGAATCTTGTGCTGAGAAGGTCTGCGACGGCGTTTCGAAGGAGATGGCCTCGAGTTGCAGATTCGTTGTCCCGAGGGAAACGTACTGTCCGACCGAGCCGAGCGACAGGTCGAACAGCTGTGGGGTGGAGGCGCCCGCGGGGGTCAGCTCGAGCGTTGTGGTGCCCGGGATTTGAGCTTTGCGCCAACCTCGCACGGCGACGAAAGCTGGGGCCGGGCCCAATTCGACGACCTTCAAGGCCAAGGTCTCGTAGGAATCGCCGGTCACTTCGAGCGAATAGCTGACGCCAGCCTCGAGCTGGTTCGGTCCCGTCAGCTCGTCGAGCGTCAGAAATACGCAAGCGGCCCCCTCGCTCTTGTCTTCGTGGTAGCCGATCTTGGTGTCTGCCAGCACATCGGCGCTCACCGCCAGCTGAGGCTCCAGAGTTGGCACGTCTTCGATTGCGATCTGCAAGAAGTTGGCGCCGCCCACTTGCAATGTGACGACGAAAGCGGTGGCGTTGTCGAGGTGAACCAGCGCTGGAGCTTGACCTGGCTCGGTTTCGGCAACGAAGGACACGAACAGCTGCTGCTGCTGTTGGCTCGACGAGGTGGTCGTGCTTGAGCTGGTGGAACTGCTCGCGGTGTCGCCTGCGCTGGGGCTCGTGTCATTGGTGCTGCTGCACCCAACTACACCGCCAAATAAGGTGATGGCGAGCAGCATGGTCGTCAGGCGATTCACCTGACGATATTACCCCCAATCCGGCCACTCCACCCGAATTGTGGGAATGCGCTGCTGCCCGTGGAGCGTTCGGCAACCGTGCGATTGCTCGCCTGGCCCCAGCTGTTTCACGCGCTGCGCGACTTGGTTCGCATGGCAGCCGCCGCGGCGGGAGTCTACGTGCTGCTCAATCTCGCCGGCGAGCTGTTGTTCCCGCCGTTCGACACCGTGGGCATGTGGTTGTCTTTGCCGCCTCCGGGTTGGCTGCGAGGCCTTTTCGAGCTCGCGCTCGGCGGCATTCCGGTGGCACGTGCTTACTTGGGTTTTCGGCGCCGCCGTTGGCGTGCTCCCGCCGCGATCATCGTGGCGTTGGCGGGCGAGGAAGATTCGAGCAGCCCGATCCGTAACACCGCCCATGCATAACGCGATGAGTGGGAGCTTCGGCGTTGCCGAGGGTCAGTTGGGGGACCTGGGGCTCGAGGGCGCCGGGACGGTGTCACGCCAACCGGACGGCAGCTTGATCATGGCCTGCAAGAAGGCCCCGGGTGCAATCTCGCTGCCGCTGTCGATCCTAGGCGGTCTGCTGGGTGTCGTTGTCGTCGCTATCGCCGCAACCATGCTCGATGAGCTCGCGGGCATCGACCTGATGGCGATTCGCAAAGGTCCGGTGCTCGTGGGCATGGTCGGCTTGTTCGCTGCGGTCGGGGGCTGGTTGCTGATGTCGTCCATTGCGCGAAGGTTGTTTGGGCGCCCCTTCGAGGTGCAGGCGCCTGCAGTTGCGAGCGTGTCGCCCCACGACAAGAACGAGCGCGCGATTACCGTTGCTTGGTTGCATGGCGACACCCATGTGGGGACCACGTTCACGCCGGCCGACGCGCAGGCGCGTGCGTTCCTGCTGCGTTCAGCGACCACGTGAAGGCCGACGGCAGGGCGATTTCGTACCTCCCGAGCAACTCGGGCCACGGCACCCGGATCGAGCAGACTTGGACGCTCGCTACTTCGGCACGGTGGTGACCATGCGGCGGTCGATCGAGCGGAACGTGGAGATGGCCCGTTCCATGGCGGAGAACATGCGCGATGCCATCATCAGATCGGTCACCGCACGTACGGGAGAGAAGTTGCTCTTCTCGAGCTTGCCGACTTCAACCTGCTCGGTGCTCGCGGTCGCTGCGCCCGCTTCAGCTGCGGCAGCCAGCAAGCCTTTTCCTTCGAAGCTCATCTGGCGCGGGTCATTGAACGAGACCAGTCTGAGAAACCCCAGCGACTCGCCGTTGGCTTTTACCTCACCGTCGGGCGTGATGAGCACTTTGGCATTGGGATCGACACGGATGGGCTGTTGGGCCTCGTTCATCACCACGTGCCCGTTGCGGGTTGCTAGCGTGCCGCCCGGGTTGACCTCGAGCGAGCCAGCGCGTGTGTAGCGCTCACCGGCTTGCGTTTGCACCGCCAAAAACACCTCTCTCGGCAGGGCGATGTCGAGCTCGCGGTCGGTTTGCTTCAGTCCACCCAGGGTGGTGTCGATTGCGGATTTGCGAACTGCGGAGAAGTGCGTTGCCTGGCCGGGACCACCCTGCTCGGCCAGAATCTCGCGAAACACAGGCTGAATGGCACGAAACCCGGTCGTGGAGGCGTTGGCGAGGTTCGTTGCGGTCGTCTCGAGCGATGTTTGGTGCGCAATGGCTCCGCTCAATGCCGCGTAGATTCCGTCTCCCATGGTTTCATTCCTTTCCGACGTGTGCCCGTAGCCGGTGCATGGCTTCGGCGTGCAATTGGCACACGCGCGATTCGCTCACTTGCAGCACGGCTCCGATCTCCCGAAGGGTGCAATCCTCCTGGTAGTACAGGGCGAGAATCTGTTGCAGCCGGAGCGGCAAGTGCTCAATCGCCTTGGCTACGGCCGTGGCCAGCAAGCGCTGCTCGGCCAGCTCATCAGGTGCGTCTTTGCGATCAGGTACCGCGTCGATCTGGTCGATGTCTACGAGCTCGAGGCGACTCATGCATCAACAGGTTGCGGTATCCTTCGAGGTCGAGGCCTAGCGCGTCGGCCACCTCTTCTTCCTCGGGCGGACGACCAAAGTGCCGGGTCAGCTCCGAGATGATTCGGGCCACGCGCCGCGAAGCGTTGCGTGCTTGGCGGGTGGCTGGATCGAGCCCCCGCAGATAATCCAGCATCGCGCCGCGGACTCGATGAGAGGCGTAGGCCTGGAACTCCTCGTTGGGCATGTCCGGATCGGAGCGAGAGAAGGCTTCGACCAGCCCCACCCAACCGCTCGAGATGAGGTCGCCGATGCTGATGTGGCTCGGCACGCGTCGGGCCAAGCGCATCGCTATCCGTCGTACGAGCGGCAGGTAACGCTCGTAGTCCTCTCGGGTGAGGGTTCGTTTCGGAGAGCTCATACTGGCTGGTTGTTTACAGGCCATCAGGGCGGAGGGAAAGAGTGCTGCACGATGTGCTGCTCACTGGGGTAATCAGTGGGGTAATCACTGGGGTGGTCGATGGGCGGTCAATTGCGAATCCGGCTGTGGGGAGCCAAGTGGTCGAGGATGCGTCCAGCGGTGGCCGGAGCGATGTCTTCGGGAACCCGCTGACCCATGCAGAGCGTCGAAACGGGAAGCTCCGTGCTCACCGTGCCGTGGAGCAAGCCCCCGGGAGCCTTGGTGAGATCGAGCTTGGTGACCGCGATGGCCGTCGGGCCACACGCCTCGTACCTGCGGCCGAACGCCTCGGCATCGGTGTAGCGCATCGAGGCGTCCAAACAGAGCAGTACGTGGCGCGCCCGGTGCTCCCAACCGGTTCGCCCTTCGTTTTGCAGACGCGCCTCTCCCAACCCGGCTTCGACCGAGTCTTCGTCGACTGGACCGCGGCCCGCAGTGTCAACCACCACCAAATCGGTGTTCGACCCACGGATTGCTCGGTGCAGTTGGTCTTGGTTGTGCACGACATGGCAGGCCGAGCCGAGCAGCTTGGCGTATTTGCTCAGCTGTTCCACGGCTCCTACGCGGTAGGTGTCGCAGGCAACGAAGGTGACCGACAAGCCGTCGTTGGCAATGGCATTGGCAGCGATTTTGGCCGCCGTGGTCGTCTTTCCAACGCCCGGAGGACCTACCAGTGCGATGACCTTGCGATCCTCGGTGGCCAGCGGCCAAGCACGAACGCGGATCAAGTCGGCGAGCGCGTCGCGGAAGGCGTCGAACAAGCTCTCGTCATCACCTGATTCTTTGGCGAGCCGTTTGGTCAGCGCAAGTGCAACTGGGCCGTCGATTCCGCTGCGGGTGACCAACCGCTGCAGACGCTGGGGTGTAGGCGAGCGAGGTGTGAGCTCTTGCATGGCGCGGCGAATGCCGGTCAGCTGGCCTTGGATGCGGTCAGGCGAGTTGTTGATCCGGTAGAGCATCGCCCGCACGGCACGAACTTCTTGCTCGAGCGACTCGATGGTGGCGCCGTTGGAGCGGCGGCGGTGACCATTGCTCGGAGGGCTACTAGCCGGCTCATCGAGAACGCTGGAAGCGAACAGCAACTCTTTGAGGGGTTTGTGGTCATCCTCCTTTTTCGGAGCCGCTGGGCGACGGGCCTCGAGCTGGAGTTGCTTCAGCATTGGGGCTGAAAGCTCTACGCCGGCCTCGATTTCGAACTCGGTTCCGCCGAGGATCCCGCCCAAGCCCTTCTTTCTCACTTTGCGTCGCTGCAAGACGATGACGTCTGGGCCCAACTTGGCCTCAGCTGCGCGTCGGGCCTCGGTCAACGTGCTTCCTCGAAATACATGCGACATCATCCAGCTCCTTGTGGCGAAAGTGCCACTGACATGTCCCTGCCAAGCGAGTCGACGACCCTCAACGGGACGGTCGGCTCTATCTCACGGAAAGAAACTACGGCGTACTGCGCCACCTTGTGCTCGAAGATGGCCCGTACGTAGCGCCGCAAATCGGGCGGCGCGATGACCAGGGGAATCGCACCGAGCACGCCGAACTTCGCCAGCGCTTCATCGGCCTGTTCCGCCAGGCTCTTCAGCAGTTGTTGATCGAGCGCTCCACCGACTCCTGCGGCGATCTCTCTGAGCGAGGTGCGCAATACCTCTTCGAGGCGTGGGTCGAGCGCGAGCGCTGCGACGGAGCCATCTTCGCCGGTGATGGTGGCCGTGATTTGGGGGGCCAACCGCTCGCGCACGAGCTCGGTCAGCTGCTCCGAGTCTTTGGTTTGCTCACACAGATCGGCCAGCGCCTCCATGATCGAGCGCATGTCGCGGATGGAGATTCGCTCGCGCAACATGTTGCGCAGGACCCGCAGCACGTCGCCTAGCGACAGCAGCGTGGGCACGACGTCATCAACCAGTTTCGGATATTTCTCAGCCAGAAGATGCAGCAGGTGCTGAACCTCGTGACGGCCGATGAGCCGGTGGGCATTGTTGCGAATGAGCTCGCCTAGGTGGGTAGCGATGACCGTGGCATGGTCCACGACGGCGTAGCCGAGGGCTTCGGCCATCTCGCGGTCGCGGGTCTGGATCCAGCGCGCTGGCATGCCGAAGGTGGGCTCGACGGTCGGGTCGCCCTCGAGCGGCGGTGCAGTGCCGCTCGGATCGATGGCCAACGAGCGTCCGACCTGACACTTGCTCTCGCCGATGGGGTTGCCGTTCATCAAGATGCGGTAACCGCCCGGCGCGATGTTGAGATTGTCGCAAACGTGGACGGGCGGCACGACCATGCCGAGCTCGCGCGCCACTTCGCGCCGCAAACCGGCCACGCGCTCGAGCAAGGTGCCCCCGGTACTCGTGTCCACCAAGCCGATTAGCTCGTAGCCGAGCTCCAGTGTCAGCACGTCCAGATGCAGTGCTTGATCGACCTCTTCTTGAGTTGCCGTTAGTCTCTTGTCCTCCGTGCCAGCGCCCGCGGTAGCTTCCGGCAACGTCTTGTCTGCTGTCCTCTTCGTCCGCGCAGCGCGGCTCGCACGCACGGCGACCCAACCGAGCAACCCGCCGATGGTCAACATGGGCAAGGTCGGCATGCCGGGCATCAATCCGAGGACGGCGATGATGCCTGCGGTGAGCATGACCGCCCGTGGTCGCCCGAGCAGCTGACTGGTGAACGTCGTGCTGATTTGCTCGCCCGAGGCGCTGCGTGTCACCACGACGCCGGCCGATGCTGAGACCAGCAGGGCCGGAATCTGCGAGACGAGGCCGTCGCCGACACTCAGGACCGAGAAGGTCTCGGCGGCGGTGCCGATGTTCATTCCTTTGACGACCCCGATGATGAGGCCGCCGACCAGGTTGATGCCGGTGATGAGCAAGCCAGCAATGGCGTCGCCTTGCACGAACTTGCTCGCGCCGTCCATGGCGCCATAGAAGTCGGCCTCTTGCTCGAGCGCTTTGCGCCGGGTGCGTGCCTCGTCGTTCTCGATGACGCCCGCTGACAAGTCAGCGTCGATCGCCATCTGCTTGCCCGGCATGGCGTCCAAGGTGAAGCGCGCCGCGACCTCAGCGATGCGGCTCGCGCCCTTGGTGATGACGATGTAGTTGATGACCACGAGGATCAGGAAGACGACCAGGCCGACCACGATTTCGCCGCCGACCACGAAGTGACCGAAGGCCTGAATCATCTGACCGGCCGCGTCCTTACCCTGGGGGCCTTCCAGCAAGATGAGGCGCGTGGAGGCGACGTTGAGGCTCAAGCGCAGCAGGGTCGCCACCAGGACGATGGCCGGGAAGGCGCTGAACTCGAGGGCGTCCTCGACGAACAGGGCCGTCAAGAAGATGCCGATCGCCAAGGTGATGGAGAAGGTCAACAAGACGTCGAGGGCCGCTGCCGGGATCGGCAGAACCATCATCAGCACGACGCCGATGATCCCCAAGGGGATCAGCAGCTCGCGTATGTTCAGCGACGGTTTGTTGACGGTTTCCATCCTCAACCGGAAAGAACATTCATGCCCCGTGCCAACTCTGCCTGAGCCCTACCAAAAGGCTGCAATCGGCCTAATTACGGGTAGAAATGCTCTTTTTTCGCCTGCGGCCGCCTCGTAGCGAGAAGACGAACGCCAAAACCTTGGCGACTGCGACGTAATGTTGACCAGGCACCGGGTGGCCCATTTCGACCTCGGCATCGAGGGCACGGGCCAAGGGGCGGTTCTCGATGATCGGAATGCCGTGTTTTCGGGCCTCGGAGCGGATCCTCAGTGCGAGCTGGTCGTGACCCTTGGCGACGACCACGGGGGCGTAATCCTCATCGGAGTAGCGCAAGGCCACCGCCACGTGGGTCGGGTTGGTGACCACCGCGTCGGCAGTTTCGACCGAAGCCAACACGCGTTTGCCGCTTGCTTCGCGCATCTTCTGGCGGAGTTTCCCCTTGAGCTGGGGATCCTGGTCGTACTGCCGCATCTCCTCTTTGATGTCTTGGTCGCTCATCTTGAGCGACTCCTCGACGGTGTACTTGTTGTACGCGTAGTCGATGACTCCGAGCACCACGAGCACTGCGATGACCTTCAAGGTCATCCGTAGGAGCATCACGCCAACCACGCCGAGCGAGTCGCTCAGTGGCGCGCCCGTCAAGGCGAGCAACATGGGCACGTCGGCTTCGAGCTCGTCGTAACAAACGTAGCCCACGATCCCCACGCGCAGCACTGCGATGGTGAGCTCGAATGCCGCCTTCTTGGGGCTGACGAGCTCCTTGAGCTTGGGGATTGGGTTGAACTTCTCGGCCTTCGGCTTGAGCATGTTGGGGTAGAAACGCCACCCCGACTGTTGGGCGCCCGCGATGCCACCAGCAAGCGCAGCTGCCAGTGCAGGTGGGGCCGCCACAGCAAATAAGGCCTTGGGCGCTGCGGACATCAGCGCGGCTCCTCCGCCGCGTGGAATCGCAGCTAAGTCGCCGTAACAGCGCGCGAACACAGCGTGCAACACATCGGACAGTTGGGTGTGTCCAAACGCGACGACTGCCAGCACCGCTGCCATCACGGCCACAGCCGTGGTGTCGCGCGCCTTGGGGAATTTGCCCTCATCGCGCGCTTCCTGTCGCTTCTTGGGAGTCGCTGGGTGTGGTTTGTTGCTGGCATCATCGGACATCGAGGATCATCCTCCGCCCAGCCGCAAAAGCAGCTCGTCCAAGAAGCCGGGCAAAATGCCCAAATAGCGCACGATGCCAAGTCCGATCGCGCGCAGCGAGGCCATGAAGGTGACCAGACCGGTCGCCACCAAGACTGCGAATCCAACACTGAAAATCTGCAAAGAGGGCGCCACCCGTGAGATGAGCGCCAATGAGGTCTGGACCGCCAAGGAAAGTGCCAGAACGGGCAGCGCCAAGCGCATGCCGACGTCGAAAGAGCGCCCTACCAGCTCGACGAAGGGCATGATGCTGCCCACAACCGAAGTGACGCGTCCCACGGGTAGCACGTGGAAGGACTCCATCAGGTAGCCGATCACGATGCGATGCACGCCCGCGCCCAGGGCGATCAGCAGCGCGAACAGCATAGATACTTGGCCGAGCACCTGACTCTGTCCGCCCATTTCGGGGTTCAAGGACACCGGCGCGGAAAGCCACGACGCTTGTGAGATCAAGCCAGCCATGAACTCGACGGCGGCCAGCACAAAGCGGAACGCCGCGCCGATCAGCACTCCAATCATGAACTCGTTGGCTGCGATGATCAGCACGTTCAGATCCAACGGGACCATGTTCGTCTTGGGCACCATCATGCCGATGGTGAGCGCCAAGGTGATCAACAAGGCAACACGGACCTTGCGCGGTACCCACTTGCCCGGAAAGGGCGTGATCATCATGAAGCCGCCGACGCGGCTGAATACCAGCACGATGGCGGTGACGATCTCGGTGAGGTTCGTCAGGTCCATCGCGGCAACGCTGGTTAATCCACCACGTGGGCGACGCGCTCGAAGTGCACGCGCGTGAAGTTGATGGCTTTGGAGGCCAGTGCCGAGCCCGTCAGGAAGAACACCAACAGCACGCAGCTGGCCTTGACGACGAAGGCGAGGCTCATCTCGTTGACTTGGGTGGCGGTCTGCAGGATGCCGATGAACACACCGCCGCACAGCGCGGCGCCCAGCACGGGCCCCGCGGTCCACAAGGCGATCTCGATCAGTCCTGTCATCAGGGCGATGGCTTGGTCAATGCTCATGCGAAGCTCCTCAGCAGAGACGAGGTCAACATGTGCCATCCGTCGACGACGACGAACAGCAGCAGCTTGAGCGGTAAGCTGATGCTGGTCGGTGGGACCATCATCATACCCATGCTCATCAGGGTGGAGGCCACGGCGATGTCGACCAGCAAGAATGGCAGAAGTACCAGCACCCCCATCTGGAACGCCGTCGTCACCTCACTGACGATGAAAGCCGGGATGGCGATGCGCATCGGCACCTGGCTCTCAGTCTTGGGGAAGGGGAGACGAGCCGCGTTGTAAAACAGGGCCAGATCGGCCTCACGGGTTTGGCGCAACATGAACGAGCGCAGCGGCACGACCGCGCGATCGTAAGCCTGTGCTTCAGTGAGCTGCCCGGCGGCGTAAGGCTTGTAGGCGTTGTCCATGATGTCGCTGGCCACCGGGGCCATGGTGAACATGGTCAAGAACAGCGCGATGCCGACGATCACCTGGGTGGGCGGCGATTGCATCGAGCCGATGCCGGTACGCACGAAGGCCAACACGATGACCACCCGAGTAAAGGAGGTCATCGTCAGCACGATCGAGGGCAGCAGCGAGAGGATCGTCAGCAGCGCCAGGATCTTCAGAGGGCTGGTCAGCCCTTTGTTTGCCGCCAGCGCCGCTAGGTCGTTCGGCCCTCCGGCGAGCGCCACTCCGGTCACGCCGAAAACGACGGCGAAGACGAGTGAAGCGACAGCGATGCGCTTGGCGTTCATCAGCTTCGGGAGCGCTGCTGGCGCCCGATGCGCAGCAAGGAGCTGGCCTGATCCTTGTGACCGTGATCGTGGCTGAGGCCGTCGCCGGCCGCTCTGGGTAGCGCGCGGGTCTGCGGCTGGGCAGCTTGCTTGCTCCGCTTGGCAGCAGTGCGCTTGGCTCGCTTGCGTTGGGCTGGCCTGCGCTGGGCTTGCTGGGCTTGCTGTGGCTCTCGTGTCGGCAAGCGACGCACCTGGGCCGCCCGCCCCATTCCGTCCGGTCCCAGCTCATCGGGCTCGAGCATTCCCGGCTCCAGCCCATCGGGATCACCGAAGAGCTCGTCGTTGAGCTCGTCTGCAGCGCTGCGGCGACTGGCAAGTACGCGACTCGCCAGGCTCTCCAGCTTGCGCTTGGCGGCGCCGAGGGTTCCCTCGAAACCGCTGTCGATGTCCTCTTCGTGCTGAGGATCGATGATCGGCTCAGCCAGATGGGGCACGTCGTCTGAGTCGACCAGTACCGCCAGCCTCTGGATTGAGCTCGGCGTTACGCCCAACAGCAACTTCTGGCCGTCGACGTTCACGATGAGCAGCTCACTGCGGACGCCGATGCCGGTTCGCCCGAGGATCGTCATGCTGTGCTGCTTTTCGGCCTGTTGGGGCAACAGCTTGCGGCGCTTGAGCAGCCACATCGCCCCGCCGATGATGAATCCGCAAGCCAGCAATTTGTACCACCAGCCCGAGGTGGGCGTCTCGTTGGCCAATTCGAGGGGCTTGCCGCCGCCTTTGCGCAGCTTCAGGGGCGCATCCTTGGGGATGGGCGGGACTGCCACTGGCTTCGCGGGAGCCTTTGGCATCGGCTTGGCAGCCTTGCCAGGAGGCGCCGGGACCAGCTCGCCGTCGGGCAGAGGCGGAGGTTGCAGCTCGGCATGGGCGGCCGGCCCATTGCTGGGCTTGGCCTGGAGCTTGGCAGCCGGGGTCTTGCCGCTTTTGGTCGCCTTGGTGGCGCCCTTGACGGCCCACGCGGGTGCGGCCCAGGTCAACAGGATGGCGACGAGCGCCAAGACGCTGACGCTCCCGAGCCAATTATGGGTGCGGGCGCTCATTTTCGCCCTCCCAGATTCTCGGGTGAGACGAGCTCAGTCACTCGCACGCCGTAGCGGTCACCGACCACCACTGCTTCGCCTCGGCCAAGCAGCTGATCGTTGACGTAGATGTCGATGGGCTCGCCAGCTGCCTTGGTCAGCTCGATGGTCTGACCAGTGGAAAGCTCTAGAACCTCAGAGATTTTCATGTTCCGCCGACCGATTTCGAGCGTTATCTCAACCTCGACGTCCATGAGCACACGAAATGCGCCCAGGCCGACTTCGGCCTTCTTCTCGGGTGGTGAAAACGGCTCTACCGCCGCCTCGGTAGACGTAGTTGGTTTGGTTTCATCCGCCATTGCACGCCTAGGCAGTGCAAATGTCGGGCCGGCGCTCCCGCAAGGGGATGAGAAGGTGCTAGCGCAGTGCCTTTTGGGGCCGGAGCTACGAAGTGTCGCGCAAGCGGCCGCTGGCTCGGGCGCGCAAAGGCGCTTGCTCGGGGCCTAGATCCTCTCGCTCCGCTTCCTTTTGAATGACCGCGGTTTCT
>CAZRGL010000201.1:11613-16827 GCA_964599485.1 uncultured Polyangiaceae bacterium
TGGCTGCCTGCGGTGGTGGGTTGGCCCTTGAACACCACTTCGTCCTCCACCCGCACGTCGATGGCTGCGTTGACGGCCACGTCGAGTCGTAGTGTGTCCCCGATCCGAAGATCGGTCAGCTCCCCGAGCGTCAAAACGAGTCGTCCGAGCTCGGCAACGACGTCGACCTCGACCTCGTTGAGGGTCGCGACCAAGCGCCGATCGAGCGTGGCGCCGCGTTTGGACGTCCCGATCGCTCGTGCCGTGTTCAAGGCATTCTTGGACATGGCCAGAATCACCGTGCCGTGGCGCTTGCCCTTTTCGGGCTCGTCATCGAAGTCATCGAGACCGAAATCGTCCTCATCCTCGTCTTCGGCGCCCGCCGTTCGGACCATGTCTTGGAAATGCAGGGGCAGCGCCACCAGCGCGCTGCTCGAGGTCTTCTCGCCTGCCATCATCGGCAATTTGAGCAACGAAAGGCCAACTGCGCGCTCGAGCGACAGAGACAAAGTGCGCACGATGTTGGTCGCTATCCGGTCGATGAAGGCCCGCTGTGGGGGGCTCAGACCCTTCTTTGCGAGCTTCGGCATCTCGCTGCCGTCGCCGCCCAGACTGCCTTCGAGCAAGAACCCAATGGCTTCGGCGTCCAGGCAGAACATGGCGCGCGAGCCGCCCGGCTCAGCCGCAAGAGGGCAAATGAACACCGGTTCTTCCAAGTCTACCGTGAGGTTGGTCGATCGGGTGAGCCAAGGATCGCCGGCCGCGACGGTGAGCCTGCGGCGGCCCAAGAACGGCACCCCGCGCCGAACCCCTTGGGCCAAAAACTGCGCGGCGCGCACCATCGTATCGAGGGCGAGCCCTCCGCCGCCCTCGGTGGTCAGGGCGATGATGCTCTCGTTGGACTTAGCGTCGGTCATTGCATGACGAAGTCCCCCACCAGCACCCTGGCGGCTATGGTGGCCCCGAGCTTGTGGATCTTGTCGAGCAGGTCCTCGGTAATCTGGTCCTTGGTCTTGGGGTTGCGCGCCTCGGCGTAGGTGAGGGTGCGAAGATAGGCCAAGATGGCGTCACGCACGCGCGGCTGGAACGTCTCGAACTGTTCGGGCGTCGCCTTCTTGGTCAGCTCGATCGAGATGGACATCTTGACCGCGTGCTGCTTGCCAGTTTTCGTGTTGGTTACGTTCCACACGAAGGCTTTGAGCGCGACGGTGGGGCCGGGGATCTTGTCTTTGTCGACCTTGACCCCATCGTTCCCTGCCGCTTTGGGGGCGCCGAAATAGGCGCCCGCAAAGCCCGCGGCCCCAGCAAATACCGCTGACAGCGCGATGGTAGCGATCTTTCCTCCAAGACCGCCACCTCCTTTTGACCCGCTGTCTTCCTCTGTCCCTTCTTCCGGTTTTTCCTCGTCAGCCATGGCTATTCTTCGTCAGTTGCTTCTGCGCTAGATCAGCGCGCGGCTAGCCTACTTATATGAGCGCTAGCCTACCTCTTGAGCTGCATTGTCTCCATGAGCAGCTCGTCAGCGGTGGTGATTGTCTTGGCGTTGGCCGAGAAGGCCCGCTGATAGGTAATCATATCTACGAACTGACTGGCCAAATCTACGTTACTTTGTTCCAGCGTTCCGGCGACCACGGACCCCCGGCCACCGCTCGAAGCGGCGCTGATAGCAGCATCACCGGATTCGACGGTTTGCAGCCAGAGATTGTGTCCGGCGCGCGCGAGCCCCTCGTTGGCGCGGAACTTGGCGACGCCCATTTGGGCGAAGGCGATGCTCTCGCCGTTGGAGTACACGCCGTTGACGACGCCGTCGGTGGTGATGTCCAGCGCTGTCAGCGATGCCGAAGCGTAGCCATCTTGGGATTGGGCGTTGATGGCGCTCGGCGAGCCATACTGTGACAAGCCGTCCGTGTCGCCAACACTGCCTATGTCGAAGGTGATCGTCTGCGTCGGGTCTGCGCCCGGGAATGCTGCTGCTATGCTGGCCACCGGAGCAGCTGGGGTCAACAGCTTGCCAGTGTTGTCAAAGGTGATCGCTGCGTTGGTGACGATTTGCGGCGTACTGGCGTCACTGGCTATTGCGTTCATGACCCAGGCATTGGACGCGGTCTTCGTGTAGTAAACGTCAACCGTATGGGCGTTGCCCAACGAGTCGTAGACGGTCATTGACGTCGAGAGATTGGACGTTCCGGTCGGGTCCGCAGCACTGAACGGACCTACCAATGGGGCGTTGGCGTCCAGATTCGCCGAGATCTCGGCATTCTCGGTGACCTTGGGCGGCAAGCTGTGCATCGCCGTTGTGATTTCAATGGGCGTCAGCGCTGCATCGAAGCCGCCGTTGGGATCGGCGGCGTAGCCCATCAGGTTCAGCCCCTGCGGATTGACCACCATGCCGTCGTTGCGCACGGTCATCTGGCCGGCGCGGCTGAAGAACTGGCCGTCGTGACCGTCGACCTTGCCTTGCACCACGAAGAAACCCTCACCGGACAGGGCCACGTCGGTGGGCACGCCGGTGTTGGTCAGCACGCCTTGGCTGAAGATCTGCTGGGTTCGGGTCATGCTGACCCCTGCGCCAGGACCCTGGACGCGCCGCGCAGCCACGCCGCCGAGCACGTCTTCGAAGTTGGCTCGTGAGCCCTTGAAGCCCACAGTGTTGACGTTGGCGACATTGTCGCCGACCACGCCGAGCGCTTTCTGTTGCGCGAGCAGGCCCGAAACGCCGGTGTTCATGGTCTTGGTGACAGTCATCTTTCCTCCGTGAGCAGTTCTTTGTGGGCGAGACTCTTTCAGTCAGCCAGCGGTGCGATCGTGATTATTCGTTGGGCGGGACGGCCAGCGGGCCGAGCTCTTGAGAGCTTCCAGGTAGTTCATTGGTGACGGGCGACAGGGGGCCCAGATTAGGTGTGGAGCCGGGCAAGCCGGGCAGGGCGGCGAGCGCGCCGAGCACTCCGTTTGCATCGTGCACGGCGATCAAGTCGCTGATGGGCGCGCGGGCGCCGCTGTCGAGAATGACCTCGGGGTAGCCCTTGTCGAAGGAGACGCCGACGACCTTGCCGCGTACGTCTTGTGACACAGACACGGGATTGTCGCTGCCGTCCCGGGCCGTGACGTCGACCGAGTAGTTGCCACTCGGTACGAGCTGGCCAGCGTCGTTGCGACCATCCCAGGGTACCTCTACGGCGCCCTTGTCCTGAGGACCGAGCTCCATGGTCTTGACGGCGTTGCCGTTGGCGTCGCGGATAGTCACGGTGACTTCGGCGGCGTCGTCGTCGAGATTCGCGTTGAAGCCCGTGGGGGTGACGCCGTCGAAGGCGATGTTCCGGCCACGTACCGTGACCTCCTTGCCGATGAGCCCGACGGCCTCGTTGCTGGCGATGCCGGTCAGCTGCATGCTGATGACTTCCAAGTGTTGGGCCTGGGCAATGGCCTGCTCGACGTTCGAGAACTCCGCCAGCTGGCTGACGAACTCCGTGCCTTCCATCGGAGAGAGCGGATCCTGATGCTGCAGTTGGGTGACCAGCAGCTTGAGAAAAGCCTCCTTGTCGACTTGGCCGTTCTTGTCTGCGCTGGCCGGCGCTGAAAGGCCGCTGCCGGGCGCAGTGTTCACACCGGGGATCTCCATTATTGGTGCTAGAGCACGATCCGTACCGACTTTGATTTGGACGTCATCGGGGTCGGTTGCTCGTCGGGCTGGGTGCCGTCTGACTCGCCCTTGCGGTCCTGCTTGCGGCTTTCTGCCTCGCGTTGATCGGCGCGTGCAGCGTTATCTTCAGACTCTTGGTCCTTGTCCTCCGACACCTCCAAGTGCGCCAAATCAATGGAGCTGGTCCGTAGATCTTGTTCCATCGCCCCGGTCAAGCTCTGCAACACGGCCACCGTGGCTGCGTCGCTGGCGCGCACGCCGACCTCGACCTCGCCCGCGCGGCTGCGCGCATCGACCCGGATCCTGCCGAGTCCAGCGAGCTCGACTTGCATGCTGGCGGTGTTGCGAAGTGTCATCCGGTTGACCGCCTTCGTGGCGGCCTGTTGACGGCGTGCTCGAAGCATTTGCTCGAGACGCTGCTGCACCAGCTCCGCTTTGATGTTGCTCCCCGCCGCTGCTGGCGAGGAAGCCGCGGGTCCGGCTGCTCTTGGCGCCAAGCCAGCCAGCTCGGAGCTCGGGCCGAGCTTCGTCGCAGCGACACCAGATTCGGTGCTGCTTGCTTGGCTGGGATCGCTGCTTCGGTTACTTGTCTGAATGGCGTCGTCGGTCGAGCCTGTCAGTGGCTGTCCCGTGGCCGCGCTGCGCGCCGTTTGCGAATCGATTGGCTGGTCGCTGGAGACCTCAGCCCGGGCCTGCGCCGGCTGACTGTGCTTGGCAGCCGCAGGCTGCTGCGGTGCGGCGCGCTGCAGCGCTGCCTCGAGTCTCCACGATGCGCTCAGCGCGGCGGGCAGCTCGGCGCTCTTGTCCACGACTGGTCCCGAGCGCCACCCTTGTTGCAGAACTGCTAAGGAACGCGGATCCAAGACTGGTGCTGCCTTGATCGCCCTCGCCTCGGTCGGCGAATCGACTACAGCTGCGGGTGAATCTACCGCGGCCTTCGAATCTACCGCGGCCTTCGAATCTACCGCGGCCTTCGAATCTACCGCGGCCTGTGAATCTACCGCGGCCTGTGAATCTACCGCGGCCTGTGAATCTACCGCGGTCTGGGGGGGCGTGTCCGCTGAGGCTGCTGGCGAATCGACAGCTGCCGAGGCTGTTGCTACCGAGGCTGTTGCTACCGAGGCTGTTGCTACCGAGGCTGTTGCTACCGAAGCTGCCACTTCTGGGGCAGCTACGATTGGGGCAGTTCCGTCTGCTGCCGAGGGTACCGGGAACGCTGCCGGAGCGGCTACAGCTCGTGGGGCCGGCGCTGCTCGTGGGGCCAGCCCGGGCGTCGCTGCCATTGGGCCCTCAGGGGCTGCCACAATTGCTGCGGCTGGAGCTGCCCCCGGAGCTGCTGCTCCTACTGCCACAATTGCTGCGGCTGCGACCGGAGCTGCTGTCACTGCAACTGTTGCTGGGGCCACAATTACCTGCGGGTCGGCGTTGGCCCGTGCCTCGGTCAAAGGCTGCGGCTCGGTCTCTGGCTGCGCATTGTCCGCTTTTGACCGCGCCTCTTTCTTTGACTGCAGCTCGGTCTTGGGCTGCGCTTCGGTCTTTGGCTGCGCCTCAGTCTTGGGCTGCCCTTCGGCCTTTGGCTGCGCTTCGGCCTTTGG
>CAZRGL010000202.1:0-16678 GCA_964599485.1 uncultured Polyangiaceae bacterium
CGCAGTCCGATGGGCCGCCTGCTCCAGATCCGACCACTACCGCAACAGCAACCAGCCCGCCTCCCCCTGCAAAGCCCACTGGTGGCAAGCTGCAAAAGGCCAAGCAGCTCTTTCGAGAGGGCAACCGCTTACGACGAGCGGGCGATTATGAACGCGCGCTGACGTACTTCCTCAGGTCGAGCAAGCTGGTCGCTTCGGTCCCCAACATCACCAACGCAGCGATCTGTCTCGACAAGCTCGAGCGCTACGACGAAGCGCTCGAGCACTACGAGCTGTTGCTGACCAAGTTCCACGATGAGCTCGGCGGCGAGCAACGCCAATCAGTCAGCAAAGTCATGCGTTGGCTACGTTCGAAGCTTGGCAGCGTAGACGTCATCGCCAACGTCGACGGCGCCTTGATCATCGACGGCCGACCACGCGGACAGCTGCCCTTGATGACACCTGTGCGGGTCATGCCAGGCACGCGCCGCATCCACGTCTTCAAGGACGGGTTTCACACCTTCGAGAAGTCTGTCGAAGTCAAAGTGGGCCAGACGCTGTCGGTACCGGCCAAGCTCGAGGCGCTCGCTTTTGCCGGCAGGCTACAAGTCGACACGCTCGCCACGAAGGGCGGCCAGGTCTTCATCGACGGTGCCATGGTGGGCCAGGCCCCATGGCAGGGTCGGCTGGCGCCGGGCAAGCACGTGCTTTGGGTGGTGCGCGGCGACACCGGTTCGGCGCCCGAGAGCGTCGCCATCGTGCGGGGGCAAACTGTAAAAGCGACCCCTGCAATGAGCTCTTTGAGCGGCTTGCTTCGCTTCGAATTGGAACCGCCCAGTGCCGAGCTGCGCATCAATGGAGTGCTGGTCGGTAACGGCAACTGGTATGGCCGACTGCCGCTCGGAAAGCACACCATCGACGTACGCGAAGAGGGCTACCTGAGCAAGAACGAGCAGTTCGACGTGATCGCCGGCAAGAGCAGCAGCTTCGAGCTGCGTCTGACGGTGGACGAGGCTCACGCGCGCTGGGGAGCACAACGCTCAGGTGAGATCTTCTTCGATCTCATCGGCGGCTTTGTGTACGCACCATCGCTAGGGAGCGCTGCTGAAGAGCACTGCGAGGACAAAGAGTGCCGCGACAATCCGGGCGCTTTTGGAGCAATGGTAGGAGCGAGGGCTGGCTACGAGCTCTGGTTCGGCCTGTCCGTCGAGGCTGCAGGCGGTTATCTCTCCATGGGCAAGCGGGTCCATCGCACGCTGAACGACACCTTCGGGGCTACCCAAAATGGTCAAAAGGTCAGCGTGGACACGCGCTATCTGTTGACCGACGACATGAGCATAGGGGGACCGTTCGCGGCCGCTGGCGTCGGCTATCGCCTCGAGCTCGGCCCATACGCACAGCTACGCAGCCATGTGCTGGTGGGCGCACTGTTCGCTTCGACGAGTGATGCCATTCGAGGCACAGTGACCGCCAGCGGCGGGACGCTACCCGTCGCCGTGGACGGCTCAGGAGCGGCCAGCAGCTCGACCAACATGTTCGTCATGCCGGAGCTGCGCGTCGGCGCGCGTTTTGGAGGTTTCTCGGTAGGCGCCGGTGTCGCAGTTGGGATCTTCGTGCTCGAGGGGGCGCAGTACGACAACAGCGGCTTGGCTCTGCTCGACAGCAATTGCGACGCGGACAACAACCCCACCGGCGTGGACTGCACACCGGCACGAGGTTTCGTCACCGGCGAGCGCGCTCATGGCCCCTTTGTCATGATCTCGCCGAGCGTGAGTCTCGGCTACGCTTTCTGAGCGCCAGCAAGCCAAGCAGGCCCACCCACCAAAGCACAGACCAGGACCAAACAGCTCCCCGAGCAACCGCACATCCCTGTGCAACCACAATGGTCTTCTTGGGCACGCACTTGTCGTGGCGATCGCAGACCCAGCCTGCGCCGCAGTGCGCTGACGATTCGCAAGATTCGCGGCATTGACCGGTGAGCGAGCAGCGGTAGGGCGCGCAATCGTCTTGCACGCAGCAGAGACCGTCGACACATTTTTCACTCAGGCAGCTGCGAGGCTCTACACAGACTGAGCCATGTGCAGCCTTGTCCAGACATTGACCCGACGTGCACCAGCGCCCCACCGCGCAATCAGCATCCTGCTGGCAACTGGTGGTGCACGAGCTGTCCGCGCAGAGATAGGGCGCGCAGGATGTGCTGATGGAATCGCATTGTCCTTGCCCATCGCACTCGGAGCTGGCTAGCGCCCCATCTTCGGAGCAGGTCGTGGCTGCGCAACTCGTGCCGCTCAGCGCGTAGAGCCGACACGCGCCCAGCCCATCGCAGTGGCCATCCGCGAGACATGGAGCAGAATCGGGAAGGCAAGCAGCTTTGGGATCGTCACCGGCCACAATTGGCTCGCACAGACCATCTTGTCCAGCGCCTTTGAGCTCCGCCGTACAGGCGCGACAACCTGCTTCACAAGCTGCGTCACAGCAGATCCCATCGGCGCAATACCCGCTGGCGCATTGCTGCGCGTCACTACAATTCTCGGCCTGGCAGTCCTTTTGCACGGGGTACATCTGGCAGCTGCCCGCGCCATCGCAAGAACCGTTCTCCTGACAGCTCGGCGAGCCGGAGTCGTCACAGTCTTGATGCGGATCGAAGCCAGCGGCCACCACCTCACAGACCCCATCGACGCCATAGGTCTTGGCTGCGGCAGAGCATGCGGTGCAGGGCTGGTCGCAGGCTTGGTCACAACAAACCCCGTCAACGCAGTGGGTGCTGAAGCACTCGCCGTCGACCGAGCAGGCGCTGTTGCCTTTGATGAGCCCAAACAGCTCTGCAACTACGACAGGCTGTTGGGAACCCGTTTCGCCACCAGCTGCCAGCAGCTCGCCGCTGGGCAACCGGTCCAAGCTGAGACTAGCTCGACCAGGGGACAAGGGCTCGGTGATCGACCAACTGTTGCTCGTGGGGTCGTACAAGACGACCGTCGCCAGCATCTGGCCGTAGAAACGACCTCCGGCAACCATGACGGTTCCGCTGCCGAGGCGCGCCGCTGCGTGCCATGACCGAACGTTGGCGAGCTTGCCCGCAGGCGTGGCGATGCCGCTGAGCGGATCGTAGAGCTCCGCATCGTCCAGGTCGTTGCCACCAACGAGCAAAACTCTGCCGTCGAGCAACAGCGTAGCGGTGTGATTGATACGCTGTTTCAATGTGTAGCTGCACCTAAGAACGCTGTGCTGACAGGCACTTAGGCGACACCCCCACCCTGTAGTGCGGGTCATATCCAGCCATTTCGGGTTCAAACCCGCACAACCCGCACAGCTTCAAGAACCCAGCGGCCTAAGGCTCACGCAGACTCTCCCAGCCAGGGCTTGAAGTCTGCGATGACCTGGGCGACTCGCCGGGCGGCTTCGTCCTCAAACTCCTCTGGGTCTGCGCCTTCAAAGACGGCCTGGGCGTTCTCGGCGTCCTCGTAGGTGAAGAAGGTCTCAGACGCCAACACCGACAGGATGCTGCCGACCCGCTTCCATACCGGATTGGTGCGGTCGCAGTAGATGATGTGGCCTGCGTGACCGCGAACCATCACGAAGAACGCGCCCCATCGGTCGATGCCGTAGGTGGCCTTGATGCCAAAGGCGATGGGGTGATCCATCTCCCAGCGGCAGCCCTCTGCGTGTAGCCGCCCGACGGTCTCCATCACGTCGAATCCGTCCGTCTCTTCGCTTGCAGTCAGCATGATCGTCCTCCGTTCGGTTTGAGGGACGACCTTCGAGGGCCGTCCTTCTCTTCTACGGACGGCCTTCGTGATTCGCATCCGCCACGGGCTTTAGATCCCCGATCTGGTTGCAGAAACGGCCTTAAAGATCATACAACTGACCTGGCATCTGCTGGCAGATTTAGGCAAGGGTGCGAGAGGACTCAATGAGCCGATACCTCACAATCCAGGAAGCGTGCGAAATCCTCAGGTTGGGCGAGCGCACCGTCTATGACATGTGTCGCAAAGGGAAGCTCCCCGGCGTGGCCAAGGTCGGGGGAAGCTGGCGAATCGAAGAGAAGGCTCTACACGACTACATGAAGGCAGGCGGAGAGATCGCCGAGAAAAACCAGGAGGACGCCAAGCAATGAGTCCTCAGGCCGTCCATGCACTCGCTTCGGCTTCGCCCAACTTTGGGTTCTTGAAGTCCTATAGCGACCGTCTGCTTCAGGCGGCTGCGGCGGCAGAGCGGTACGTCTTCGAAGACCCGGTCACCGCGCTCATGCGACTGCGCCAGTTCGGGGAACTTCTCGCCCAGGAGGCGGCGGCCCTGGTGGGCATCTACTCCGGGCCGATGGACAACCAGGTGGACCTTCTGCGGCGTCTGAGTGAGCGCCGCGTGCTTACCCGTGACGTGGCCGACCTCTTTCACGACCTGCGCCGCAAGGGCAACTCGGCCACGCATGACGGCGCGGGAAGTCGTCGCGAGGCACTGCACCAGTTGCGTATGGCTCGGACCCTGGCCGTGTGGTTTCACCGCAGCCTGGGCAACCAGCCCACCTTCAAGGCGGGGGCTTTCGTACCCCCGCCTGACCCAAGCGAAGAAGATCGGCTACTGAAGACCGAACTCGACCGGATGCGAGACGAGGTGGTCCAGGCCACCACCCACGCGGCCTCGCTCTCTGAAACGGCAGAGCGAGAAGCGACTCTCAGGCAAGAAGCAGAACAGGCCCGCCAGCAAGCCTACGAAGACCTCAACGCCGCGCTTGAGATCGCCGAGGAGACCGAAGAGCAAGCCGCCCAGGCACAGGCTGCGTGGGAGACACGGCTCCAAACGTTGCAGGTCCAGGCACAGGCTGCGCCCGCAGCCCAGGTCGAAGCCATCGTCGAACGCGCCCAAACCGCAGGTGAACCCGAGCAACTCGACCTGGACGAGGCGGCGACCCGAAAGCTCATCGACGCTCAACTCCAGGCGGCAGGCTGGGAGGCAGACACCGAGGCCATCACCTACAAGCAGGGGGTCCGGCCCACCAAGGGCAAGAACCTGGCGATTGCCGAGTGGCCCACCTCCAGCGGACCTGCCGACTACGTTCTCTTCGTCGGGCTCAAGGCCATCGCGGTGGTCGAGGCCAAGCGCAAACGCAAGGATGTGGCGGGGGCGATTCAGCAGGCGAAGCGGTACAGCAAGGACTATGTCATCAAGGGCGACGAGACCCTCAGTGGCGGACCGTGGGGCGAGTACAAAATCCCCTTCCTCTTCGCCACCAACGGGCGACCCTATCTGCGGCAGATCAAGACCAAGAGCGGGATCTGGTTCCTCGACGCTCGGCGCAGCACCAACCACGCCGACGCACTCGAAGGCTGGTACACGCCCGAGGGCCTGAAAGCCCGTCTTGGCCAGGACCACGACAAGGCAGAAGCCGCGCTCAAGACCGAGCCCACCGACTATCTGGGACTCCGCGACTACCAACTCGACGCCATTGCCGCAGTCGAAGACGGCATCGCTCAAGGCAAGCGTGAACTGCTGCTGGCGATGGCTACCGGAACCGGAAAAACCCGCACGGCGCTCGGGCTCATGTACCGGCTCATCAAGGCCAAGCGGTTCCGCCGGGTGCTCTTCCTCGTGGACCGGACCGCGCTGGGCGAGCAGGCCGAAAGCGCGTTCAAGAACGTGAAG
The DNA here is from genome assembly GCA_964599485.1 of uncultured Polyangiaceae bacterium. Taxonomy (GTDB): domain Bacteria; phylum Myxococcota_A; class Polyangia; order Polyangiales; family Polyangiaceae; genus JAPYTK01. Next base: position 5,620 of record CAZRGL010000202.1, read on the forward strand.
CTCGAAAACCTCCAGAGCCTCAACGAGATTTACGATGTCAAAAGCCTCGGGGACGTGGCCCCCGATGAAGACACCCGCCTGCACATCGCCACCGTGCAGGGCATGGTCAAACGGCTGCTCTACCCGAGCGACGCCGATGAACAGGTGCCGGTAGACCGCTACGACTGCATCATCGTCGATGAGTCCCACCGGGGCTACAACCTCGACCGGGACATGAGCGAAGGCGAGATGGAGTTCCGTTCACAACGGGACTACGTCTCCAAGTATCGGCGGGTGCTGGACCACTTCGACGCGGTGCGCATCGGGCTCACGGCCACACCGGCGCTGCACACGACCGAGATTTTCGGAGCCCCCGCCTACCAGTACACCTACCGGCAGGCGGTCATCGATGGCTTCCTCGTCGATCACGAGCCGCCCATCCGCATCCTCACCCAACTCAACCAGGAAGGTATCCATTGGGCGGTGGGAGAAGAGGTCGCCGTCTATCAGACCAAGACCGGGCAACTGGACCTCTACAACGCGCCCAACGAGATCGACATCGAAGTCGATGGCTTCAACACCAAGGTCATCACTGAGAACTTCAACCGCGTCGTCTGCGAGCAACTCGCCCAGGAGATCGACCCGACGCTGCCCGGCAAGACGATGGTTTTCTGCGCCACGGATGCGCACGCAGACATGGTCGTCAACCTCCTCAAAGAGGCGTTCACCAAGACCTACGGCGAGGTCGAAGACGACGCGGTGATGAAGATCACCGGGGCTGCGGACAAGCCGCTCCACAAGCTGCGTCTCTACAAGAACGAGGCGCTGCCCAAGGTGGCGGTGACCGTCGATTTGCTCACCACCGGCATCGACGTGCCCGAGATCACCAGCCTGGTGTTCATCCGCCGGGTACGAAGCCGCATCCTCTACGAGCAGATGCTTGGGCGGGCCACACGTTTATGTCCTGACATCGGCAAGGAGTTCTTCCGCATCTACGACGCGGTGGATCTCTACGCGGCCCTTGAGGACTACACGACCATGAAGCCGGTCGTGACCCGACCCAAGCTGACGTTTACGCAACTGGCCGGAGAACTCACCACGGTCGAAGACGCCGAGCACTGCGAAGCGGTGGCCGACGACCTCTTGGTGAAGTTCCACCGACGCAAGAAGCGCCTCGAAGGCGAGACGCTCATCTCGTTCGAGACCCTCTCTGGGATGGAAGTCCCGGCCTTTACCGCCATGCTGCGCCGCAAGGATCTGGCGGAGCTACGGGACTACTTCGCCGAGCACTCGGGGCTTGCCCCTTTTCTCGACAAGCTCCAGCCCACGGGCGGCAGGGGGGTGCTGGTCTCCGAGCACGAAGATGAGCTTGTGGGCACCGAGCGCGGCTATGGCAGCGCCGAGAAGCCCGAGGACTACCTGGAGGGCTTCAAAGCCTACCTGGAAGCCAACGGCAACCGGCTACCCGCGCTCCTGGTGGTCATGAAGCGGCCCCGCGACCTCACCCGCCAGCAACTCAAGGAACTCAGCCTGGCGCTCGACGAGGCGGGCTACAACGTGAGCCACCTGCGTAGCGCCTGGCGAGAGATGACCAACCAGGACATCGCCGCCAGCATCATCGGCTTCATACGCCGCCAGGCCCTCGGCTCACCGCTCGTGCCCTACGAAGAGCGGGTAGACCGTGCGCTCAAGGCCCTGCTTGCCAAGCAGCCCTGGAACACGCCCCAGCGCAAGTGGTTGGAGCGCATCGGCAGCCAACTCAAGCAAGAGACCATCGTGGACAAGGCGGCACTGGATCGCGGCCAGTTCAAGGCGCAGGGCGGCTTCAATCGACTCAACAAGATTTTCAATGGACGGCTCCAAGAGGTGTTGAACGACCTTCACGATGAGCTTTGGAGGGACACCGCATGACCACCACCCACGATATTGTCCAAAAGCTCTGGAGCCTCTGCCATGTGCTCCGTGACGACGGCATCACCTACCACCAGTACGTCACCGAACTGACCTACCTGCTCTTCTTGAAGATGGCCGAGGAGACCGGCACCGAGGGCCAGGTTCCCGAGGACTGGCGTTGGAGCGACCTGACAAGCAAAGAAGGCGTCGATCAGTTGACCTTCTACCGGCAGCAGTTGATTCATCTGGGAACCCACGGCTCCAACCGCGTGCAGGCCATCTACGCCAACGCACAGACGTCTTTGCGCCAGCCCAGGAACCTCGCCAAGCTGGTGAGCGACCTCGACAGCCTCGATTGGTTCTCGGCCCGTACAGAGGGCCTCGGCGATATGTACGAGGGGCTGCTGGAGAAGAACGCCAACGAGAAGAAGTCCGGGGCTGGCCAGTACTTCACCCCCAGGCCACTCATCTCGGCGATGGTCAAGCTCATCGACCCCAAGCCCGGCGAGGTCATCAGCGACCCGGCGGCAGGAACCTTGGGCTTTCTCATCTGCGCCGACGCCCACATCAAGGCCCAGACCGACGACCTATTCGACCTGTCCGAAGCCGAGCAGAACTTCCAGCGCAGGCAAGCCTTCTACGGTGTCGAGTTGGTCCCCGACACAAGGCGTCTGGCCATGATGAACGCCATGCTCCACGGCATCGACGGCGACATCATCCTGGGCGATGCGCTCTCACCGCTGGGCCAGAACCTGCCCAAGAGCAACGTCATCCTGGCCAATCCCCCCTTCGGTACCAAGAAGGGCGGTGGTCGGCCCACCCGCGACGACTTCACCTTTCCCACGTCCAACAAGCAGTTGGCCTTCTTGCAGCACATCTACCGGAACCTGAAGCCCGGTGGTCGTGGGGCGGTGGTGCTGCCCGACAACGTGCTCTTTGAGGACAAGACCGGCCAGGAGATCCGCACCGACCTGATGGACAAGTGCAACCTGCACACCATCCTCCGGCTGCCCACCGGCATCTTCTACGCCCAGGGTGTGAAGACCAACGTGCTCTTCTTCCAGCGCGGGCAGACCGACAAGGGCAACACCAAAGGCGTGTGGATCTACGACCTGCGCACCAACATGCCGAGCTTCGGCAAGCGCACGCCCTTTACCTTGAGCGCTCTTCAGCCCTTCATCGACGCCTATGGCTCAGACCCCAACGGCGGCTCACCGCGCACCGACGAGGGCGAAGAGGGGCGCTTCCGCAAATACAGCCGCGAAGACATCCAAGCGCGGGGGGACAACCTCGACATCACCTGGCTTCGGGATGAGTCCGTCGAGCGGGCCGAAGACCTGCCCGAGCCCGATGAGATTGCTGCCGAGATCCTGCTGCACCTATCGACAGCGACGGAGGAGATGCAGGCGCTGATGGAACTGCTGGAGCCGAATGGCGACGGGGCTGCAACTGAGGTGAGTCCATGAGCGAGGGGAATGGGCTGCCGGAGGGGTGGGTCAAGACCTCACTTGTTGCCGCCACGCAGTTGGTCACCGGGAACACTCCGAGCACGAAGCGTGCTGAGTTCTACGGCGGCAGCATACCGTTCGTGAAACCAGGCGATCTTGACGGCGAGCAGCCGCTTTTGTCTGCATCTCAGAACGTCACTGTCGAGGGCGCAGCCGCCGGTCGTTTACTGCCACCAGGTGCTGTACTCGTCTCGTGCATCGGAAATCTCGGAAAGACGGCGATCCTGGGCACGTCGGCCATATGCAATCAGCAGATCAATGCAGTCATCCCGCCCAGCAACCTTGAATCACTTTATCTCTATTACTACTGCCGAACTCTACGAGATTGGATGGAGCAAAATGCTTCAGCGACAACTGTCACCATTCTGAATAAGAGCCGGTTTGGTGAAGCCCCTCTCCTGCTCCCCCCCCTCAACGAACAACGCCGCATCGTCACGAAGATCGAGGCGCTCCAGGAGCGCAGCGCCGCCGCCAAAGAGGCGCTGGACGCCATTCCACCCCTGCTGGAGCGGTTCCGTCAGTCGGTGCTGGCCGCCGCCTTCCGGGGGGACCTGACCAAAGACTGGCGGGCGAAGAACCCCGATGTGGAGCCCGCCAGCGTGCTGCTGGAGCGCATCCGCAAAGAGCGCAAAGCCCGCTTCATCGAAGACACCGCCGAGAAAGCCCGCGCCAAGGCCGATGCCAAGGCGACCCAAGCGGGCAAGCCGTGGACGGACGCCAATAACGAGACCGTGCTGGCCAAAGAACGGTCCAAGGCCGAGAAGAAGTACAAAGCCCCCGAGCCCGTGGACACCACCGACCTGCCGGAGTTGCCGGAGGGGTGGTGTTGGGCGCGGTTGGACGAGATGCTGAGCTACGTCACCAGCGGTTCACGCGGGTGGGCGGCCTATTACTCGGATTCGGGAGCAACCTTCATCCGGGCACAAGACATCAAGACTGATGAACTACTACTCGACGGCGTTGCGTATGTAACACTGCCCCAAGGCGTGGAAGGCCGACGAACCTTGGTCGCCCCGCATGACCTACTTGTCACCATCACGGGGGCCAACGTTACAAAAGCCGCGTTGGTGCCACCCGAGATTCCAGAGGCATATGTGAGCCAGCACGTTGCGCTTTGCCGGCCCTGCTTGGCCGAGACGGCTCCGCTGCTACATCTCTGGGTAATCTCGGGCGCAAATGGCAGAAAACAGCTTTTGGAAGCAGCGTACGGCGGGGGCAAGCCGGGCTTGAATCTCGATAATATTCGCTCCGTCCTCATTGCTTTGCCCCCTGCTGCCGAACAAGAACTTGTTCGGCAACAAGTCACTGAGTTGATGAATGGGTGCGAGGACTTGGCCCATGCGCATAAAGGTGCGGCGAACATATACGGCTCCCTCAACCAGTCCATCCTCGCCAAAGCCTTCCGAGGCGAGTTGGTCCCCCAGGACCCGAGCGACGAACCCGCCAGCGTCCTCCTGGAGCGCATCAGAGCCGAACGCGCCCAGGCGGAAGCTGAGAAGAAGGCGGCCAAGAAGCGGGGCCGCAAGAGGGCGTAAGCGAGGCCAGGACGGCTACGAGAAGCGTGCGAGCATCTCGTCGTAGTTCAGGCCGTGCTCCTCGCAGTACTCAGGGTCCAGCAGATGCCCATTGTTTTGTGGAGGCTTCTCGCGTTGCTGAGGTAGCTCTCGCCTTGGCGGAGGTGACAACGCCTCGATCATGAGCCGCTGGTTCTCGCTTTCTGCCTCGGCGAGTTGTTGCTTGAGCGCCTCCACCTCTGCGGTGCGTTCATCCGAGGGAGGCGCTGTCTCCGCCGTTTCACCCGGAGCAGGCGAGTTGACCTCCGCCTCATCGCCCTGAAGTTCGTCCTCATCATTGAAGCCGAGGCCATGCGTTTCAGCAGCCAGTTGAGCAAGCGTTGGATACCCGTCTTTCCTCGCTGCAGCCCGAATCTCTTGGACCCGTTCAGCAGGCATAGGCTCAGAACAGGCTTCACGACCCACACGACCCTTGAAGGCGTGAAGAGCGTAAGCGTGATCACTCTTCGCCTTCCAGTCAGGGTTGGAGTCGCGATTGCGGTTCAGCCCCTTCTCAAGGCCCGTCAGAGCGGTCTGCAGTCGCAGGTCAGGGTCTTCAACCGCTCGAAGCGGATGCCCCTTCCCCTTCAGACTCAGCGGAGCCTTCTTGGTCCAGAACTCCCAGGTCTGGGACGAAGTGAAGTCCAACAGGTCTGGCAATAGCTTCCACCACGGCACAGAACCAGGGCGTTCATAGCGATAGACCTCGGGCAACTTGTCGATGAGATTCATAGCCTGAAGAGCCGCTCGTTCTCCTTCGTTGCAGTAAGTCACAGAGTGCGGCGTCTTCTTATTCAGAACAGCCAAGGCCGCCTCACTCAAGTTCGGCAGACCCACCGTTCTGAAACCGTAGAGTTCAACGCCTTCTTGAACCGTCTTGGTGACCCGCTCCAATAGGCCCTTCGTTCTCAGGGTTCGAACCACCCTCCGATAGCTTTGCGTCTTCGCAGCACCTTCCTCATCCAGATAGCCAATGATCTTGCAAACCTCCTCAGGTCGCCAAACCGTCAGGAACTCTGGTGACGAAGGAAACATCTCAAAGAACAGTAGGACTCGACTCTTTACAGATCCCTCTTGGAGGGCTCCCAACGACACGAGCCGTTGGGAGTGAAACTTCTTTTCTCCTTTAGCCATGACCCACCTCCAATCGGTTCTCCGAATCGGGGCTATTCGTGCCTTGCTGACTAAAAGGCTGCCCGCAGGCCCTGGGCTCTTGTTCTCGGGCGCAAAGCGCCCAGAACCTGGCCCAGGGCCTATCGAGGAGCTTCTTAGAGATTCTGATTGATAGAAGCTCTTTACGAATATGGAGGAGAGATTCTCCGGGGGGAGAGCTTTTCCTTCCGCTGAGAAGGCACCGTGGGTCCTTTTGGAAGCCGGTTTTGTTCGTGGGGTGGAGAAAACCGTCCAAGCCCGTGGAGTCGATGATCATGACGACCCTCCCTGCTTGGCGATAAGGAACAGGTCCTCCTCCCGGTAGCGATAGCGGCCAGACGGCAACACGAGGGCCGTCAGCTTGCCCAGTGAACGCCAGCGATGAATGGTCCGGACGCTAACGCCCAGAAGCAGTGCCGCTGCACCCGCCGATAGAAGGTGGGGCGACTGAATCGAAGTGTTTTCGGTCATGGTGTCTCTCTCTTTCCGAAGTTGAGTCAGAAAGGTACCCACTGCACCCTTCTGTCTCTCCTACGGTGAGAGCGGCCCAGAGCGACCCCCTGAGTCGGCATGTTTTTTCAAATGCGCCTCGGGAACGGAAAAGATGAAACGGTCAAAGGGCTCTCGTTGACCGTCACAGGCCCTGGACCTGGGAAGTTGGCGACTTTGTCTGTCAGGGCAACCCCGGCTCAACCGCTCAATACCGTATAGAAAAACCGTCGCCGGGCGACAGCGGTCCGTTTTATCCAGATTGAGAACGCATTGATCTTGCCATCGGTCATTCCGCAACCCTGCTGCTGACATCACGAGTCCGGGTGCGATTCCGACCTGTCACTCGTAGACGAAATGGAGGAGACCCTCCGCCGAAATGACCCTTCCGATGGTGGGTAGTGTGTAGCGAGCCCCGGCTGGCGGGGTTTGACGGTGCAACCTGAGGAGAGAGTCAACGACCCCATCCGCACGCTCACCAGAGGAAACAAGTATTGAGACCGAAGCCGAAGCAATGTCCCTAAACGCCATCTGCACCGAGATGGAAGCCCCACTGGGGCGAACCCAGCCCAAACTCGCACGGGACGAGTTGTGCGGGGTGACCCAGCTTCGACAAAGCACCCGATCGGACTCGCTGAATCGTCGCCAAAAGGCGACTCAGGAGTAGATCATGTCGCGTTCAATCGCACAGTCCAGTCGGCACAACAGCCGACTTCGTCTTGGGGAGGCCGCAGTGCTCCCCGTCCCTCAAGCCATCGCCCTGCTTCCCTTGGCCGACAAGGAAGCCAAGGAGTGGCTGGAGGAAAACAATCTCGTTCATCAACTCAGGGGGCGTCGTGTCGTCATCTGGGGGGATGTGTTGCGGCAACTCACGGCAGCGGGCGAGGTACCACCACCGAAGCCTAAATCCTCTCGGCGGAAGGCAAGCCTCCGACGAGTGGACCTGGGAGGTGGAGCATGAAGCGCACTCGCAAGCCGAAGAAGTGGTCTGTGGGTCCCATTCGGGTCCGTGCCGTTCGAGGTCCTAAGTTCGACCGCTGGTACTGGCGAGCCGAAGTTCACAGGGACGGTCAGAGCGACACCGTGTGGACGGGCTGGTCAACCAGGCAAGAGGCCGAGGCTCACCTCGGTGGTCTGTTGGCTGAAGGGCTGACGCCATCGTCGAGTCAAGGCACCACCGACAGCACAGTCACCACGGTGCAGGACCTGATGGAGGTCTATGTGGGAGTCACCGAAGACCGTCGAGACCTGTCCCCCAACACCAAGTCCATCTCTCGTACTTCAGGCCGACACATCGTTCGTCATCTGGGCGATGTCATGCTCTCGCGCTTGGGGATGCGAGAGATGGAGCTATTGAGGGATGCCCGCTTGCAGGAGGGGGCTGCAACGCAGACCACCCAGCACGACATCGACATCCTTCGGCGGGCATGGAACTGGGGTCGTTCCAGGGGCTTTTGCCCTGACAAGACCTTGCCCAAGCCACGTCTGGTGATTCAGCCCACTCGGCAGAAGTACACCCCCAGCCCTGAGGAGTACTGGAAGGTGGTCGATCAACTGAAGGGCTGGCCGAAGCTCCTGGTGCTGCTCATGGGAGCCACAGGTACCCGTGTGGGAGAGGCTTCTTCTATCTGCTGGTCCCATGTGGACTTGGAGACGGGCGAGATCACCATCCCCTCGAACAAGGGCACCACGAAGACGCTTTATCGCAAGACCGTCATCCCAGCGCCGCTCTTGGAGACCTTGAAGGCGATGGAACAAGGTGCCCCTCAGCAACGGCTGATTCCTGTCTCTGTGGACACCGCCAGGACCTCCATTACCCAGCGGTACCTCAAGGACGCCTGCAAGGCAGCCAAGGTGCCTTACTTTACGCCTCACGGGCTGCGTCGGATGGTGATCGACCAGTTGTATACGTCAGGCGTGGACGTAGGCACCGTGGCTGCGATGCTGGGGCAAAGCCCACAGGTTGCCCTTCGCTACTACAGGCAGGCTCGACGCTCTGATAAGGAGAAGGCAGCCCGTATTGCAGGACTTGGAGAGCGTGGTGAAAGCAACGTGATCGAGTTCGACAAACGCCTTACCAAAGACGCCTGACCCGCACAGGTTGACCCGCACAGACCCAGTAAGGCACTGTTCTTACTGGGTTTGTGTTACTTCGGTTCAACGTGTAGCCATCGAGGGTCCAGCTGCCGCTGAGCGGGTCGTAGGTCTCGGCAAAGTTGACCCCGCCGACGCCACCTGTCATCAGCACCTTGCCCGAAGGTAGAAGCGTCGCCCGTACCAACCAGCGGCCAGCAACCAAATCTCCCGTGGGCGACCATTGCTCCGTGACCGGATCGAACAGCTCGCAAGAGCTCAACTTTTTCTGGTCCCCTACTACGAGCACGCGCCCGTCCTGGAGCTTCACGGCGGCATGCTCGTAGCGGGCGTCAGCGGGGCCCGCTACTTGCGACCACGTTCCTAGCGCTGGGTCGTAAAGCTCGGCTGGCAGCGTCTGCTCGACCAGCCCACCTACCACCAAGACCTTCCCCGAATCGAGCAATGTCGCGGTGTGCCGCAGACGAGTGTGCTGCGCGATCCCGGTCGCAGCCCAATTGCCTGAGCTCGGGTGATAGAGCTCAGCTACTTTTTCGCCCCACCCTCCATAAGCAACCAGCACATCGCCGTTGAGCAACACGGTGGCGCTGTGAAAGGCCCGCGGGAAGATCAAGCTGCCGGTCGTCGTCCACAGGGGATCGAGCACGAGCGGATAGCGGGCGGCGGCGGGCCAGGCGATCTCCACGGTACAGCCGCGCTGGCGTTGCTCCGGCGGGAGCTTCGCGACGGGACGGCGCCACGGCGCGCTCGGGCTGTCATCGAAAGCACAATTCGTCAGCCGAGTGGTGGCTGACCAGCGCCGCTGCGAGGCGTCGAGCACGAAGGGCGGAGCCATACGCAAGCGCGGGATCCCATCGGCATCGAGCAATTCGAGGACGTTGGCGACCAGCCGAAGAGCTGCAACGGAATGGCCGAGGGCGAGCTGGTAGGACACACGGCGCTCAGCAGGCTCCTCTTCGAAGCGGAGATAGTCTTCGGTGCCTTGTTGGTGCACCCGGTGTACGAGGTGCCCTCCTGGACCGAATGCGTCGGGGTAGACGACGTGGCCATCCGCGAGCGCTGCAGGCGCGGCGGTTGCTCCTCGGAGCCTGACCGACACCACCAAGCCGCTACACTCATCGCGCAATCGAAAAGGCTGGCTAGCATTGAGCGGTAATCTCACCCGCGCTCGGGAGCCAGACGATGTAGCCACTTGGTATTGGGCGTGCAAGCCAGCGCTGGTGCGCCGAAACCGAGCGCGAGAAGGGCGGATCAGCGCCGACCAACGTCGCAAATCGGCCAGGATTGCCGCGGCACGCGATGAGTGCTCGATGCCTGGGCGCACTACCGAATCGTCGGCGCGCTCCCCCGTCGCGGGCCGCGCCACATCGCAAGAAGGTAGGCCGAGCAGTGCCGCTCCGACGGCGACGATCGCTAGGCGCCCCCTGCGCTTGGTCCGCTCGATGTTCACCTCTGCGCCCCGGCAGGCATGTCAGCCGATGATAGCAGCAATGCAGGCTTCACACGCGGCCGCCGGCCGTCAGGAAGCTCATGAGCTCGCCTTGCAGCGCGGGCTGGCTGAGCGCACCGAGCTCGACCAGAAGCGGACCGATCGGCAACCGCGCCAAGCGCTGCCGCTCGAGCAACGTGTCGAGCTGGTGCGCATCGATGAAACCGAGCTCGATGGCCAGCTCACCGAAGAGCTTGTTGGCACTGCGCTGCTTGGCCACGACGACAAATACCTGCGGCATGGTCAACACGCTATCTCGCAGGGCGATACGGCCGAGCGGCTCTTCGCCCTTGCGCTGTCGCTCGAGAGCGCGGTCGAGCTGGTCTTGATCGATTGCGCCACGCTGGACCAGAAATCCGCCCAGGCAGTGTAGCGCGCCAGTGAGATCAGCTCGCTCGAAAGGCCGGCGGCAATAGCGACAGCACTGGGTGCGCTCACAGTGAGGACAGCAACGCGCTTGTTCCGGCACCTGTTGTTGGCATGCCGTGCAGCTGACCGTAGTGACCGAATCGCACACGGTCGGTGCCTACACCGGGGCTGGTGAGGCGACCAGCCGGGCCGAGCCACCGGAGCGTAGAACCTGCGCCAGCGCTCAACATGGTGCCGGTTTCCGGTAACCCATCCTATACTCGAATCTCGACCGCGCAGATCCTCGCCCGGCAAGAGCATGCAACGCGACCCCGAGTCGATCGCCCCTCCCCCACTTGGAACCATCCTGGGCGATGGCTACGAGCTCGTGCGGTTTCTGGGCTCAGGCGGCATGGGTACCGTCTACGAAGCAATTTCCCCCGATGGCGAGAGGTTGGCCGTCAAGCTGCTGCTGATGCTGCCCTCGTCGTCGGATCATGGCTACGAGATGGCGGTTCGTTTCACCCACGAAACAAAAATAACATCACGCATCA
>CAZRGL010000203.1:0-16594 GCA_964599485.1 uncultured Polyangiaceae bacterium
AAAGTGTCAACCATGTCCTGGCACAAAAGTGTCCACGATGTCCTGGCACAGCACCTTTAGACTCATCGTACGGCGCTCCTGCCAGGGCATCCCCAGGCACTGCACCTGTCAGCGATGTGTTGAGACCAAAACTGTCAGCGATGTCCTGAGTCCGTACCTCGGGGAGTCCGTGGTGAGGTACCAAGTCCGCTGCACCTAGCACTTGGCTTGTCCCTCCCGTGGACGGTGCTATCATCGCTGCGACCATGACCGACCCTCCCGCTACCGCGAAGGTGCGCGTCACGGCCCCACCGCTGGACCGAGCCAAAGTGGCGATCGTGGTCGTCGCCTACAATGCCGCCACCACCCTGTCCGGCGTGCTCGATCGGATTCCCGACACCATCTGGGAGCGCGTCGAGGAAGTCATCGTCTTCGACGACTCGAGCCAAGATGACACCTACCTCATCGCGCTTGGCTACCGCGAGCACGCCCGCCGGGTCAAGCTCAGCGTTTTCCGCAACGACGAGAACTTAGGCTACGGAGGCAACCAGAAACGGGCCTACCGTTACTCCATCGACAAAGGCTACGACGTGGTGGCCATGCTCCACGGCGACGGCCAGTACGCACCGGAGCGGCTGTCGGACTTGCTCGCGCCGCTCGAGCGAGGCGAGGCCGACGCCGTGTTCGGTTCCCGCATGCTGGTGCCGGGCTCAGCCCGGACAGGCGGCATGCCGCTATACAAATACGTCGGCAATCGCATCTTGACGGGCATGGAGAACTTCATGCTCGGCATGGGCTTGAGCGAGTTTCACTCGGGCTATCGGCTCTACTCCTTGCGCGCTCTCGACCAGATCCCCTTCGAGCGCAACAGCGACGACTTCCACTTCGACACCGAGATCATCATCCAGCTCCAGGCCGCCGGCATGCGCATCGTCGAGCTGCCCATCCCCACCTACTACGGTGACGAAATCTGCTACGTCAACGGCATGCAGTACGCCTGGAACGTGACCAAAGCGGTGCTACGTTACAAGGCTCATGAATTCGGCGTGCGCGCCGACCCCGTCTTCGAGGTCGACGCCCGATACCAGCTGAAGCGCAGCCCACTGAGCTCGCACGCCCGGATCTTGCAATGGTGCGGCGACGGTCCTCGCGACGTGCTGGATATCGGCTGCGGTAGCGGAGAGCTGGCTCGAATCTTGGTCGATCGCGGCCATCGCGTCTTGGCCATCGATGAGCAGCCCCCAACCGTTGAGCTGCCGGAGTTCCTCCACGCCAATCTCAGCGAGCCGCTACCCATTGATTCCGATCGCCGCTTCGACATCGTCCTGCTCGCCGACGTGCTCGAACACCTGTCCGCGCCCGCGCAGCTGCTGCGCGCCGTGCGACACCACATGCGCCCCGAGGCACAGCTGCTCGTCTCACTACCCAACGTGGTCCACTGGTCGGTTCGAGGGCAAGTCGCCCTGGGCCGCTTCGAGTACGCCAACAAGGGTCTGCTCGACCGCGGTCACCTTCGCTTCTTCACCCGTGCCTCGGCCGAGCGACTCTTCGCCGAAGGAGGCTTTCGCATAGAAGAACGTTGCACCACACCGGTACCCTGGGAGAACGTCACGCCACCGGCGTTGGGTGACGGCGTCAGCCGCACGGCCGAGCAGGTCGACTTCTTCCTGTCGCGCTGGATGCCCAACCTATTCGGCTACCAGCACCTCTTCGTGCTGAAGAAGGTGTGAGCGCATGGCGCCCGCACACCGCCACAGCACTCCGTCGCTAGGCAAAAAGCCGCCTCGACCACCGCTGGACCGCGGCGCATGGCTAATCTGCGCGGCCCTGGTCGCTACCGTGGCGATCATCTACGGCCAGATGCTGGGCCACGACTTCGTCCTGCTCGACGATGACATCTACGTCTCGGCTAACCCTCTGGTGCATAACGGCTTCAGCCTCGAAGGCATCGTTCACGCGTTCGCGGGTCGCTACGATTGGAACTGGCACCCGCTCACCTGGATGTCTCATACCCTCGACGGCCAGCTCTTCGGGCTGCATGCCGGGGGCCATCACTTGACGAGCATGCTGCTACACGCGCTGAACGTGTGCTTGCTGTTCCGCCTGTTGGATCGCACGACAGGGCGGCGGGCGCCGAGCGCTTTAGCTGCAGGACTGTGGGCTGTGCACCCGTTTCATGTCGAAGTCGTGGCCTGGATCTCGGCACGAAAAGACCTACTGAGCACCTGCCTGGGACTGTTGACCCTGCATGCTTACGCCTCCTACGCGAAACGCGCCAACCCGCGCCGCTACCTCGGGGTGGTTCTGCTTTTCGTCTTGGGGCTGCTCTGCAAGCCCATGCTCGTAACCCTGCCGGCCGTGCTGCTGTTGCTCGACTTCTGGCCCCTGCGCCGTTTGGAGCTCGGTCGTGAGATCGCCCAACGCGACGCCACAGCTCCTGCTTGTCCGCGCGTCAGCCTCAAGCGCGCGCTCATCGAGAAGCTGCCGCTGGTAGGACTGGCCGGTCTGTCCGCCTTCATCACCTTCACACTGCAGCGCAACATCGGAGCCATGACCGCCGCCGGTGGCGTCCCATTCATCCCCCGGCTCGAGAACGCAATCGTGTCCTACGCGCGCTACCTCGGAAAGACGCTCTGGCCCAACGACTTGGGCGTGCTCTATCCCCACCCTGAGCTGGCTGGTGGGCAATCATTGACCGCCTGGCAGATTGGCCTGGCCGCGGCCCTACTCGTCGGGGTGACCGTTGCGGTGCTCGCAAGCCGGCGAGGCTACGGCTGGGTTGGTTGGTTCTGGTTTTTCGGCACCCTCATCCCCGTCATCGGGCTAGTTCAGATTGGTGGCCAATCCATGGCCGACCGCTACACCTACTTGCCAAACATCGGCTTGTACATTGGGGTAGCATGGACGAGTGCGGAGCTAGTCAAGCGCGGGCGCAGACGGTGGCCGGCCTTGGAAGGCATGGCGTGCGCTGCAGCGGCAGCTGTCCTCGTACTCCTCGCTGGTCGGGCCCACCAGCAAGCCGCCACCTGGCGCGACACCCCATCGCTCTACCGCAACGCCGTAGCCGTAGAGCCCAACAACATCTTGGCTCACTTCGGCCTGGCAAAACTCCTGGCCGAACGCGGCGAGGACACGGCGGCGATGGTCCATCTGCGCGAGGTACTGCGAGTCAAGCCGGACGACGCCGACTCCCACAACCTGATGGCTATCGTGTTGCTGCGCAGGGGCAAACCGGGCCCGGCGCTCGACGCTTTTGCTCGCGCCGCTCAGGCCGAGCCCAACAACGCCAGGTATCGCTACAACCTGGGGCTCGCGCTCGAACACCTTCGACAACTGAAACCCGCTCGCATCGAGCTCGAGCGGGCCGTCGCCCTCGACCCCGACTATGGCGCACCACGCGGAGCTTTGGCCCGCGTGCTGAGCAAACTCGCCCAGCACGCCGCCAAGCAGGGACAGTACGCCGAAGCTGCGCGGCTGACCGACCGAGGCGCCACCATCTTGCGCCACAAACACCCTGAGGCCGCTGCGGCTCTTCGAGCTCGGGCCAAACGCTTCCGCCAACGTGCCGCAGCCACCCCCCGCTGAGTTGCCGACCGCCGCCTGGTTGCTGGTGCTCATCTCGAACTAGCCTTCCTTCTCTTTCGGCTTCTTGGCCAAATCCTCCTTCAGAGCGGCCATCGCCTTCTGGAGGTCCTCCTTGGCGTCGCTCCGGATTGCTTCAAGATCTTTCTGTAGCTTCCCACTCAAGTTGCCCAAGCTCTCTCCTTTGACGGTCAGATTTGCGCAATCGATTTCTGCCCCTCCAAAGCTCACCTTGGGTGCCTCGAAGGTCACGTCCGTTCCAGCACCGAGATTGAGCTTCGCATCGTCCAGAATATCCGTAGATCCAGGCGAAATATGGACTTGGCCCCGCCCTAGCTCACCCACTTCGACAGTGTCCTTGGTAATGAATAGTCCCCATTTTTCAGTGCCGACCACCAGGTCCTGGTGTTCGCCTCCTCGCACATCTACGCCCCAGTCGCCAGCCACCAGCGACGCGGTTTGATCGTCACCAAGAAGCAGCCCTGCTTGTGCTGTGCCGTTCTTGTTCGCCGCCAGTATGACTGTGGCTTTTTCCTGGCCAACCGCCTTGTCTGCATTGTCGACCGAAAGCCGAGCCGAGCATTGATTCAACACCAGCGCGCCAAGTGTAGATTCTTCCTCACCCCCGACACAGGTCGACGCATGCATGCTCCGCTCGAGAAGCATGACTTGACTGCTCGCCTTCCCCTTGTCTGTCGAATCACCACTGCCATCGGTTGCTTCGAGCAACACGGATCCCGAGCTGTTTTCGTCCTTGCCGCGGCCGGTCAGCCTAACCCAGCTCGAGCATTGATGTAGCTTACTCTTCGCGGCCAGCTCGACGTCGGTGTTCGACAATATGCGCACAGACTCACCGCCCATGATGAACACATTGCCCTTGGTTTCATCCCCGGGATCGTCCTTGCTCCCCAATCCCAATAGCAGCGAAAACTCACTGCCGGCCGTCAGCGTATCCTTGCCCCAAAGCGACAGATCATTGTCGGAGCCCAGGTGGTGGAGATAGTTCTTCGGATTGAACCCCGGAATGGCGGCAACGACGCTCTTCAGACCTGTTGCAAAAGCAGCTCTTCCCTTCACATGGCGACCCCGCAAACCCGAAAGAGGGTTCGCACCATACGCTGCGGCAAATTCCCTCCTCGCCTCGGTCGCATCCCCTACGTCAGCCCTCGTCAGACGCCTGCTTTGAAGCAGCGTGTTAGCGCTCGCCCACCTTGAATCGAGGTCCGTTCTTGCAGTTTGACTCTTACACAAAGCGAGAATCCCCATCGCAGCGCTGAGAAGCATCCCGCCCCCTTCACACAGTACGCCCGCCCAACTGTGGCCATGGTCGATCCCACGCATGACGCGAAGCGCTTGACCATTGTCCCGCATGGCCCACATGTAGTTCTCTTCTGCGTCGATCGCCTCGTCTCGCTTTGCGTCGAGGTTGCCGCACTCCGATTCGTCGCTGTAGCAATCGGTGAGGATGTCCTTCCATTCTCCGTCGGGGAGCGCGGCGAGCAGGACGTCGTACTTGAGCTGTCGTGCACGTTTGGTATCGCTCGAGCTTGGTGGGAAGCTCGGGTCCCAGCGCTTTCTTTCGCTTGCCATCCAGGCAGCCTTGTCGGCGAACGCCTTCTTATCCGCTTCGGTGAGGTTGTCGACAGCTGGTACAGCAGTCCCGTCCCAGCGTTTCTCATCATGGGTCTCGTGCAGGCTGACGAACTTGAAATAGTCATAATCCTTGAGGGCATTCCAAGCATCCCGATCCATTACGGGATCGAAGTTCGGGTTGGTTCCTTCACGGTGTGCGAGCACGATGCCGTTGCGATCTTCGAGCGTCCCTATGGCCGTCAGGTAAGCATCGTCATCTGCGTCACAAATCGCCTCGAACTTCGAGAACGGTCCAAGACTGAGCTGCAGCTTCATCAACTCATCGAGCTCTGCAGATGAGATCGGGTCCTGTTGCTCCAGCTCTTCGATCCTCGACTCGAGCGCCTCGCGGGCGTTCTTTCGGCTGGTTCGACAACACTGCTGAGCACGCGTGGCGCGCATAGCTGCATCTTGGGCGACATCTGCCTTGGCTTTTTCATAGGCCATGAAACCGGAGCGCACCGCGGCCAGCGCTTGCCGCGACAGCTCCGCCGCACCCTGAGCGGCGGCAACTCCTCCCACCGCGAACTCCAACCCGTTCGGCGGTCCCGCGTCGGACACGACGTTCGAGGACGTGGCAAGGTTGACCAAACTGGAGCAACCGGAAGAGAAGTGACCAATCGAAGCAACACCCTGGGTTGCCACCTCGGCTACTGCACCCGATGTCGCCAGAGACGCACCACTTCCCGGGAAGTTGGGTGCACCCAGTTGGAAGAGCGTGTTCTGGTGGGGCGTCGTGAGCTTGATGCGTTCGGATCCCTTCGTGTCGTCGATGTTGATCTCGTTGCCACCACCGGTGCGGATCACGTTTCGCTCCCGATTGGATGCCACTACCGGGCTTTGCGTTTGGGGATTGGGGGCTGCTCCGGCAATGATGGGGCGGTCCGGGTCGCCGCAAACAAAACCAATCAAGACCTCCACTCCGGCACGGAGTGGGAAGTGCATCCCATATCCAGGACCAGAATGGGGTTGCAGCATCCGAATGGGCCGGGAGGCTTGCCGCTCCCCTTCAGGTGCTGTGTCAAACAGGAAGCGTACGAGGTAGCGCCCTTGTTCGTCGACCAGGGCATAGTCGCTGTCGGCTTGGCATTCGATGATCCCGGCTAGGAACCCGTGAACCACAGGCTTGGGCGTAACGCGCGGAGGCCGAAACTCGGTGTCCAGGCTAATGGCTTTGAGCTGGTTTGAATACGAGTCGGGGCTCTCATCATCGGCGCGCCAACCCTGTCGACCTTGGTGGCGAACCTCGGTGAGCAGCAGATTGAGCTCGCCCATGGGGTGGTCGCGAAGCAGCAGGGTGGCACCTGCGCGTAGCGTCGGAACCGCACCGCTCCCTTCGAAAACGTCTTGCGTAGCCCCGATCTCCTGTGCCCGCACCTGGGCCAACTGGCGCGCTTCCTGCTCGCAGCTGAAGTTGCCTCCGTATTCGAATATGGCACCCGCATGCCCATCGTTGAGCGTCGCGGCTCCCATCAGATCGATACTCGGCGTCCGGTAGTTGTAATCCCTCTGGATGAAGTGCTGGGGAAGCATTCGCGAGCGAAGGGCCAGCTCGAACACCCCCTGTCCCTCACCATGCGAATGAAACGTGACCGAGCCGTCCTCCGTTATCGGTCGGAAGGCGTGGTTGCTGTCTGAGAAGACCACCACGTCTCTGCCGTCACGCTGCTCGAAATGGAAGGAGATGCCCAAGTGCTCACAGAGTCGCGAAATGAAGCTCAGGTCCGACTCCTGATACTGCACCACAAACTCCCGCTTGGGATACTGGCCCAGGATTCTCAGCTCGAAGTCCTCGCCCTCGTTCAAACAGGCGAGCTCGAGCTTGTGTCGAATCAACTCCGGGATGGATAGGTCTAGATAGATATCGATGAGCTGAACCAGCATGCTGCGCCAGAAGCGCGGCACGAGCTTGAGCCGATAACTATGGTGATCCCCTCCGGTGCCGAGAAGGTCCAAGCACTCAGCAATCACGCCGTGGACCTGCCGCTCATCCTCTCCATCTCGCGACAAGACAAATGTCGCCTCTTCGGCGACGAGCGCCTTGGGATTGAGGCGCCCTCCCTGGCAAACAAGCACCAGATCCAGCTCGTAGAGCTTCGAGATCGCCTCGGTCAGACAATACTCGTAGACATGAACCGGAAGAGTGAAGGCATCACTCTCAATGCGAGCTTCTAGCGTAGTCATGGCAATCGTCTCGTAGCGTGATGTAGACGTCGATGGTTGACGGACTCGCGCCAGGTTACCGCGTGGTCGACTGGAGACGCAGCCGTTTTGCGCGAGCGGCGGCTCGCGTAGCAGGGCCTAACCCAGGGCTAGCAACCGTTGTCCACCCGTCGTAGCGGGGCTGAGATTGGGAACCGCGCTTCTTTTTGGAGAAACATGGAACCAAACCGCCCTGCCGGATGTCAGCCCTTCCCTATGTTCGATTCCTCACGACCCCAAAATGCCACACTGACGGCCCTGGCCACCTCGATTGGGCTGCTGCTCGGCGCCTGTCATCCGGCACCACCCCAGGCTCCTCACAGCACCCACCAGCTGACCGCACAGGCCGGCCAAGAGCAAGGCGCCGTGGGCCCGATTGCAAGCGCAGCCCCCACGGCGGGCGCGCAGCTCGCGGCGCAGGGCATACGGCTCAAGTCGCCCGAGGAGCTGTTCGGACCACAGCGCCGCGCGCCAGAAAGCGTTCATGATGAGCTGAGCCGCGCGCTGCCTGAGCTCATGCAGCACCGTTTCGGGATCGCCTACGATTTGGACGAGGCGGGCAAGCTGACGGGCTTTCAGATAGCTGGCCGGCCCGTGTCACCCTATGAAGCAGCCCAGCACATCGCTGCCCGTTGCGTTGAGCTATCCACGCAACTGGCCGAGGCGAAGCGTTCGGTCAGCGCCAAGTACAACACAGCCAAGCAGCGCTACGCGATCAACCGCGCCAGTCTGTCCGTCGACGAGAGGGTTTCGGTCGACATCCAGATGCGCGCGATGGAGACCATCTACCGGTCTTTTCTACGCCGGGCAGACAAGTTGCAACGGCTCGGCGATTGCGTTCGCTGACCACGAATCGCCAGGTTTTGGGCGCAGCTCGCTGTTTGCGCCGAAATGTTCTCCTGGCTCACGAAGGGATTGGCGGGCCAGTCGAGCCACCAAAGCAGGGACTTCCTGACCAGCGACAGCTTCTCGAGCTCGGGCCACCCTTGAGTTACCCGCACAGCGACGCTAGGAGGTGCGCATGGCACACGCACCACCCTTCCAGCTCTTCGCCAAACTCACTGCGCCCATCTTGTGGTCGGCGCTGGCCAGCCTCGCACTAGGCCTCGGTTGCGGCCCCACACCACCAGCCGACAACCCCAAGCCACCCGCGACCGCAACGGCAGCAGCCACCGCGAGCGCCACGGCGAGCGCGCCGCCGGAAGGGCTAACCGAGGACGACAAGAAGCAACTGACTAAGGCGCTCGATGACGCCAAACCGTGTATGGCCAGCGGGATGCTCAATCCCTTCTGTCCACAACTCGAGACGCTAAACGAGAATCCCGCAGTAGCGAGCGGAAAAGCCGATGCTTTTCTCGTCGATGTGATCAGCGGCAAGGACTATCCAAGGCAACTGCTGGCCGGCTACTTGTTGGCAGACCACGGCAAGGAATACGGCAACGACCCCGATCTGGCAACCAAGGTGGTCGAGGCGGCCGAAGCGATCTCGGCAGAAGCCGACAATCCCTGCGGCATCGGTAGGGCGGTCGGCGGTATCGCTGCGAGCGGGATGGGGCTGCGCGATCGCATCGAGAAGCTGCTCCGCTCCCATCCCTCGATCTTCATGCGGCAATGCATCGCGCACACGGCGCTCAAAGGGGACTCCGATGCGTTCGTCAACGTGCTCATCGACATATTGGCAACCGCCCCCGCCCAAGACCGCGCGCTTGCTGTGCAAGGACTGAGCGACGCGCCAAACAACGCGGCAGACCAGATCACCCAGGTCTGCGCTGCCCTCGCCAAGGCTGTCGGCGCCCACGCCGATGCGGCCGAGGCAGCCGAGGCAGCGGCAGTAGAGCTGGTCACGCCGAACTTTGCCGAGTGCAGCAAGCACAGCGAAGCGGTGCTCGACGCGGTAGAGAAGTGGGCGGAGGAAGGCACCATCGTCGACACTGCGGCCTCCGTGGTCCACTTGGTGCACAAGCGCGGAGACGCCAAGCAGAAGGCGCGCGCACTGGCGATTGCCAAGAAGGTGGTCACAACCGAGCGCAACGAGGCGATGGCGCGGGAGTCGGCGCTGCGCTTCCTGTTCAAAGCCGACCCCAAGGGCAAGGACCTCGCGAACAAGTTGGCGCGACCTGGCCATGGTGCTCTTGGCGAAACGGCCAAGGAGCTACTCGGCAAGTCGGACCCGGAGAAGGTCACCATCCACGTATTTTCCAATCCGGCGGTGGAGCGAGCGGTCGCCAAGCAACTCGAAAAGTTCCGGGCTTGCTACAAGAAAGGCCTCAAGAAAGACCCCAAGCTCAGCGGCAGCACCAGCCTGCTGTACAAGCGCAACAAGAGGGGCAAGGCCACCGACATACGTTGGGCAAAGGGTGACGTTCCCGAGAGTGTGAACAAGTGCGCCAGCAAAATCCTCGGGACCATCAAGCTGCCTGAGCACAAGGACGGCGACGAGTCGGGCTCGGTGTACATCGCGTTTTCACTGCGCAGCGAAGAGGCTTCGGACTAGCCAGCGACTGGCCCAAAAGGGCACGGGTTCGAGCGAAGTGCTCGGCATTTCAGCACCGAGCGGCGCGTGCTTCCGTCGCGCTCGGCGCGCTGGACTGTGAACAATCCGGGCTAGGACGAGCTAAGACACGTACAACCGGTTGCTGGCGAAGTGCGGATCACACGTCAAGTTTACGCCCAGCCTACGCAGCCCTTTTTCGTCGCCGACGGTCGGGATGTGGGTCATGTGCACTTCACAACCGCGAAGCAGTTGTAGTTGTTCCATCGCCAGCTGGGCCGTCGGATTCGTCGTCGAGCTCATCGCAAGCGCGATCAGCGTTTCCTGCAGATTCAGGCTGATCGTCTTTTGCTTCAGGATCTCTCTACGCAGCCCTGCGATCGATTCGATGATGTTCTCGCTCAACAAGTTGATGCGGGTCGGAATCTCCGCAAGGCGCTTGATGCTGTTCAGCACCACGCAAGCTGCCGCATGCATCAGCGGTGAGTTCACCCCCGTCACAATCTCCCCGCTGGGCAACCGCAGCGCTGCGCCCGAGTAGATCCCCTTGTCTCCTTTTTGCGCATCGGCCTCCGCGGTCTTGGCCGCCTCGCGTGCCGGCTGCACCACGACCCGATCCGTTGGCCCGATCCCGTGCTCCTGCATCAACACCTCGATGCGCGTCACGGCCGCCCGATCTTCCGATCCTGTCGCCACCTCGCAGGCGTACCGGAAATAGCGCCTCAGGATCTCCTGCTTGGCTGCTTCAGCGGCCGCCTTGTCGTCCACAATTGCGAACCCGGCCCGGTTGACCCCCATGTCAGTCGGCGACTTGTAGGGCGACTCGCCCCCCGTGATGCGCTCCAGGATGCGTCGCAATACCGGAAACGCCTCGACGTCTCTGTTGTAGTTGACGGTCGCCTCTTTGTACGCCTCCAGATGGAACGGGTCGATCAAGTTCACGTCGTGCAATTCGGCCGTGGCTGCTTCGTATGCAACGTTCACCGGATGCTTGAGCGCCACGTTCCAAATCGGAAAGGTCTCGAACTTGGCATACCCCGCGCGAACGCCACGCTTGTTCTCGTGGTAGACCTGTGAAAGGCAGGTCCCCATCTTGCCACTGTTCGGCCCGGGAGCTGTCACCACGACCAGCGGCTTGCTGGTTTCGATGAACTCGTTCGCGCCATATCCTTGGTCGCTGACGATCCGATCGATGTCCGCTGGGTAACCCTCGATGGCACGATGGCAATGCACGCGCACGTCGCGGCGCTCGAGCTTGTTCTTGAACGTTATCGCGGAGGGCTGATCGGCGAAGCGGGTAATGACCACCGCCCGCACATCGAGCCCCCAGTCCCGCAGATCGTCGATGAGCTTGAACGCGTCGGAGTCATAAGTAATGCCGAAATCGGCCCGCACCTTGCGACGTTCGATGTCACCAGCATAGATGCACAAGATGATCTCCGCCTTGTCCTTGAGCCTCTGAAGAAGCCGCATCTTCACGTTCGGATCGAACCCCGGAAGCACCCGAGCAGCGTGGTAGTCGAACAACAACTTGCCACCGAATTCCAAGTAGAGCTTGTTCTCGGACTGCTCCACGCGCTCGAGAATCGCAGCCGTTTGTTCTTCTAGGCATTGCTCGTTGTCAAATGCTTGCTTGGTCATGGTTGCCACTCGCTGCTCGCAGCTGCTCATTGTGCGCCGGGATCTTTGTAGTCGACGCCCAGTTGCTTGAAGATGAACGCGTAAGCGTCGGTGGTCTGGGCGACCCGCTCAGTCAGCGAGCTGCTCCCGCCGTGGCCCGCATCCGCTGCTGTACGCAACAAGATGGGTGCGCTCGACGAGGAGGCGGCTTGCAATCGAGCCGCCATCTTTCGCGACTGCATGGGATCGACACGCGGGTCGTTCTCGCCCGTCAGCAGCAGCGTGGCGGGGTAGGCCACGCCGTCTTTGAGGTTGTGGTAGGGCGAGTAAGCGAACATCGCCTTGAAGTGGTCGGGCTTCTTGACGGTGCCAAACTCGGTGACGTTGAACGCACCATTGGGCGACAGCTCCACCCGCAACATGTCGTAGATGCCGACAAACGACACGACTGCCTTCATGAGCGTGGGATGTTGGGCCATGGTGGCACCCATCAACAAGCCACCGTTGCTGCCACCGATGATGGCGAGCTTGTCGCTCGCGGTGTATTTGCGCGCGACCATGTGCTCGATCACGGCAGCAAAATCGTCGAACACATTTTGCTTCTTGGTGAGATTGCCCTCTCGGTGCCAAGTCTCGCCAAACTCCCCTCCCCCACGCAAGTTGGCCACCGCGTAGCAAACCCCCTGCTCGATCAGAACAGCGTAATAGGGCCGATAACGCGGCGCCAGGCTCACACCGTAACCACCGTAGCCGTTGATGACACAGCGTCCTGTTCCGTCGCGCTTGCTGCCAGGTGGCAGAAGGATGTTGACGGGCACTTTGGTGCCGTCTTTGGAGGTCGCCATCTCACGGATGACCTGCACCTTGCGCATATCGACCGGTGAGTCGGTGGCCAACGCGGACTTGGTCGTCTTTCCTGTTGCCGCCTCGAAACGATACCAAGCTGGCGGCTCGACGAAGGACTTGTTCTCGAAGAGAATGTCGTCGCCCCCAAGGCGCGTCATGCCGCCAGCAGCGGCCACAGGAAGCTGCTTGGGCCCTTCGACCGGTGCGCCGCTGTGGTCGAACACCCGAATCATGGAGGGGCCGCCTAGCTGGTACAAAACATAGAGCTTCTTGTCCGTAGCTAGCACCGACGGCGCACTCCAGAAGCTCGACACGATGGTGTCTTTCCCTTCGGCGATCAGCACCTTCGCTTTGGCTGGATCGAGGTTGGCGATCGGCATGCTGAGGATTTGGCCCCGAGGCGCATTCTTGCGAGACAGCACGAGGAGGTCGCGCTTGGCACCAAACGCAGCTTGTATGATCTTGTCGCCGTAGTCGCTGAATTGCTTCCAGCCCCGGCCGGTCTTGCCCCGAAGGTAGTGGGCGAACTCACCGCCGTCGCCTTTCTGCACGGTAGCGAGCAATTGTCCGCTGGGCTGATGCATCACCAGCTCGATCTCGGCAATGCGCGGGAAGTTCTTGCCGAGCTCGTAGCTGTCTTTGTCGCCCGAGCTACCAAGCACGTGATGATAGACCTGAACGTAGAAGCTCATGTCCTTGGCTGGGCGCTCCTTTCCGCGGGGGTAGCGCGTGTAGAAGAAGCTCTTGTCGTCGGGGCTCCAAGCGAGCGAGCCGCCGGCGGTTCCACCGTTTACCCGCTCGATCACCTCATGGACTTGTTTGCCACTCTGCGTGTCGTAAATGTGCAGGTCGCCGCTCTCGGTGCCCCCCTTCGAGAGTGAGACGGCAACGAGCTTGCCGCTATGGGAGGGAACAAACCAGTCGATGGCCGTGGTGCCCTTGGCGTCGATCGTGTTGGGATCGACGATGATCCGAGCGCTGTCCACCGCGCCCAGCGAGTCCATGACAACCAAGAAGGGTTGCTGCTTCGGCGGCTGATGCTTGATGGCGAACAGCTTTCCGCCGCTCGAGGAGACATGGTCATAGCTGGTCGATGACGCCCGTAAAATGGCGTCGAGCCTGCCACGAATGGCCGGCACGTGGGGCAGTGCATCGAGAATTGAGCGGGCATGTGCATTCTGCTCGCCGCTCCACTTCTTGACTTCAGGGTCCTTCCAATCTTCTAGCCAGCGGTAGTCATCGCGCACGCTCACGCCGTGGTAGGCGTCCTGGACCGAGCGCTTCTCAGTGCGTGGATGGGCCATCGGCTTGGCCGTGGCTGTCGCGGTCGGCGGCGCAGGCGGCGACGGCGGAACAAACGGCGGCGGTGGGCACCCGATGAGCAGACCAAGAAGCACCAGCGCGAATAAACGACAGGACATGGCATGCGGATTACGGCCGGGCCGCCGCGCCGTCAACGCAGAGACGCATCGTTGAGCAACCGAGCGCTGGCCCGCAGCAACTGAGCAAAAAAATGCACGACCTTGCACAGTCTGTCGTTTTGCCCGTGGCAGCCGTGCAAGCAGCTGCACAGCCGGCAGCCTCACTGAGACAAAAGGTAGGTTTTTCGCCGCTCAAGCGACCTGGCACGACAGCTGCATCCGACATGGCAAATCGACTCGTCAAACCCTCGGAATTGTCATGCCTGTGAGCGAAACCGCACGCTTCAACGTCTCCCATCTACAAATCCTCGACGAGCACGGCACCGTCGACAGCGCGCTGGCGCCCGCGCTATCCGAACCGCAGCTCCTCACGCTCTACCGAGCCATGCTCCTTGGCCGCCGGGTAGACGAGCGGATGCTCAAACTTCAGCGTCAAGGCCGGATCGGAACCTTTCCTCCAACCACGGGGCACGAGGCCGCCGTGTGCGCCCCTGCCTTGGCGATGCGCTCCAGCGACTGGCTGGTGGGCACCTACCGAGAGCTCCCGGCGCGACTGATGCGCGGCGAGCCCTTGGAGTCGGCATTGCTCTATTACAACGGCTACGAAGAAGGCAGCCCTTTGGGGATCGACGCGCGCACCCTGCCGATTCAAGTCATCCTCGGCTCACAGCTACCGCACGCAGTTGGCATCGGCTTTGCCATGCAGCAGCTCGGTGAAGAGGACACGGCAGTGGTCGCCTATCTCGGTGACGGCGCTTCGTCGCAGGGCGACTTCCACGAGGCGGCGAATTTCGCTGGGGTGTGGCGCGCACCAGTCGTCTTCATCTGTGTGAACAATGGCTGGGCGATATCGGTGCCGCGCGAAGCCCAAACGGCTTCGGAAACGATCGCCCAGAAGGCCATCGCGTATGGCTTCGAAGGGATCCAGGTCGACGGCAACGACGCACTGGCGATGTACAAGGCGACCCAAGATGCCCTGGCGCGTGCCCGCAGCGGAGGGGGGCCAACACTCATCGAGGCAATCTCCTACCGCCTGATGATGCATACGACCGCGGACGACCCCAAGAAGTACCGAGACGAAGCGGAAGAGCAGCAATGGTGGCCGCGTGATCCGCTGCTGCGTTTTCGCCGCTACCTCGACGACCAAAACCTCTGGAATGATGACAAGGAGCAAGAGCTGGAGGTCGAGCTCAAGAGCGAGATCGAGACAGCTGTGAAACGCTTTGAATCTGAGCACGTCTTCAAACCGGACGCTCCCTTCGATCATGTCTTCGGCACGAGAAGTGACGAGATCGAAGCGCAACGGGCAGCGTTCTTGAACAACCTGCGACTGGAGCGCGCCGATGGCTAAGCTGAACATGGTCCAGGCGCTCAATCTCGCGCTGCGGCAAGAGATGGAGGCGGACGAACGCGTGCTGATCATGGGCGAGGACGTGGGCCTCGACGGCGGCGTCTTTCGCGTGACCGACGGGCTCATCAAAACGTTCGGCGCGAAGCGTGTGCTCGATACGCCCTTGGCCGAGTCAGGGATCATCGGAACAGCCATCGGCATGGCGATCGCCGGTCTTCGTCCGGTCGCCGAAATGCAGTTCTCAGGCTTCTCGTACTTGATGATTCCGCAGCTCGAGGGCACCGGCTCGCGTCTTCGTTCACGCACCCAGGGCAAGCTCAGCGTGCCGCTGGTGGTCCGGGCTCCTTACGGCGGTGGCGTACGCGCTCTCGAGCATCATTCCGAAAGCCGCGAGGCGCTCTTCGCGCACCTACCTGGCGTCAAAGTGGTCATCCCCTCAGGCCCGCGCAACGCCCGCGCACTGCTGGTCGCGTCAATCCGTGATCCGGATCCGGTCGTGTTCTTCGAGCCAAAGCGTTCGTACCGCGCTTTTCGTGAAGAGGTCCCCGATTCACCAGAGTGCATGGAGCTCGGAAAAGCCCAGATCGTCCAACAGGGCAGCGATCTGACCGTGGTGAGCTGGGGCGCCATGATGCGCACCTGCTTGCCGGCCATCGAAGAGGCACAGAAAGAACATTCCATCAGCATCGAGCTGATTGACCTCCTGTCGATTGCCCCAATGGACAGCAACACGAAAGTCGAGTCGGTCAAGAAGACAGGCCGTTGCGTCATCGTACAAGAGGCCCCGAAGTCACTCGGCCTCGCCTCGGAGATCATTGCGCGAATCAACGACGAGGCCCTGCTCTATCTGGAGGCGCCAGTCAAACGCGTCACCCATTACGATGTCGTCACGCCCTATTTCGGGCGCGAGGCGATGTACATGCCGTCCGCGGCACAGGTCCGCCGGGCCATCAACGAAACAATCGACTTCTGAGGGCGGCTCGGAAGGAGGCCAGTGTGTACGAGTTCAAACTCCCCGATCTCGGTGAAGGCATCCACGAGGGTGAGATCCTGCAGTGGCACGTACGAGCCGGCGACATCATCGCCGAAGACGCTCCGCTGGTAGACATCGAGACTGACAAGGCAGCGGTGACCATTCCGTCGCCGGTCGGCGGCAAGGTCATCTCACTCGGTGGCGAAGCGGGCGCGACGCTTTGTGTGGGCGATGTCCTGGCGGTGATTGAGACAGCCAAAAAAGCAGAGCAGGATGGGGCGGCGGCTGAGCAAGCCAGCACAGCACCTCGACAGCCCAGCCGTGCGGCGCATCCTGTGCAACCTGGGCCAGCGCCGCAGCCAAGACGACCCGACGCTGGCAGGCCGATCCCCGCGGCCCCCGCAACGCGACGGCTTGCTCGTGAGCTTGGTGTGGATCTTGGTGACGTCGCGCCCACTGGTCCGCACGGTCGTGTCTTGGCCGAGGACGTCCGACTC
>CAZRGL010000204.1:0-16531 GCA_964599485.1 uncultured Polyangiaceae bacterium
GTGGTCCGCCCCCCGGTGGACCGATGGGTGGCGCGAGTCGCGCAGGTGGCTCGATGATGGCGAAGTTGATGGGCGGCCGGCTCATCGGGATCGTGCTCGGCGGACTGATGAGCTTGGTCATTGCAGGCACTGTAATTGCCCAGACCGTCTTCGGGATCGACGTGCCCATCATTGGCCGGTTGCTAGGCAGCCGTGGCTCTAGTGGATCAGGCAAGTCGAGCTTCAAGCGCTTCGGCATCAACGGCAAGAAGACGAACCCAGACAAGGTCATCGCCAAGCTCGCCAAGCGGGCACGCAAATGGCGGCGCGACGCCAAGCTCTACTCAATCACCATCCTCAACATGAAGACCGATGGGACGTGCGATTTCTTGAAAGGCGGCTCGATCATGACCATCGAGTTCTTTTCGCCCGCCTTGGTGGGCTCTTCGAGCGTCACCAAGCGTAAGAAGTCGATCAAGAAGTACCTCTTCAACTCGGTTGGTTTTCGGGAAGAGATGTGGGGCGTAAAGAAGGCCTACCCAAACGTGCCCGGCACGCCCATCCCCAAATGCTCCGCCAAGCAAATCGGGAAAATCATGAAAAGTAAGGGCGTCACCGGCACCTTTCAAGCCACGCTCGATCCGGGCTTCGCATTTGCTACCAAAGGCCTGAGCTACAACGTGCAGACGAGCAAAGGAAAGCGCGTGCACGTCTACCTCGACATCCACAACTGCGCCGTCCTCAAGGAACTCTGAGATCGCTTCGCCAGCCACAAACAAGGGCCGTCCGCGCGTCCTGTTCTGTCATGGTCTCGAATCGGGACCCAATGGGCGCAAAGCACAAGCCATCGCGGGCGCAGGTTATCAGCTGACGGCACCTGACTGCCGCGGACTCGACCTCGCGCGGCGCGTAGAAGTGGTAAGCGAAATTCTTGCGGGCGAGCCTCAATTGGTGGTCGGCTCGAGCTACGGAGGCATCACCGCGGTGCTCGCTTCCATGCGGGCCGCCAAGCCCCCACTCGGCTTGTTGCTCTGTGCTCCAGCGCTCGGCCGTGCCGAGCCGCCCAACCTGCCGCTCGAGCAGCTCGTAGCCGTGGCACCGACCACCATCATCCATGGTCTCGGCGATGATGTCGTGCCAATTGCGTGGTCCCGCCAGTTTGCCGCTCAGACCAGCGCGAAGCTCATCGAGGTCGACGACGACCATCGACTGAGCAACAGCCGACCTTTGATCCTCGAGGAGCTCGCGGCCCTCGAGCGTGCTCCTAGCACATAGCGCCACACAAAAGCGGAGAGGCGCCGCCCGAAGGCGCCGCCCCTTGGCTCTAGGCCCCAATGCGCGCTAGGGCCCGGCTGCGGCCAGACTCAGTGGCAGACCTTGCAGCTCTCTTCTTCGTCGCCGTTCCACGGGGCATCGGGCGTCGGGTCGTAGGTCATCAGCTTGTAGTGCGCCTGAGCCGAATCCGAATCGTGGCAACCACTGCAGGCTAGCCGACCTGCATTGGTCTTCCACGAGCCGCTGGTGGTGCCGCTGGCATGGCAGCTCTCGCAGTTGCGCACGTCTTGCGGAAGCGTGATCTCCCAGTTGCGGCCCTTGACTGGGTCGCCGCCGCCGTAGTCGACCGTGAGCAATGGGTAGTTGAGGCTGGAGCCGTAGTGGATGGCGTGGACGCGCTTGCCGATGGGCTTGCCGCCATAGATCCCGCCCGTGGTCTTCTGCGAGTAGTTGTCGTGGCAGGCGCCGCACTGATCGATCGCCGTGTCGTCGAAGATCTTGTAGTGCCGTGCGAAGTCGAGGATGTAGCCCTTGCCCGACTCATTCTGGTGGCAAGAGGCGCAGTTGCCGGCGGGTACCAGCTCCTCGGTTTCTTGACCGACCTGGAACGTCAGCTTGGCGACGCTCGGCGTCTTGTAATCGCTGCTGCTCTTGCGGCCGCGATCGGCGATTTCGACGGACACCACGTAGGTGCCGGGCTCGAGGTCGTCGACCGGGTCCAAGGTGTAGCTGACATTAGTCGGCGAGTAGGTCACCTTCGGGTCACCGCTGCTCACGCCGAAGTGCGCGTAGACATAGTAGCCACTCATCGTCTTGACTGCGGTGTCACCGTTGAACACCGTCGTGGTGACAGCGCCGTCGAGCAGCTGAATCGACGGGAAGTCGCCGAGCTGGCGGCTCCGGAGCTCCAGCATGCCTGCTGCGTCGACCACGGCAATGCCGCGGGCGGCGAAGTCGGCATCGTCGTTGAGCAAGGTGACGAGCTGCGCGCTGGTGTAGGTCGCCGCGGGAACCGAGACGGTTACCGTGCCGTCGATCACATAGCCACCATTGGTGGTCTTGTAGACATCCTTGCCCCCGTCGAAGGAAATGGACAAGTCGGCCGTTGCCGTGATGGCGAAGGGTCCGGCGCCATTGCTGACGATCTTGACTCGCGCATTGGTGGTCAGAACCGGGCGGCGGTTGCCACGCGGGCCGTGCACCATCAGCTTGTCGGAAGCCAGCTTGCCGTCTCTGGCCGTGGTGCAAACACCAGCAGCCAGACCGCAGCCCTCGGCCGTTCCAGAGTCGATGGCGGACATATCCAGCAGTGCGTCGCCGTTCTCCTTGTCCTTGAGGGCAATGGTCACGACCGGGCTCTCGCCAGCCACGAAGTACTTGGTGTTGCCCGGTGCAGACACCTTCAGGTCGACCTCGAATTCCGGCATGCGTTCCTCATGCTTGGTCTCCCAGCCCTTCATCCAGTCGTGGGAGGTCTCGACGGGATAGATGATCGCGGTGATGTTGCCGGTAGCCGGGTGGCAAGAGGCGCAGTTGTCGTCCTTGGTCTGCGCGCCGCCGCCGTGGTTGGTGCCAGCGGCCCAATCGATGGTGTCGTGGCATGAGCCGCAGGCGAGTCGCGAGGGCTTGGTCTTCCAGTTGTCGACGTTCGCGCCGTTGCCGGTGTGGCACTTGGTGCAGTTTTCGATGACCGCTGGGAAAGCGACCTTCCACCACTCGTGCGAGTAGTTCTTGTAGCCGTAGATGATGTACTTGCCGTTGTCGGCTGACTCGTCTTCCGTCGTGCTCGGGTCGTCCCAGACGATGCCGTCCGCGCCCGGAATGGATGCAAGCTCGCCGCCGGCGTGGATCTTGTGGATCATCTCCTTCATGTCCATCGTCTCGCCGCTGTGCGGATCGATGGTGCCGGTGGTGTGGCAGGTTACGCAGTTCTCGTTGGTGACGCGATCGCCGCCGTGGCCGTGAAAATCGGGGCCATGGCAGTTCTTGCAGGCGGAGGTCGGGACGATGTCGCGCGTTTCCGTAACGTTCGAGCCGTCGGGAACGAAGTCCAGATGGGGGCTCGCGGTGGGGCCGCTATGGCCGCCCATCATGATCGATACGCGGTGTGTCAGGGTCGCATCGTAGGTGATCGCCTGCTGGCCAACCGGCGTGGTCACGCTCTTGACGTTGGTCTTCATCACGTACTTGTACGTGCCGTCGCCATTGTCGGTCAGGGTGCCGTCGTTCTCCTTGTAGCCTTGGTCGGCCTCCGTGTCCTTTGGCTGCGGGAAGCCGCTGTCCTCGACTTTTTGGGAGCGATAGACGTAGGGCACCCACTTGTTGAACGCTTCGCCGGTGACAGGTGGCTGGAGCTTGGCGAGGTTGGCGCTGATCTTGGCGATGCCGGTCACGGGATTCTTGTCTGCGTCCTCGACCGCGAAATCGATCGTCACGACACCAGCGGCATCGATCGTGGCCTTGCTGATGGTGGCGTTGACGTACGACTTGTTGTCGTGCGCTAGGGCTTCGGCTTGCAAGTAGTCGGTGCCGTGGTGATCGGTGATCTCGACGTTGCCACCGGGGTCGCCGTTCTCACCATCGGTGCCATCAGTGCCATCGGTTCCATCGGTTCCGTCGGTGCCATCGGTTGCGTTTGACCCGTTCGAGCCATTGCTTCCGTCAGTACCGTTTTCGCCGTCCTTGCCGTCGGCGCCGTCGGTTCCGTTGGTTCCGTCCACGCCGGGGGCGCCAGCTGGCCCAGCCGGTCCCTCACCTCCGCATGCCGCAAAAGCGAGCGTGCCGCCTAGCAGCAACACCCCCAATGTTCTGGTCGTCAATCTCCAGTTAGACATCTGATGGCCTCCAGTAGGACTGCGGTTGCGGACGCACGCCCGCCGTTTGAGGCCCGGCACCGAGCCTCGACAAAGCGATCTCCGGCGCGATGCGTTACCCCTGAAGGCTGACGCTTCGCGCCATCCGGGCGCGTCGCAACGATTGTGCCGCGTCGAAAAAACCGCCACTTGGGGCAAAATGGGCCACTTCGCAGCGAACAAAAGGCAGGGCGAGGCAAGACTTGCATCCAGTGTCGACCCATTTGTTGCCAGCCGTCGGTCGGTCAAATAGCGACAATCGTGCGCCTCGACACCATGAAGTTGCATTGAAAGTCAACCCATTTGTTGCGAAACGTCTCTCACCCAAACTGCGCCAAGCCTGCGCTTGCGCCTGCGGGATTTGCCGACCGCATGAGCGCCCGCTCTGCAATGGCTGCTTTTCACCAAAAGTGCCACCGGTGCGCGCGCCCCCGCGAGACCTGCGACCATCAGCCTAGGGTTTGACGCTGTGGGCCCGTCAGCTGGAACGTCGCGAGCATTGCGCGCGGAGGCGCGAAAGACGCGTTTCGGGCCCAATGAAGATGGCTGGATGAACGGCTGCGCTATCTGCGGATCTTGCGCGGGGCGCGACCCGCGCTCGGGTCCGGGTGCGGGTCCGAGTTCGGGTGCGGGTCTGGGTCCGGGTGCGGGTCAGCGTCCGGGTGCGCGTCCGGGTGCGCGTCCGCGTCGGGGTCCGGGTCCGCGTCCGAGTCCGCGTCCGGGGGCGCATCCGAGTCCGCGTCCGAGTTTGCGTCCGCGTCCGCGTCCGGGTCCGGGTTCTGCGGCTCTAGCGGGGGCGACGCTTTTTGCGGCGAGCGGCGAGGATTTCTGCGGCGGTGCGTGGTGGTTGATCGTCGCCTGTTTGCTTGCCTGTGGCGGGTTGTGGTGCTGGTGCTGGTGGGGGAGGCGGGACGGCTGCTTGTTGGGCACGCGGCGGCGTTGCTCGAGCTATTGGTGGTTGAACCAGGCGCTCTTCCGGGCGTGCCGGGGTGGATTCGACAGAGGCCGGCTGGCGCTTGCGCCGGGACAGGCGCTCCATCGTGTTGGCGGGCTCGGCAGGCTCAGCGGGCTTGGTAGGCTTGGCAGGCTCGGCTGCTTGGGTTTCACTCGAACGAGATTCGGCTCGCTGTTGCTGTCGGGTTTCCAGCAACGAAGCCAAGGTGGCAGAAGGGCCGCCTGCCGTTGCCGCCTCCTCGAGCCCTGCCGCGGTCCACGGGCGCCAGCGGACCATCTTGCTGACCCATTTGCTGACGATCTCCGGCACAGCGAGCCGGCGTGCGCCAATAGCCAACAGCAGGGCGATGGCGGCAATGAATAGCAACACGACCGTGATGTCCTGGTAGGCAAAACGGCGCGCTGCTCGATCGCGGAAAATCCCCGCGATGGTGTCACGACGCTTGCCGCCGGTGAGCTCTGCGATTCGTTCGAGCGTGGAAAAGTCGGTGCCGCTGGGGCGCAGCTCCTCGCCCTTCGTGAGCACCGCTCCGGTCGTCGCTACGATTCGCCCTCTCAGCTCGTCGCGAGCGACCGCGATGTAGGCGCCTGGTTGCGTAATGGGTAGCGAGGCGGTGTAGATGCCAGGACCAGCCGCATCCAGTGGAAGGTCTCGTTTGAAGCCACCTGGCCCGCGCACCGAGGACTGAAGCCGCAGAAAAGACTGCAAACGGCCGTCGTCACCGACGACCGTAGCGCGCAAATGCAGCTCACCGGCAGACACGCTCGCTTCGAGTTGGACGTTGCGTTCGTCTTGGCGGCGAACCACGTGCCGTGCTGTTTGTGCGAGCAAGCGGGCTCCGCCCTGCCAGTGAGTCCAAGCGCTGCCCCAGCGATTCTTCAAGTCGCTGGTGAAGACGGCGGCCCGTCCCAAGCCAGCCTGCCACACGGCGAGCAATGGGTCGCTTTCTGGAGCGTGAAGCAGCACGTCTGCCCGCGCCTTGGCGATGGTGACGACGTAGCCTTCCAACGCAGGTGCTTTGGCGAGGTCCACTCCGATCATGATGGGTGAGCCGATGCCTGGGGCAGCCCTGAAGGAGCGCTCCACGAGGGCGGAGCGTGCCGCTAAGATGGTCTCCTGAGCGAAGACTGCTGGTAGCCGCGTGGCGTCTTCGACAATGTAGAAACGCCCCCCACCGCGACGCGACATCTCTTCGAGATCGGGGACGTGGCGGCCGCGTCCGAGCGCTACGCAGCTGGTCGTAATCCCCGAGCGATGGGCCGCAGCAACTTGGTTTTGAACCGCTGGGCTAATCCGCTCGGCATCGTTTCCGTCCGCGAACAGCAGCACGTGCTTGAGGTTGACCTGGGCGCGCCGCAGGGCTGGATAGGCCTCGTCCATGCTGACATCGACGTAGATCCCACCGCCCCCGGGGCCCACGCTACGGATGGCCGTGTCGATGGCCTTCTTGTCGGTGACCGGTCCGAGCGGGACGCTCCACATTGGACGGGTATCGACATGCAATACGCCCAAGTGGTCACCAGCGCCCAAAAGCGAAGCTGAACGGGCGGCAGCCTCGTTGGCCAGCTCGAGCTTGCTGTGCGCCCCCACACGCATCGCCATCGATCCAGATATGTCGATGATGATGACTTCGGCCAAGCTGGCGCGGCGGCGCTCCTGTTTGAGATCGAAGGACACCGGGGAAATCTCTTCGAGCGGTGTTCGCGCGTAGCCTCCCGGCCCGAAGCTCCGATCGCCGCCGACGAGTAACAACCCGCCCCCCAGGTCGCGCACGTAGCTGGCCATCGCCTCGATCTGGCCTGGCGCCAGGTGGTGGGCGGGCACATCACTCAGGACGATGAGATCAAAGCGCGCCATGTGCCCGATGTCGCCAGGCACCGCGCTTGCCGTGCCCACGTCGACGACGAACTTGGCGTCCCGCAGTGATGCCGCGATGAACTCGGTCTTGGCGGTGCCGTAGCCGTCGATGACCAAAGCGCGGGCTTGACCGCGCACGCGCACGAAGGCGCTAGCGGTGTTGTCCTCGACGTTTTCGTCGAGGCGCTTGTCTACGGCGCTGATGGCAACGTCGTAGCGGTGCAGCCCAGGCTTGCTCGCTTCGAGCTCGCGGCCGACCACCGTCTCGCCCGCTTTGACCTTGGTGGTGAAAGCGTCGACCAGCGCTCCGTTCTGGCTGATGCGGACCTCGACTTGGGTCGCTTGCGGGGAGGCGATTACCACCCGCATTCCCAGCGTTTCTTTTTCGGTAGCGTGGGTCGGCGCGCTGAAGCTCACCACCCGCACGTCGGCCATGTCGCGCTGCTCGAGGGGCAGCACGTCAATGGGAATTTCGGCGGCTAGCGCCGCGGCGGCGGCGCTCATCACGTCACCTCGCGTCGCGACGCCATCCGATATCAACACCAAGCGAGCGGCTGCATCCGGGGGCACGTCAGCAAGCGCCCGTTTGAGTCCCGCGGCGATGTCGGTTCCATCGCGCCCAATGTCGACACGCTGGGGGCTTGGCGTGGTGGTTTTGGGGCGCGGCGGCTCTTCGGTAGCCGCCTCGGAGCCGAAGACGACTGTGCCGATGCGATCGTCCTCGCGCATGCTGTGCTCGGCGGCCGCGAGCTCCCGTTTGACCCGTCGCTCGGCGGATGCGACGAGGTCGATCGAGCGGCTGCGGTCGATTACCGCAATGATTGCCATTCGGTCCATCGGTCGTCCGAGCTGTGGCTCGGTTGCAGCCAATGCGCTGGCCAGCACTGCAGCGCCGACCAGAAAATCGGATAGCAAGCTGCGGGTTCGGCTGCCTCGCTTGCCGTGTTGCGCGAGACGAATGGCAACGAAGGCCATGGCCACGAAGCCCACGATGGCCGCCCAGGGCTTGCCAAAGCGCACATAGCTCTCTGGCAGAACACGGGCCCAATTGAGCCCAACATATAGCCCGGGCAGGGCGCTCAGCAGCAGCGCTCCCAGCAAGACCGGCCGTTTTCCGAGCTGCGCTTGGCGCAGCCCGTGACGGACTACGAGCGCGATGGTCAGCAAGCCGACCGTCAGCGCTGCGAGTGGGGCGTAGCCCAGGAGCAACTGCCCGCTCACGAGGCTTGTCCCCCCGTGAGCTTCCCAGTCGCAGCGCCCGCTGGTGCCGCCTCCGTGAGGCGCTTTTTTCTGGGCCGACGTGTGAGATACCAGACATCGAACACGATGAAGATCAGCGCGAGGATGGCCAACAGCCAGCTGTGCTCGCGGTGGTTGGTCATGGCGCGCTCGGCATGGCTGAGCTTGAGGCTTGCCGATGCGGTGTGCTTCGGGGTCCTGGTCAGGTCACTCTCAGCGGCCGAGGCCAAATTGACAGCGGTGATGAAAGCGCCAGCTTGCGGCGCGCTCCAGCTGAGCAGGTACAGGCCCACCTGCTGCACGTCAGGCACCACGGCCAGGCCCTTGCGGGCTACGACTTTGCTCTTCTTGCCGTCTGGGCGCTCGACAACAACCTCTTTGACGGCGATGGGAACCGCAGCCCGCAGAGGCTGTCCGGCCCGGGCAGGCCCGCTGATCCCGGTCGAGCGATGAAGCCGTGCCTGCTCGAGCAGATTACGGACGAACAACACGAAGCCGACGTCCTTGGGCCAGGCCGTCTCGCCTGGGGCAAAACCGAGCAGTGTGGCGTAGCGCGCGTTACTCGAGATGTCCGTGACGACTACGCCCTTGTCGGTGCGCATGAGCTCTTGTCGCTTGCTGCTTGCTCGTAGCAGGCGCGCTTTGCCGACGAAGGGGTACTCGATGCGGTTGATCCACTTGAGCCGGGCGTCGTCTTTCTCGCGCCACGATGTCATCAGGGCGCCCTCGATGGGGGCGCCCACCATGGTGCCGAAGCAGTCGCCTGGTGGCGGATCGATGACGAGCAAGTCTCCGCCGCCGATTCCCACTGGGCATGCGCCTTGTACGATGACGAATGCGTCGTGCGGCATCGCGCGCGAAGCAAGCAGCTGACCGACTGAGCCACGCCGCACGTCGGCATCACGGTCGGCAGCCAACGCCTTGAGCAGCCAGTAGTCCGGGTCACCGTCGACGCCGTAGTACACGGGCAGCGCGCGCCCAGCCGGCACCCGTCCGAAGGCCACGTCATCGACCGGCATGGCGTCGTGCGGGGAGATGTCGAAGCTCAGGCCCGTGCCGTAATCGCCTGGGGCGGGGTTGAAGGTCAGCACCACGGGCAGCTTCTGTCCAGGCTTGACCAGCACCTTGCGCGACGCCAAGGTGTCCGAGGCATTGCGCTGCTTCATCGTCACGTACAGCTCGCGCGCTCGCTTGCCGTAGTTGGCGATCAGCAGGAAGGCTTGGACTTGATCGCGTTTGAGCACTGGGTGCTCGCCGGCGCGCACGTCGACACGGACGATGGCGGCATTGTCCGTCGGATGACCAACGCTGATGAGCTCGATGGGGACCGCTGTGGATTTCAAGGGGGCCGCGCGGGCCAGGTTGCCGTCAGTGACGACGTAGATCTGGCGCCTGCCACCTTGTTGGCTGAGGCGACTGACCGCCAGGCCGATCGCGGCGCCCAAATCGCCTTCGACGTGACGCGCCGTGATCGCGTTGATGGCGGTGTGCATGGGGGGGGTGTGGGGGTCTGCGGGAAACGCGATCGGGGGGTCGCGTCCAGCATCGAGGATCATCGCGTCGCTTCCTGGTGGCAGACTGCGCACCAGCTCGCGGGCTACGGTCTTGGCGAGCGCAATTCGGGTCTTGCCCGTTTGTTGGTCGCGGGCGGACATCGAGGCGCTGGTGTCGACGATGATGGCGATGTGGTCACCGCTGATGGTCTTGCCGCGGGTGGCGGGGCGGGCTGCCGCAAGCGCCAAGACAATCAGTGCACAGGCCTGCAGAATGAGTGGCAGCTGCACCACCAGCCGCCTGAATGGTGATCGCGCCATCAGATCGCGCTTGGCTTGTTGCCACAGCCAAGTGGAGGCCACGGCTCGGCGCTTACGCTGGATCTTGAGGATGTAGAGCAATACCAACGGCAGCAAGAGTGCCAGCAGGCCGAGCGCGCTTGGTCCCAGCAGCTCCACTTCAGTCCACGCTCCTGCTGACCATGCGGCGGACCGCTTCTTCGAGCGACTCGTCAGTGCGCACGCGCACGTAGGTGCCGCCGCGGCTGCGGGCCCAGCTGCGCAACTGTTGGCAGAGGCCTGCGAAGCGTTTTGAATAAGCGTCGATGGCGGCTGCATCCAATGTCAGCTCGATGCGCTCGCCCGTCTCGACATCTTCGAGCTGCCAGTCGCCTTCGCCTTCGGGATGCACCTCTTCAGGGGTGACGACCTGACAGAGCGCTACGTCATGACCTGCCGTCGACGCCCGCGTCAGCGCGCTGAGCACACCGCCCGGATCGAAGAAGTCGCTGAGCACGACCAGCAGGCCGGGCCTGCTACTCCGTCGCACGATCGAGTCGATGGCGCTGGCCAGATCGGTCGTGCCCCCGGGGCGAATTTGCTCGAGGTTGCGCAGAACCTTGGCCAGGGCGCCGCGACCTCGCGACGGGCTGTGCTCGCGGATGGCACCGCCTGCGGTCACCACCACCTGCGCACGCTCGGCGTCGGCTAGGGTCATGTACGCGATGGCCGCTGCGAGCCTGCGCGCAACCAAGAGCTTGCTGGGCTCGCCCATGCCCAATGAGGCCGACGCGTCGCAGAGCAAGCGCGCAATGACGTCCTCTTCAGCCCGAAACACTTTGACGACGGGCTCGCCTGACCGGGCATAGGCGGCCCAGTCGATCCGGCGCAGGTCGTCGCCAGCGCAATAGCTACGGTGTTCGTGAAACTCTGCTGAGCCGCCGCGCCGTTTGGCGAGGTGCTCTCCTGCTTGTCCCGAGCGAGCGCGAACTTCGAGGCGACGCCGCAGCACCTCGAGCTCTCGTACAAAGCTCGGATCGAGCAAGCCAGCATGCGTGGACGGTGCGTTCATTTGCACAAGTGCTCACGCACCGTCTCTGCGGTGCTGTCCAACTGCGATGAGCCCTCGAGACAAGAGCCCGCCAAACACTTGGAACCGTGCAGCTGGCAGCTGTCTAGCCGAAGCTGTTGTACATCTCGCGCCAGAACCTCGCCAGATCGCCGCCGGGGTGGTTGAGGAGCTCGAATGCACAGAGTTGCTGACACTTGGCGCGTACGATCTTGGGAACCGAGTTGGTGGCGCTCTGCCACAAGTCCCAATCCTGCGAGCCTACAGACACGGCGACGTCGACCGGGTCGCTGCCAAAGAGGATCATGAATGGGCTGGCTGCGACGAGCCCGTGCAAAATGCGACCTAGCTCTTGAACGTCTTTCAAATCAGCGAAGCAATTCTTGCAACATTGATCGAACTTGAGCTGATTGAGTTGTGGTCCTGGCATGTGACTTCCTCCCTAACGCAGTTGAAGCGGGAGCTTCGCACGCGAAACCCGAGTTGACAACGGAACAAGTGCCCAGTTTTCGGCCGTTTTTTGCTTTTTAGGGCTCATCGGAGCTGGGAGGAGCTGGTTCTGCATCCTCCGCGTCTAGCCCTACTGCGTCGTCAGCGTCCGAATTGGTTGGCTCGCTGTCGGCCTCATGTTGCTCGTCTTGCTCGTCTTGCTCGTCTTGCTCGTCTTGCTCGTCTTGCTCGTCTTGCCCGTCTTGCCTGTCAGCCTCAGACTGGGCTGGCCCGCCCTGCTCCTCAGGCTCGGCAGGTTCTTCAGGTTCGGCAGGTTCTTCAGGTTCGGCAGTTTCGGCAGGGTGCTCGAGCTGGGCGAGCGCGGCCTGTTCGGCGTGGGCTTGTTGAGCCGCCAGAACAGCGTCCTCGGCTGCGAGTCGGCGGTCGGCCTCAGCGAGCAGAATATCGTGCTCTCGCACGACTTGGCGGCAACGATGTGACGCCAGCGCCAGCAACATCAAGCCGAGGATCGCATAGGCTAGCGAGGCGCCCACGCTCGCAACGATGGAGACACCTGGCGCTACGGAGGGCAGTGCTTCGAACACGGCAATGAACACGTACGCGGGTGAAGGTGCCGCCACCGCCCAGCCAGCCGAAGTGGTGGAGCTGCTGCCCGAAACGGAGCCGGTAATCGCTGCCAGAATCCAAGGGCCGACAGTGATCAAGAAGAGCATCACCAGCAGCAGCACCCGGGCCACCAGCGCGCTCGAGGTGCGGGCGCGCAGCAAGCTCGCCAAGCCGACCAGAAAGACCGAGAAGCCTGCGGCGTAGACCGTGAAGACGATGATCTGCTCGGTTTGAAGGGTGGCTCGGGGCGCCGCGGTGGCGTTGATGTAGACCGCCCCGACTGCCGCAATCGCCACGAGCGCCAACAGGTTGACGAGGGTTTGAAGCTGCCCTACGCGGCCAGCGCCCGGGGCCAGGAAACGCCGCAACGCGCCCGCTTTTTCCAGCATCTTCTTGACGCGGCGTGACGGTCCGATCGCCTCGCCCGCGAACAGGAATGCATTGAAGGCAATGAACAAGCAATAGCCGCACATGCCTGCAATCAGGGCACCGGCGCGGTCGCGCGGCCGAACGTCGAAAAAGGGGACGGTGGCGCAGGCTGCCAACACGACCGCCGCCACCAAGTACCAGCGCTTCAAACCGATCGATCGGTCGTCGCTCTGACTCGTGAGATTGGCGCGGGTGATTTCGTACAGCAACCAGGCGGGAAGCGTGATGCCTGCGAGCGGAAGCGCAATCAGATAGACCACGTAGCGTAGCCCGAAGGGAGCGCGTGCGTAGGCTGTTGGCAGCCACACCGGTAGCTCTCTGGGGATGGCCCGCCAGGCGTCGTGCGCCGCTTCGGACAGGCCGACACCCAACATCATGAACAGAAACCCGCTCAGCGGAACGGCCACCAACAAGGTGACGAGCAAGGCCCCACGCAGGCTTTGCATCTTGGCGCTGACAGCGAGTCCGAAGGCCACGCTCAACAACGCGATGAGCATCAGAAATACGAACGCGACCAAGACCTCGACAGGCGTCACGCCGCCAAACAAAAAGGGCAGCGCGCCCACTGGCGCGAGCATCACGATGTACATCGCAATCGCCGTGAAAGCGCTCAAGAACTTGCCGCTTGCGATGTGCTTGGCGCGCATTCCCGTCAACAACACGGCTTCCCAGGTCTTGCCCTCCCGTTCCGAGGCGATGCCGTTGGCCGCCAGCGCTGGACCGACCAGCGTGACCACGAACCAGGCCAGCGAAAAGAACACGTGAAAGAGCACCACGCCCACTTCCGCTGGGCTCTGGCCGCCCGCTTTCAAGCCTCCCAACGAAGCCATCAAGAGGGTGACCAGCAGCGTGAGCACCATCAGGATCAGCGGTGTGCGAAGCAAACGCGCTGATTGGCGCATCTCACGCATCCACAGTGGATTGGGCTCTGCGCGCCAACGATCGAACCGGAACTTGACGCGGTCGCCGATTCGGCGCGAAGCCGGCCCGCG
Source organism: uncultured Polyangiaceae bacterium (assembly GCA_964599485.1). GTDB lineage: Bacteria > Myxococcota_A > Polyangia > Polyangiales > Polyangiaceae > JAPYTK01. Next base: position 13,476 of record CAZRGL010000204.1, read on the forward strand.
AGGAGTCTCGACGCCAGTCTGTGCGCTCACGTCCCGCCCCTTTGCTGCTGTTGGCGTTTGGTTGCTTGCAAAAAGATCCGTTCGAGCTCGTTGCGGTCCTGCTCGACGCCAACCACTCCGATGTCGCGGTGGACCAAGTGAGCGACCATGTCGGCCACGGCTTCGTCGCCCCCCAAGTACTCGACTTGGACGGCGGTACCCACGACCTGCACGTCCTGCACTCCAGCGCAGCCCTTCAGCGAGAACGCCGCCGCAGACGGTTCGCCCAGCACCCGCATCTTCAGGCTTCGCGGTGCAGTCAGCGGTCGCGCCGCAACTTCCACTGCAGCCTGTTCGCCGCCTTCTTGACCGGGCGGTGCTTGCCACACCGCATACCCTTGGCTGGGCGGTGGTGCCTCATGGCCGAGTGCATGGGCGTCATGTTGCGCCGCCAGCCGCTCGGCGATCTCACCAATGGGTCCGGCGACCACCATCCGGCCCTGCTCGAGGATGCCGATCGACGTGCAGACATCGCTGAGCTCGCTGAGGATATGCGAGCTGAGCAGAATCGTCTTGCCGAGCGACTGCAGATCGAGCAGCAGATCCCGGATCTCGATACGCGCCCGTGGATCCAAATCGCTGGCGGGCTCATCCAGAATCAGAACTTTGGGGTCGTGCACCAAGATGCGCGCGAGCTGAAGGCGTTGTTTCTGACCCTTGGACAAAGTGGCCACCAGCTGGTCCTGCAGTGGCACGATGTCGGTCAGCTCGATCACAGCATCGACCACGCCGAGCGAGCGCACCTGGTAAGCATCAGCAAAGAACTCGAGGTACTCGCGCACGGTGATGCGGTCGTACACACCCGCATGATCGGGCATGTAGCCCACGACGCGTCGTACCGCTTCGGGCTCCATGGTCACGTCGATGCCATCGATTTCCACCCGCCCAGCCATGGGCTCGAGCAACGTGGCCATCATTTTGATGGTGGTCGTCTTGCCGGCCCCATTGGGACCGATGAATCCGAAGATCTCACCGTGTTGCACGTCGAAGGTGACGTCGTGGAGCACCTCTTTGGAGCCGAAGCGATGCCACAAGTGCCGGACGCGAATGGCCGGGTAGCCGGCGCTGCCTCCTACTCGAGCGCCGCTCATGGCCTGCCTCCAAATCCCACAATCCGAATCAGGACTCTATCGCTGTCGATATGTAACCCGGTGTCTTCGCTCTGCCCTTCGCCACCGTCGAGCATGGCCAACAGCACGGGGACGTCGTCGGGGAACCAATCGCGTTTCCAAGCGATGGCGCGCTGGGTGGCGACCCACGCTTTGAAGAGCCCCTTGGAGGCTGCGTTCAGCTCGCTGCGGATGTCGTCTGGATCGAGCGCGTGGTAAGCCAGGCCTCGCCCGCCGCCCAGGCGGTTGAAAGCGCGGACCTTCTTGAAAGTGGTGCTCGCGATGGTGGCGCCGCTCTCGATTCGCTCGCGATAACGCGTCTCTCCTGAAGGGAGCCAAAGCACGACCCCTCGCAGGTCGCGACCGCTGCGGTTGTTGATGCTGACCTCGCTGGCGCCGCTCGGTGAGATGGCGATGCCCTCTCCGAGCTTGGCGAAGCCGTCTTCGCGGACGACCTCGGTCTGCCAAGGGCGCAGCTGAAAGCGCACCAAGCGCAGTCCGCTGCGATCGACCAGCAAATGGTCTTTGCCCTGCTCGGAATAGGTGGGCATGTCTACCCCGAGCACCGAGGCTGGACTGCCCGCATGGACGGTGAGCGACTGGGCAGAGGGGACGAAGAAGCCACGCCAGCGTCGCGCCGTGCCCACCTTCATACCCGCACCCGCTTCGATGACCGTAAGGTGGCGTGCGCGACCACTACAACCTTTCGCTGTGACGCCCACGAGCACAACCGCGGCGAAAGCAATCGCCGAGGCGATCGGGAGGGTGATCAGCGCGTACAAGGGCTTGCCCTTCTTGCGCCAGCGGACGAAATTCACAGGCCCGGCCACAACCGAGTACGCACACAGCAACAAGGCTGACAAGATGATGGCCCAACGTGAGCCTTCGTTTGGATCGAGCTGGGTGCGAATGTGGTCTGTGACGATGTGTACGCCGCCTTGGCGGAACAACACACTGCTGAGCCGCTCGTTGGCCCGGCGCATCATGTCGAGCATGCGCACGTGGGTCCATGTCTCGTCGACTGCTGGAGGCTCTTGTGGATCGAAGGCCAGCAAATGCACCTCGCCCAGTCCGTAGGGTGCGCTGGCGCCGTAAGGACTTGGTCGGAGGTTGCCGCCTGTGTAGCCACGGAGGCTGCTGGAGAGCTTTTGCGATGGCGCCTTGTCTACAGGTTGTGCAGCGGATGAGCCGTAGCGATACGCGAACGAGGGCGACAAGAGCGTCAAATACCGCGTCGTCTGCTTGTGCACGGCGGTGGCGCGCGCTTCATCGCCCAAAAGCGACACCATGAGTGGGTGACGGATGTCCTCGGGGCGGGGCACGATGACCGCGAGTGTGCCTCCCGCCAACAACCATCCACTGAGCGCCTCGAGCTCGGCGGCGCCGAGTCGGACCAAGTCGTCCGAGCGGATGAGCATCGTGGCGATTCGTGCATAACCAGCGGAGCGCTTGGGAAGCACCGGATCGCCACTGAGGTGGTCGAACATCGGTGCCACCACAAAAGCAGCAGTTGGGCTCGACACGCTGGTGCTGCCTCGATGACGAAACACGACCCAAGGCTCGTTGCGTGAGCCGACCGGTACGTTGTTGAGGTGGGAGCCGAGCACCGAAGCTTTGGCGACGTTTACGAGGATGGTGCGGTTGTCGTTGGAGCGCGAAAACTCGAGCTTGTGCAGCAGCCTGCCGTCCTCGGCATAAACGTGCAGCACGGGGTCGTCGTTGCGGCCGGCGCGTACCGGCAGGCGCATGCTCACGCTGGCGCCGGGGCTTACTGCGTAGGGAGCAAAGCTCTCGTTGTGGGTTTCTTTGCTCCAAGAAGCGATCGATCCGTAGAGCGAGACCTTCCCCTTGGCTGGCTTCTTGCCGTTGTTGGTCACCCGCACCAGCACCTCTCCCCAGGCGCTGTTG
>CAZRGL010000205.1:0-9805 GCA_964599485.1 uncultured Polyangiaceae bacterium
GCGGACAAGCTGGAACAGCTCGCCACACAATGGCGCAAGCCGATCCTGCTGACCGAAATGGGCTACACCACCCGCACCGATCCGGCTTTGCGGCCATGGGAATGGCCCGACGCAATGAAAGGCGTGCAGGTCGACGAGCATGCCCAAGCCATCGCATATTTGGCCTTGCTCGCACCGCTGCTCGATCGGCCTTGGTGCGCCGGTTTCTTCTTGTGGCGCACCTACGCCGATCCGGATGATGTCTCGCAGGAGGCCGAGTGGGGCTTCTCACCACGGGGCAAGCTCGCCGAAATCGTAGTCCGGGACGCGTTTACCGCACGCTGGTCGAGCGACGGAGACGATCTGGCGCTGAGCTGGGCCGGCGCCCACCGCGCGCGCACGCCGGCGATCCACGCCTGGGAAATGAGCCCCAAGCTCCGCTGGCGGTGAACCCAGCATCGCCGCGAGCAAATCGAAGACCCGAGCAGGACCAGGGAGCGATAGCGCCCCAATCGGCCAGGAATTGACTACGGATGGACGTGGACGCGGGTGCCCTGGCCCATCGACTCGCCGGAGCTCACGCCGTGCCATTTTTGAGGCATGGGAGGATCGGTCCACTTGAACAGGCGGTATGCATCGATCGGGGAGAGGTTGATGCAGCCGTGGGAGCGCGCTCGGCCGTACTCGGTGTGCCAATAGGCAGCATGCAAAGCGTAGCCCGCCTTGAAGTACTGAACCCAAGGCACGTCGTTGAGCTCGAACTCGCTGCCGACCACCTGTGAGTCCATCGTGTGGGTAACGTGCTTGTCGCGGATCCGGAAGGTGCCGCGCGGGGTCGAGTGGGACTTGCGGGGATTGCCCAGCCCGTCTTTGCCTGTGGAAACCATGGTGGCGTACACGGCCTTGGTTCCTTCATACAGGGTCAGGCTCTGACGCTGGATTGACACATCAATCCACTTGCCGCCCTTCTTGGCGAAGCGCGGCAGCCGGCCGAGCTTGGCGACGACAGCCAGGTCCCGCGTGCGTACCCATTGGCCATCATCCGTTTCGAGCATGCGCCTTTTGCCACTCTTGCGTACTTCACCGGTGAGCTGGATCGGCGTGCCGTAGGCGTAGCGCTTCTTGATGCGCTTGTAACCGCCGCGTCCCCGCTTGTACTTGTAGGCTCGGTTGCGTTTGACGAAGCCCATGGGCAGCTCCCAATCCTTGCTCAGCTCCACGCCGTGGAAGGTCGAGCCGCGCCCGGGCTTGAGCTTGCTGGTGGGAATGAGCCGCAAGTCGGTGGTCAGCGCAAAGTGCCGCTGATCGCCCTGGAAGGCGTCGACCAGAGCAACACCGGCGTGGCGCTTGATGCGGTTGGTGAACACCGCGTAATCAGGCACCTTGAAGTTCGACACGTTGGGGATCTTGCGTCCGCCTTTGAAGAACCACGGAATCGCGTCGTCGCCCAAGCCGCCAAACTTCTCACCAGAGTTCAGCTCGGGCGGAGAGGAAGGAGGCTCGCCGAGCGCGATGCCGAGCGGGTCGATGGGCACATCGTTGGAGCCGACTTTGTAGCTGTTCCACTTGTGCTCGAGGCGCTTGAAGGAACGTAGGTGTCGCTCCAGGCTCATCTCGGTCCGGTACTGTTCTTTTTCGGTCGGCAGCCGGTAGTAGCGCGGCGCGATCCCCCGCACGAATGCGTAAGCATAGGGCAACGGCTTGGTGCGGTCCGCGGCCCGGATGTTGGCCTTCACGAGCGGGTGACTCAAGTCGATGACGGCGCCCGCTCCGACGCAGACGTAGCCCTTGGGCAGCACGTTGTAGTAGCCCCCCTGACACGAATCGAAGGCGGCCGCCTTCTTGGCGCGCGTCAGGATGTCGCCCACTCGCAAGTAGCCGATCTGCTTGCTACGCGGATCGGGCCGCTCACGAATGATCACCGCCATCTTGACCGCGGCCAGTTTGGGGCCACCGGGTTTGGCAGTCGCCTCAGGATCGGTCGAGACCCCGGCGACCCCGGGGGCAAGCTTGGAGTTACCAACGATGCCGAGCCCTTCGCCCTCAGATTCTCCGTCGCCAGCGCAACCCAAAACGGTCGACGCTGCGAGCAGCGCACACACCACAGCCGTCGTTTCCACGCACTTACCTGCCATGACATATGCGCGTCGCAGATCTCCACTGATCGGGCCAAGTTGTTTGCACCCTGGGCTGGACGGCACCGGCGAGCCATGAAAGAGGGCTTTGATGAGCGACACGAACTTCGAAGCGCTGTTTCTGGGCCCTCAGGCGGAGAACCGCGAGTTCTTCAAGCGGCTGCTCAACTTCTTGGTCGACGAGCACGTGCACTGGCGGCGCAACTTCCATCCGGACGACGGTCCCAGCATCACTTTGCGCGACATGCGCCAAGAGGACTTCGCCGATACGCAGCAGCAGATCCAAGAAGTGCTCACGCAGCTGTCTGGCAAGCTCAAGGTCTCTTCGATGCCTTTCCACTCGCCGCGCTACCTCGGACACATGGCCTCTGACACACTCATGCCGGCGCTGTTGGCGTACATGATGACCATGCTCTACAACCCCAACAACGTCGCATGGGAGGGCTCACCAGCGACCACTTCCTTGGAAATCGAAGTAGGCCGCGATTTGGCCGCCTTGTTGGGCTTCGATCCAGAGCAAGCCTGGGGACACGTGGCCTCTGGCGGGCATGCCGCCAACTACGAAGCGCTCTGGGTCGCTCGCAATCTCAAGAGTCTGCCGCTCGCTTTGCACCAGGTCGCCCCTGAGCGACTCGACGCGAGCGACGACTGGGCGCTGCTCAACATGCCACCAGAAGAGCTCCTGAAGCTCATCGATCCGAGCAATCCCGACACCGATCCCGATCTGATCGAGAAACTGCGTGCCGCTTCGGTCCGCGGGACCGGCATGGGCGCCACCAAGCTCGGCAAGGTCCTGGTACCGCAATCGCGACACTACTCGTGGGCCAAGATGGCCGACTTGCTCGGGCTCGGCCAAGAGGCGCTGGTGCAGGTGCCCGTCAAAGCCGACTACCGCATGGATGTCGCTGCGCTGCGCGAAACCGTCCTGCAGCTGCGGAAGGACAAGATTCCAATCTTAGCGGTCGTTGCTGTTGCCGGCACCACCGAAGAGGGCGCCATCGACGAAATCCACAAGGTGGTCGAGTTGCGCAAGGAGCTGGACGACATGTCGTTCTTCATCCACATCGACGCTGCCTACGGGGGCTACGCTCGCGCCGCGTTCTTGGACGAACAATGCCGCCTGATGCCGCTGCCGCAGCTCAACGCAACTTTGGACCAGCGGCGTATCGTCAGCCGCCACGTTCCCTGGCCCAGCAAAGAGACCTATCAGGCTTTCGCGGCGATGGGCGAGGTCGACTCAATCACGGTCGATCCGCACAAGCTCGGTTACATTCCCTACCAGGCTGGCGCCGTAGTCTTCCGCGACAAGCGCGCGCGCAACGCCATCTCCTATTTTGCGCCCTACGTCTTCAGCCGCCACGAGCAAGACAACCCAATGTTGCTCGGCAGCTACATTCTGGAAGGCTCGAAGGCAGGCGCGGCCGCTGCCTCCGTGTGGGCGGCCCATCGCTGCGTGCCGCTACACATCGGCGGCTATGGGCGGCTCATCGGTGAGACCATCGAAGGCGCGCAGCTCTTGTTCGGCGCCCTCAACGACAGGGGCCACTTCGACGTCGGCGAAAAACGCGTGCTGGTCAAGACCCTGACTCGACCCGACACCAACATCGTGGTCTACGCTTTCAACGTAGAAGGCAACACCAGCCTCGCCGAGATGAACGACCTCAATCGGCGCATCAAAGAGCCGCTGACGTACGCCTCCGGCATCATTCTCGCCAAGGACTTCATGGTGTCGTCCACTGAGCTGTCCCGGACCGAATACGGCGACACGCCGCTGTCTTTCGTCGAGGCGTGTGGCATCCCGGCATCCGAATGGGAGGCCGAGGGCAAGGTCTTCGTGCTGCGTTCCTGCATCATGACGCCCTACCTCACCCGCCACTACACAGACGAGGACTACGTCGCCAAATACTTCGAAACGCTCGAGCACATCCTGCAAGACATCGTCGTCTAGAGACGCGAGCGCCCCGTTCATCATCGAGTTGACCGTCTCCAAGCTGCCGATTGGCCCACCATGGACCCTGAATCTCTCATTCGTCACTCATATGCCGAAGCCAAGCTCGAAACCTCGAGCGCGCTCATGGATTCTGCACAGTCGCCCAGCGCTGCAACCGGCCGCGCCCTGCACCGCATCGCCGACGCAAGCCTGCGCGTCATCGCCGAGTCCCCGGCTGAAGATCCGATCGCGTGCGCGCGTGGATGCTGCTGGTGTTGTTATGGCGGCCGCGTTGGCGTGACCATTCCCGAAGCAGCGGCCATCGCTGAGTCCGTGTCCAGCCTGCCCGATTCGAAGCGCAAAGAGATTGAGCAGAGATTGGACACAGCTACGAGCGCGCTACGCAGAGGCGGCACATCACTTCGCTGGCGCGAGCGCGCGCCCTGCCCCTTTGTCGACGAAAGCGCCGGTGATTGTACGGTCTACTCGGTGCGACCCACAAAGTGTCGCGGCTGGACGGCCTATGACCAAGAAGCTTGCCGCAGCTCCTACGAAGTTGGCGGCGATGCAGATCCGGCCATCATCATTTCCAATTTGCGAATGGAGGCCTGTACCGGCGCGACCGCAGGCCACGTGGACGCCTTGAACGAGCACGGATTGGATGGCCGCAGCTACGATTTGGAGCCCGCAGTCTTGTTGCTGTTGCGCAACGATGAGGCCGTTCGACAATGGCTGGCCGGAGCCAACTGGACGAAGGACCAGCTGATCAGTAGCGCGCTCCAATTGACTCCCGCCGCCCTGCGCAACGAACAGAAGCGCCTGAGGCGCCAGCGCAAACGAAAGCGACAAAGCTGAGCGGCACGCGCTGGATCGGCATCAGTGCAGGGCTGCTGCCGACAGAGTTTTCGGGCGGCAGCGTTCATTGGCTTTGCGCCTGCCGGAGGGCGCCATCGGCAAAACTCAAGGCGCGGACCGGGCGCACCGAACGCCTACTTGGTTCCCTTGTTCGTGGGCCCCGAGCATCAACCTAAAGGTCACCTGAAGGGAAAAGGGCTGATCGGGGTCATCGCCGCGGGCGCAGATTCGGCAGCGTCTCAGTGGCAATAGAATAGCGGCTGGACGGACGCCGACTCGTTCAAGAAGCCGAAGCTCGCGCCGGACGAGCCGCTGCTATGGAAGAAGCTCGGCAGCTCGCCGGTCGGTAGGCTGCAACTGGACCTGACCAGCGGCTGGCCGGGGCAGCTCCACAGGCTCTCGAATCCCTCCACGGTGTTCGTGAAGGAATACTCTACCCACACCTCACCGAGCGAAGTGACGAGGCGATAGCGCTTTTCGTACAGAGGGGAGGCATCCTCGTATTCGAACCTCATGCATAGCTCATCGTTGTTGTGAATCGAGAAACGCCACTTCATCTCCTTGGCGATGGGCTCATCGAACGACACGATGATTCCGCTCTCAAATGTACAGCTCAGACCATCATCAGAAACCTGAGCCATCGGCGCCTCTGGATCCTGGGCGCCGGTCCCGCATTCTTCCAACGCGACCTTCCTGGCGGTTGACCAGCAACCATGCTCTTCGAACCAGCCACAGCCGACCTTTTCGATAATTGGTGCATCAGCCCCCGCGCCGCCGCCTGTCTCCGAACCGCTGGTGGTCGTGGCGCTGTTGCCGCCTCCGACCGCTGAGGGGCCGATGGGCAGCTCCGAGAAGGTCTTTTGCTCCGCACACGCCAACACGGACAGTGCCGCTCCGAGCGCGAAGTAGATGATGATTCTGCCGCTCATGATCCGTACGCGCAAACCACCCCCATTTCGGGTCAAGGTGAGCTCGGCCAGCGGGTTCGTCAACGACTACGCACCACGCCGCGCCGCTGTGGCACGCTGCCGTGGCCCCGCGATCTCAGCGGCGGTCGGATGCGGCGCGCCACGCAAGATTCGAACTTGCGACCCCTGGCTTCGGAGGCCAGTGCTCTATCCAGCTGAGCTAGTGGCGCTTGGGCTCTGCTTCTAGTGCCCCGAAGCCGCAACCGCAAGCGCTGCTGGCGTGTGCCCCAGGCCCCTACGCTGTGCAGTTGCCCCGAAAAAAGTCTACTAGCGGAGGCCTCGGCTTCACGTTACTGCGTTTTCCCCGATCGAAACCCCGCAGGATTCAACGTGCCCAACGCATACATCTCCGGAACAGGCTTTTACGCACCACCCAAGGTGGTGACCAACCACGACCTGAAGAACGACTACGGGATCGACACCACCGACGAGTGGATTCTGCAGCGGACGGGCATCGTCGAGCGACGGTTTGCCGAAGCGGGCGTCAACAACTCGGATTTGGCCGTCAAGGCCGCCGAGGAGGCCATCGAGCGTGCCGGCATCGCCAAGACCGACGTAGACATGATCTTGTTCGCTACCCTCTCGCCCGACGCGGCCTTCCCCGGGACCGGCGTCTACCTGCAAGAGAAGCTCGGGTTGTGCGAGCTAGGCAACTTCGCGCCAGCGCTCGACATCCGCAACCAGTGCTCCGGCTTTTTGTATGGGCTGGCGACCGCGACGAGCATGGTCGAGTCGGGCAGGATCAAAAACGTGCTGCTGGTGGGCTCCGAAGTGCACTCGGCTGCTCTAGACATGACGACCCGCGGCCGCACGGTGTGCTCGCTCTTCGGCGACGCTGCAGGAGCTGTGATCGTGAGCGCCACGGACGAGGACCGCGGCGTGCGCGGCTGGCACCTCGGTGCCGACGGTCGCCACGCCGACACGCTCGCGCAGAAGATCTGGGACATGAAAGAGCGTCCCTTCATGCCGCTGAACGAGGAGGGCGTGGGTCAGTGCGTACCTGAGAACATGTGGGCCCAGATGAACGGCAAGGTGGTCTTCAAGCATGCCATCGAGCGCATGATTGGTGTGATGATGAAGGCTTTTGCCGCGCACAACATCACCTTGGAGGACGTTGATCTGTTCGCCTTCCACCAGGCCAACTTGCGCATCAACCAGTACATCCAGAAGCAGATCGGTGCCCCCGAAGAGAAGTTCATCAACAACATCGAACGCTACGGCAACACCACGGCGGCGACCATCCCGAGCTTGCTGTACGAAGCGGAGCGTGACGGCAGACTCGAGCGCGGCAAGAAGGTCGTGATGGTGAGCTTCGGCTCGGGCTTCACTTGGGGCTGCGCCATCGTCGACTGGTAGCGCGCGAGACGCCGCCGCACGGCCGGGCGCGACCGAGCGAGCCCCCTTTCATCGAAGACAAGGGTGGTCGGGCGGACGGGCTTTGACCACCGCACCGCCCGGCCCCCAGGCCACCGGCACCCGCTCCCAGACCGAGCGCAGCACCTCGCAATAGCGCTTGTGAAAGACGTCCAGCGACCAACTTGCGTAATGACCGATGCCGGTGGCCGCAAATATGTCCATTTGGTCCGCCACGATATGACGTACCGGGCCGTGCATGTAGATGGCCTCGAGCTGACGTCCACTGGACAGCGACCAAAGGCCGAGCACACCATTGGCAAAGCCCGCTACCAGAGTCTTCATCGGACCTTGCAGCATGGCCACGACAGCGGCTCGCGGGGTCGGCTTCAGATTCACTCTGGCTGCGGTCCCTTCATGACCGGTCCACGCTCACTGTGGTGGGGACGAGCGACTTGAAGGCCAGAAAGGTCATCGATCTGCAGCAGCCCCATTCGCTCACCGACACCGTTTCAGACTTGGCCACCGATCCGACCACCAGCCTGCTCGCTGCCCTGCTTTGTGAGCAAGGCAAAGTGGTGATCGTCGATGGCCAGACCGACGAGCTGCTGGCCACAGCCGACTTGGGGCCGGTCAAGACAGGCGCTGGGCCGGGCCGCATGAACGCCGCGGTCGACGGCAAAAGAAGACGCGTGTTTGTCTATCTCGAGGACGACAAGAAGCTCTACCGCTTAGACGAAGACAATGGTTTTCAACCCTCGACATCGATGGTGGTCACGCCAGATCCGAAAGCGCGAGGCGAATATGCCTTCAAGGCCGTCTACTACAGCCCGATGTTGGACAAGGTGATGGTCTACGACCAGGTGATCGATCCAGACAGCTTGGAGGTCGACAGCGCTCTACCCCAAGTGCAGCGTGTCATCGCCGAGCACGAGGGCGCCATCTACACCGAACGGCACGACCCGGCTTCGGGCGACATCATGCTGATGGTATGGGACGCTTCCACGTGGGAACCGCTCGGTTCCATGGTGGTCGGCAATTACCAAGCGATGGGCGCATATCTGGCCTTCGATTTCGAGCGCAAGCGCGTCGCGGCAGCGCTGTCGGCCAAGAGCGAGATCCACTTCGAGCAGCTCGACTTGTGAGCGCGCTCGTCTAGGTTGGCCACCGGCCTGCTTTCAGAACGGTCCCCGCTGAGACATACTGCGCCTTCTACGCAGGAGCCGAAGCGGATGGGCAAAGAGATCACACAACACGCGCTGTCGCTCGACGCGAGCACGGGCGACCATGAGCTGAGCGAGCACCCGTTCCCCGAGATCATCGGGCCGGTCGATCTGGCGCTGAAAATGCGGAAGCGGGGTGACGTGCTCTGCATCGGCTCGGGTGTGCTGGCGGGAAGCATCATTCCTGGCTCCAACCGCTTGGTGGTCGCGGGTCATGCGCCGGTATGGGACGGCTTCTACATCTCTTCGCTCGGTGGGGGCTCACTCATCTGGGATGGCATCGGCATCTCGACGCTTGCTATCAGCGGACGGGCGGACGAGCCCAAAGTGCTGGTCCTCAGCGGCAAGCGCGGCTCCTACCCCAAGGCCCGACTCGTCGGCGTTCCGCTCGCAGAGATTTGGGCGGATTCGAACGGCCCGGGCGGCTTCTATGCGCTGCAGCGATACGTCTTCGACAAGCTCTGGGATCACAGCGGCACGCCCCGTGTGCTGGCGACTGGACCCGCATCACTTCACACCGATTTCGGCGCGATTGGCTCGAGCAAGACCCAGCGCGGCAAGCTCACCGCGGTCGATTGTTGGGCGGGCCGAGGCGGCTTCGGCTCGCGTATGCTGCAACAACACAACATCTGCGCGATCATCTACGGCGGCGATTTCGAAGACGAGGATCTGACCGATCGCGCCGAGGCCGACGGCTACTTCATCGACCGTTTCTCCAAAAAGATGAAGCTGGTCGATCTCGAAGCCACCACCAAGTACCGCTACGATCCCAAGTTCAGCTCGGGCGGCACGCTCGGAGTGAACTACTCCAAGCTCAGCGAGCTGATGCTGTCCTTCAACTACCGCTCCGTGCAGTGGTCCCCCGAGCGACGGATGCAGCTGTGGGAGCGGTTGGTGCGCGATCATTATCTGGCCCAATTCAACGCCCAGACCATCGAGCCCAAGCAGCAGTCACAATGCGGCGAGCCCTGCCCCGCCGTCTGCAAGAAGCTCAACGGGCCTTACAAGAAGGACTACGAGCCCTACCAAACCATGGGGCCGCTCATCGGGGTGTTCGATCAGCAATGCGCCGAGCGCATCAACCACCGCGCTGATGCTCATGGCTTCGACGGCATCCAAATCGGCGGACAGCTCGCCTGGGTCATGGAGTGCTTGCACGAAGGGCTCATCGAGCCCGCACAGCTCGGCCTGCCTGACGACGACGCGCACAAGCCGATCTTCGAGCCCGACGACTTCGATCCGGTGGCCGACTCGGCCCACAATGAGAAGTTGGCTCTGGCGCTGCTCGATTTGACCGTAACGCCGGACCACATCCTGAGCCAAGGCATGCCCGCCGCTGCCGACCCCATCGGTCCGGCGGCC
>CAZRGL010000205.1:9815-16492 GCA_964599485.1 uncultured Polyangiaceae bacterium
GCGCTGCGCTTTGCCACCGACCCGCCGCACCAACGCCTCCCCCCCCCCCGGCGCGCCGGGCCCCCCCCCTGCGGCCGGGGGGCGCGCGACCGAGCCGTGTACTTGGCCAATGGCGAGCGCGGCTGGATGGTGCCCAACCAATACTGGGTCCCGGGCCACTACAGCCCGCAGGCGGTGATGGGCAAGTACTACGTCTACTACGGCTTCGATTTCATGGAGCCTGACAAGCTAGGCGACAAATGCGCGGAGCGAATGGTCGCGGAGCTGACCCTCGACAATGCTGGGATGTGCCGCTTTCACCGGGGCTGGGCCGAGAAGCTCTGGGCTGAGATCGTGCAAGGACACTTCGAGCTCGAGGTCGACTACGTCAACGTCCATCAGCGTATGGCTGCAGCCCTGCACGAAGACGGTGCGCCCGTCTACTGGCAGAGCGCGCGCATCGAGCAGCTCATCCACCGCTACCTCAAAGAGGTTCGACTGACGACCTCGGACGCGCCCGCCCTCGACAGCTGGCTGGAGCGTTTCGAGGCTGACCGACCCAGCGCTGCGCGGGCGTATTGGGACGCCATACGCAGCGGAATCGACGCTGCTTTTGCTGCTTTCGACGGAGCGTGATGGCATGAAAATCGCCGTCGGCGTACTGCAAGCATTCGCAATGGTGGGTGGGCCGTTGGCGCTGGCCATGTTGCTGCGCAAGAAATGGCGCGTCTCTTGGAGCTTGTTCGGCTTCGGGGCACTCGCGTTCTTCCTCAGCAAAGTGGTGCAGCTTCCACTGGGCAGCTGGCTCGGGCCCAAGCTCGGCACCAATATGTGGGTGCGGCTGCCCATCATCTTCCTGCTGGCACCCCTGTGCGAAGAAGGCGCCCGCTGGATTTGTTTTCGCTACTTCGCCAAACGAGCCAAGAGCTGGAGAGAGGGTCTGTTCGTGGGCTTGGGCCACGGCGGCTTCGAGTCGATGATCCTCGGCGTGCTGGGCGCTGTAGCGCTTGCCGGAGCGATGACGGTGCCCGAGTCGGCCGCTGAGGCGACCTACGCCAAGGCTCTGCTCGAAGCGCCGCCACTGCTGCGCTTGATGGCGGTGCTCGAACGGGTAGCGGCTGTGATGCTCCACCTGGGCGCCTCGCTACTGGTGCTACGCGCCGTGCGCGACAAGCGGCCCATATTCCTGCTCGCAGCCATGGGCTTGCACTACTTGTTCAACGGCGCTGGGGTTACCGTCGGGTTGAAGTTCGGTCCGATTGCGGCGACCGCAGTGTTCTTGGTGGTCGCCGCCCTGCCGCTGGCCATCATTCTGCTGTCCAAACCCGCTTCCGACGAAGCGAGCGATCAGCAAGCGCCCGCACCGGACATTGAGATGGGGATCTCCTGTCGCGATTTGACACGACAATTTGGCGATCGGATGGCGCTCAACAAGGTGAGCTTGGACATTGCCAAAGGTGAGCTGTTCGCTTTGCTCGGCCCCAACGGCGCTGGCAAGACCACCATGGTTCGCACACTTTGTGGCCTCATCCCACCGACCTCCGGCCGCGCTAGCGTGGCGGGCTACGAGGTTGGCGTCGACGACGACAGCCTGCGCGGAGCGGTGGGAGCGCTGACCGAGGTTCCAGCGCTTTACGAGCAGCTCTCACCGATGACCAACCTTCAGATTTTCGGCCAGCTCGAGGGTGTCTACGGAGAGACGCTCACGGGCCGCATCGAGAAGCTCCTACGCGGATTCGAGCTGTGGGAGCGGCGCGACGATCCGGTCGGGAGCTTCTCCAAAGGTATGCGTCAAAAAGTCTCCATCGCCCGAGCCCTACTGCACGAGCCGCCCGTGCTGTTTCTCGATGAGCCCACCAGCGGCTTGGATCCGTCAGCAGCCCACGACCTGAGCAAGCTCATCCAAGAGCTCAAGACGCAAGGTCACACCATCTTGCTGACCACCCATCGTCTCGAGGAAGCCGAATCGCTCGCCGAGCGGGTGGGCATTCTGAAGGGGGAGCTACTTGCCGTCGACACAGTCGAGGGCTTGCGCACGCGGGTCTATGGCCAGCGCGTGCGGGTGCGATTTGTCGAGGCACCTGACAATCTGCTCGAGCTGGTCAACGCCACCGAGGGTGTTGCCGAGGCCAGCTGGGATGACCCTGAGCTGGTGGCCGACGTCGAGCGCCCCGATGAGTCCATTCCCGAGTTGGTCAGGACCCTGGTCGAAGCGGGCGCGGCCATTCGGTCGGTCGACGACTCCAAAGAGTCCCTCGAGGACGTGTATCTGGAGCTGATTCGAGAGGAGGAGCCAGCATGAAAGACGTGTCTTCCGCCTCGTGGGCGCGCGTGCGCACCTTGCTCTTCAAAGAGTGGTGTGAGATGCGCAAGAACAAGACGTTGATTGGCTCCGCCATCGCGATGCCTCTGGTGATGGCTGGCTCCGCCATCGCTCTTCTGCTCATGGCCGCCGCGACCAAGCCGAAGCCAGGCGCCGGTGGAGACAGCAGCGAGTGGAAGATGTTGCTCGGCGACCGCGCCGAGCTGTTCAGCGACGGCGCCCAAGCGATGCAGGTTTACATGGGCGAGATGGGCCTGATGCTCATCTTGCTCTTGCCCGCGATTGTTCCGCCCTTGCTCGCTGCCACCACGATTGTGCGCGAGAAGCAGAACCGCAGCATCGAGGCCCTACTGATCACTCCGGTGACCACCTGGGAGCTGGTGCTGTCCAAGCTGATGTTCTGCACAGCAGTCGGCGTCATTCCGACGTATCTATCAGTTTTGGCCTACTACATCGTGGCAGGGCTCAAGCTCTCTGCGTTCGTGTTCGGCATGCTCGCCACGCCGGCCTGGCTCATCGTCGTGGTGCTGCTCGGCCCCTTGCTGGGCGTGTGCGCTGGCGGCTTCGCCATTGCCATCTCTGCCCGTGTCAAAGAAGTCCAGAACGCCCAGCAGCTGGCCATGATGGTCTGCATGCCTTTACTCGGCATCATGGCGCTCCAGAGCACGGGCTTGGCCACTTTGACGACAGGCGGCGCGTTGGTCGGCGCCGCGCTCTTGGTCTTGGTCGATGCGCTGGTACTGGCCATGAGCGTATCGCTGTTCGAGCGCGAGACCATCCTCACCCGCTGGAAATAGTTAGCGCTTCGGCAGCGGCTTGCAGATGTCTCGCTGGCTCTTGGGACATGCAATGCGCACATGGAAGTGGTCGTTGTGCGACGACGAGTCGGAGGGCTCGAGGAGCAGCGCGGCGGCGGCCTTGGCGCGTTTGCGGTAACGCTTGTCGGCTTTGGCAAAGCGCAGCAGCCGTCGACGCAACGCCTTGGATACGAAGATGTGCTGAAGGGTGGCGCGATGGTCGCGCAGCCAGCCCTGCACGAGCAACCAGTTGCGCCAGTCATCAAAGCGCAGCTTGCTGCCGTCCACTGCTGTTCCGTCCCCTTTGAAGGCCACGAAACGATCGAGCACGACCGGCTTGCCCTTGGCGTCGACGGCGAAAAAGCCGACGTCAGCGTCTCGGCCACTTTGATGCGACAGGTGTTTCGGCAGCGCCCCCCCTCTTTGGCTCGACAGATCGCCCACCAGCATGACCGATCCGCGAGCGCTCCGGGCCAAATCACGTGCGCTGCGATAGAGCATCTTGACCAGCGCGGGGTGGCCATAGACGTTACGGCGACTGCTGCGCTTGATGGCCATGAAGCGCTTCTTCTTGAGTCGCTTGGGGCGCAACTGCCAACCACTGTTGGGGTGGCCCACTGACAATGACATCAGCGAAAAAGGGGCTTTGCGGTAGCGCTTGGGCAGCTCCCGCTCGCGCGGATGCGCAGCGGCCTCGGCAAGAACACCGAGCGCCATCGCCGCGGCGGCCAGCAGCACCATCGAGCCATACAGTGGTCGCACGGTCTCAATGGCTAGCAGCTGTGGCGCAGCTGACAAGCACGAAGCACATGCTCTGCTGCTCCAACCTCGAAGAAGCTGAAGGGCAGACTGCACGCCACGTGGCAGATGTGCCATGACGATTGCTCGAGGGCGACCGGGCGTAAGCGCACCGATGAACACCGACACCATCATCGTTTTCGGGATCCTGGCCGTTACCATCGCCTTGTTCGTCAGCGATCGATTGCGTCTGGATTTGGTCGCGCTCATGGCCCTGTTGGCACTCACGCTCAGTGGAGTGCTCAAGCCGCGGGAGGCGTTGGCGGGCTTTTCCGACCCGATCGTGCTGATGATCGCGGGGCTGTTTGCGGTTGGAGGGGCGCTACGCCAAACCGGAGTGGCCGAGATGTTGGGCCGTTGGCTCGGCAAGGTCGCAGGGCGCAGCGAGCTACGCTTGATCGCCGTCATCATGTTGGTCAGTGCACCACTATCGGCCTTCATGAGCTCGACCGGCACGGTGGCGGTGATGTTGCCAGTGGTGGTAACCCTGGCGCGCGAAGCCAAGCTGAGCCCCGCCAAGCTGTTGATGCCCCTGGCCTTCGCTTCACTGCTCGGCGGCATGCTCACGCTCATTGGCACGCCCCCCAACATCGTCGTGAGCAACCAGTTGCGCGCCCAAGGCATCGATTCCTTCGGCTTCTTCGCCTTCACGCCTGCAGGCCTAGTCATGCTCGCGGTGGGCATTGGGTTCATGCTTCTGGTTGGGCGTCATCTGCTACCTGGAAGCGCCGACGCCGAGCGCAGCGACGACGGCAGCACCAGCCCGGAGCAGCGGTCCTCGAGCCAGCTCGTCGACGACTACGAGCTCGACGACAACATCTTGCAGTTCCGTATCGGCCCTGACTCCGAGCTCATTGGCAAGACCCTCGCCGAAGCCGACTTGCGCGGTCGCTACCAAGGCACCGTGCTCGATATCCGTTCAGAGAGCAGCGAGCAGAACGAGGAGCCGCAGTCACGGGTGCTCAAACCTTCGACCGTACTGCGACAAGGAGACATCTTGAGCGTACAGGTAAGCGAGGATGCGCTCGAGACGGTCAAGGAGCGTGAGGCCGATTCTCTCGTCCAAGAGCTCGCCGCGGGGGCGCCGCTACCAGCCGGAACCATTCTGGTCGAGGTTTTGCTCACGCCGCGCTCGAGCCTGATCGGACACACCTTGAAGGAGCTGGGATTTCGAGACAAGTACCGCGCCAACGTGCTGTCGGTGCGCCGCGGAGGCAAGCCAGTTCAGGGAATCGCCTCTGAGGTGGTGCTTCGATTTGGTGACACCTTGCTCGTCGAGGGACGCCGCCGCGACATTGGCATACTGCGCCGCGAGAGCCGCAATTTCGTCGTCATCGCCGAGCCCCGCGAGCTGAGTGAGCCAACACGCGACACCAAACGAGCACCGCTGGCTATCGCCATCATGGTGGGCATGTTGCTGTTGATGACCTTCAGGCTGGTCTCGAACGTCGAAGCGGTGCTGCTCGCAGCCGTGGCGGTGGTGCTCAGCCGCTGTCTGACCATGACCGACGCCTACCGGACCATCAATTGGGAGAGCGTCGTGCTCATCGCCGCGATTCTGCCCATGGCCACGGCGCTGACCAAAGTGGGCGGCGTTCGCTTGGTGGTCGAACTGCTTCTGCGCACGGTCGGTACAGCCGGCCCCCTGGTGGTGATGGGGGCGCTCTTCTTGCTGACCTCGGTCTTCAGTCAGGTGATCAGCAACACGGCCACCACGGTGTTGCTCGCGCCGATTGCGTTGGCGGTTGCCACCCAAATCAACGCTTCGCCGCAAGCCTTCATGATGGCCGTCGCGATCGCTGCTTCGACCTCGTTTGCCACGCCAATCGCTTCTCCGGTCAACACCCTGGTGATGGGGCCCGGTGGCTATCGCTTCGCGGACTTCGCGAAGGTCGGCATCCCCTTGCAGCTGCTCATCATGGCGGCCACCTTGTTGATCGTTCCGCTGTTGTTCTGACCTGTGTTCTGAGCTGCTGGCTGTTCTGAGCTGCTGGATGTTCTGGCTGCTGGATGTTCCAGCCGCTGAATGTTCTGAGTGAGCGGGGTTGTGGCGCTACGAGCGGCCCACCTATGCTGCGAAGCGATGTTCCTCGCTGCTTGTGTACAGATGCGCGCGACCACCGAGGTCGAGCAGAACATGGCCACCGCCGAGAAGCTGGTCAAGAGAGCGGCTTCGCTCGGGGCCCAGCTGGTGTGCACACCCGAGAACACGCCCTTTCTCGGAGCCCAATTCCACAAGGTCACTCTTGCCGAGCCGCTGGATGGCCCCATCGGCACCCGTTTGGCCACGCTCGCCGCCGACGCCGGCGTTCACCTACTGGTCGGTGGCGTCGCCGAGCAGCGACAGCTTGCCGATGGGCAGATCGACAAGGAACGCTGCCACAACACCAGTGTCCTGTACGGCCCGACGGGCGAGAGAATCGCGACCTATCGCAAAATGCACCTGTTCGACGTCGACATCCCTGGCGGCTTGACCGTTCGGGAGAGCGACACCATCGCTCCCGGCGAGGAGGTGGTCGTGGCCAAGACCGCGCTCGGCAACATCGGCATGAGCATCTGCTACGACCTGCGTTTCCCCGAGATGTACCGGGCGATGGTCGACCAGGGCGCCGATCTGCTAGCGGTGCCTTCGGCCTTCACGCTGACGACGGGCAAAGATCACTGGCACGCGCTGCTGCGCGCACGCGCCATCAAAACCCAATATTAAATCCTAACCACCGCACAGTGAAACAGTCACGACAACAAAAACATACACCAAAACTACGGGCACTCCTTGATTG
>CAZRGL010000206.1:0-16475 GCA_964599485.1 uncultured Polyangiaceae bacterium
GTAGCCGTACTGCCACTGTCTCGCGCCTTGAGTCGTGGTCACCATCCGTCCTTGGCTATCGTAGCTGATTGCGGTCGGAGTGAGGCCAGCGACTGCAACATTGGTGATGCGGCCCTCTGCATCGAGCGTTGTGGTCGTCACTCGGCCCTCGGGTGAGGTGCTCGTCCAGGTGCGCGCGGCGGCGTCGAACGTGCGGGTGTGGGTGTTGCCGTTGACGACAGTGCTGTCGGTCAGCGACACCAAGCTAAGCGGATCTGCCTCGCTGGCCAGTGTGGTCGATCTGGTGCGGGTCACCGTCTTGGTCTTGCCGCCGGGTGTGGCGGTGACGACGGAGCTGCTCAGCGGGGCGAGCATGCCGAAGCGTGGATCGGCGTCTGGTGTGGTCGTGACGGTGGTGCCTGAAGCAAGCGTGACGACTTCTTTTCCCGAGGCGCTCATGGTTGAGGAAGCCGACAGGCCCGAGGCGAAGGTTGTCGTTCGCGTTCTGCCTCCGGCGGGCAAATCGGCGACTTCGCAGGTCTCCGTTGTTCCTAGGGCGGTGGTGGTGCTGACGGTGTGGCCAGTCGACAGCTCCGTGCGCGCAAGGCTGAGCGAACCGCCTGCAGCATCGGTGTCTTGGTTGAGCCTACCCGGAGCGTCGTAGCTGAACGAGCTAGCGTGGCTTCTAGGGTTAGTGTGGGACAACATCAAGCCACTCGGGTCGTAGGTAAACTGATGGGCTTCGGCGGCTGGGTTTGTGATTGTCGCGAGGTAGCCAGCAGGGTCGACCGTTAGGGTCGTCAGCTGACCGTAGGGGGCGACAATGCCCGTGGGCGAGCCGTCGGCAGCACGCTGGATGGTGGTGATGTTGCCCTTGGAGTCAGTTATGGTGATCAGGCGCCCTTCGGAGTCGTATCCGAAATCGAGAAGAGTGGCGTTCGTTAATGCGTGCACGGTCTTGAGGTGGCGTCCCTCGCTATTGAATTGATACAAGCGGTTGCCATCGGTCGAGGGCAAGATGATTGGTAAGACGCCTTCGTAGCTTGGCATTGGGTGGCTCACGCGGCGGATGCGGCCGTTGTTGCTGTCCGCGATGAGCAAGCTGCCATCAGGTGCGATAGCGACGTCGCCGGCGGTCAGCCCGGCGCTGGTGGCGGGGCCGCCTTCGCCCAACGGCGACGCGGCACCACTGCCCGCGACGGTGAGGAGGATGCCGTCCGAGCCGACTGCATGCACTCGGTCGTAGCCCCAATTAGCGATGTACAGCACGCCTGTTGGCCCCACGGCCACCGCTAACGGTTGGAACAGCGTGGCCGTCTTTGCGTCTATGCCGTCGCCGACGTAGGGCCAATTCGCACCACTACCTGCGATTGTGTCAATGATGCCATCGGGCGTCACGCGCCGGATCCGGTTGTTGTTGGCGTCGGCGATATATAGGCTGCCGTCGGGGCCGACAGCCACGTCGCGTGCATCGTCTAGCTCGGCCGCAATGGCTGGCCCCCCATCGCCGCTAAAGCCCGCCGAGCCCGTACCAGCCACCGGTGTCACCCGGCCATCGCAAGACAGCCGCCAAACCCGATGATTGCCAAACTCAACGAAGTAGATGGTGCCGTCGACGCCAACCGCGAGGCGGTAGGGACTAATGTCCAGCTGCAAAGCAGGCCCGCCGTTGCCAGCGGTTCCGTAATTGCCCGTGCCGGCGATGGTGTCGATAATTCCATCGGAACCAACGCGGCGGATGCGGTAGTTGTTCACGTCGGCGATGAGGAGGGCGCCGTTGGGCGCCAGTTCAATGCCGAAGACTGAGCCGAGCACCGCTTGGGTCGCAGGTCCGCCATCGCCAGACCCATACGCACCAGGCCCGCCGCCAGCTACTCGGGTAAGCGTCTGGTCCTCGTCGATTCGCCAGACGATTTCGTTGTGTGTGTCGGCGAAGTAAACACGACCGTCGGGGGCGGCTTCGACGCCGAACGGAGAGTCGAGGTCGACCGCGGTGGCCTTCTCCCCCTCGTTGTCTTTCGGATCGATCGCCCCGGCGCCTCCGCCTGCAATAGTGTGGATAGCGCCGATGGTCATCACACCTGCATGCGTTTCGCCTGAGCCTAGTCGTATCGCTCGGCCTGTCGGATCGTAGACGTGATGCACATCGACGCTCCAGCCCCCAAGCCCAGTGGCTACCGCATCCCCGCTATTGAGAAGTCCGCGCCACCTGCGCGAGTAGAGAAACTCGTCGCGCGCTGGGTTGTAACCTGTATTGGGTGACGGTGAACTGATTCCAAATGCGCTGCTTGAACCAGAAGGCGGGGTATAGACAGCCGGGAAGACATAGGTGAGCTCGACCTCTACAGACTGTTGACCCTGTAGCGGCCTGCCATACGCGTCTTTGCCGTCCCAACTGAATTGGTGGTCCTGGTTGGGCAGTGGCAAGAAGCTCGTGTCAATAGTCTGCCCGGCCACGTACACGCTCAGGTCGATGCGGGCCAAACTCGGAGGCAATGTGCTGCCGGCGATGGTGATGTCCATGGTGCGCCCCGTAATGCGACCTGGCGTTCGACTACTTACATAGTTGAGCGTGTAGTCCGTGCCCACGATCGGAATCTCCTCGGAAAGCACTTGCGACTGGATGGCGATTGTCGACTGGTCCTTGTGTCTGCAATCCTTGTCGCTGTTGTCGTCATCGGGGCAGGTGAGCCCGTAGCATTTCTTGCCCTTCTTTTTCTTCTTCTTCTTCTTGCCTTTCGGCCCGTTGTCGCCTCCCGGTGGACCCGCATCACTTGGGGGGTTGGCGGGCCAGTTGGCGTCGACCGGCGAGAAGTGGTCGAGCTGAACACGCCAGACTTGGTCGCCGGGCTGGTAGCGCAGGTTGAGCTCGGCACGTTCGGCGTCATCGAAACCCAGCGCGAGCAGCGTCGCGCCGCTGGCAGGCAAACCTGTGCCGTCGACGTCTATCTCAGCGAGGCCGCCGACCTCGCCGAGAATCTTGATTACTGTGCCGTTCTCTGACGGGACCCAGCAGCTTACATCGCGATCGTACGTGCCCACGGGCACGGCGCCGCCTACCGGGAAGCCGAGGAAGTTGTCGACGTAGACGCTTGCAGGTTGGTCAAGCTCGATTCCAGTCGCGCCTGCAGCGATGGCCTCATCGGCGCTCAACTCGACGGCATAGGTGTAGCCGCTGGTCGGGGGCAGCTCGGCTGGCATGGCCTCCGGACCCTCGGGCCCGACTGTGTACTCCGTGAGCCGCACGCTCATGGTGGGCAGCGGCACAAGTGAGTCGTCGGGCATGACCATCGAGGCGCTAGTGCCTTGCTTGAAGAACACCGACGCTTGGCGGGTGCCGTCCGAATCGGTGACCGGAGAGCCGCTGGCTACCTGGATCGGGGCTGAAAAATCGATGGTGGTAACGATGGTATCGAGCGGCACGAGCGCGACTGTGGGCACCTCGATGTACTGTTGCCAGGGAACGTCGACCTTGCGCTGGGCCGGCAAGAAACCTGGCTTGGCGAAGTCGACCACCAACCTGCCGCCACCGTTGACCGCCAAGTCATAGCGACCGTCGCTGCGGCTGTAGGTGTAGCCGAGCTCAGGGTGGTCGAGGATGGTGACCTTGACTCCGCCAAGCACGCCAGCATCGCGCTCTCGCACCAATCCCCGCAGCACTGAGGCCCGCTGCGGCTTGATGGTGCCGTTGGTCACGCCGCTCTGCACGGCGCCAGGACCTTCGTAGAGGAACGCTGTGGTGACGGCCACCGTGCTCGTCACGGTTGGATCGATTCCGAAGCCGTCAGGCTCGGATCGGTCGGCAGCGGGGTGCATTGACCAGAGTCGTTGCAGATGGCCCCCTGCGCGCAGTCGGTGCCAGCCGGCGCAGCAGAGTGAGTGATGCCGCCTTGCGGGGTGCAGGCGTCGATGGTGCACGGGTCGCCATCGTCGAGGTTTGGCGGCGCTCCCGCGGCGCAAGTGCCGGCGCCGTCGCACACTTCGTCGCCATCGCATTGGTTGGCGTCGGCGCACGTCGTGCCGCTGGGCTCGGGGGGATGAGTGACATTGCCAGTCAGCGGATCGCAGCTGTCGGCCGTGCAGCTATTGCCATCGTCGATGATGGGCACAGTGCCGGCCTGACAGGTTCCGGCGCCGTCGCACTGCTCGTCGCCGTTGCAAAGGTCGCCGTCCGGACAGGGCCAGCCGGCAGTCAGCGGCGTGTGCACGATGCCTTGCTGCGCGTCGCAGCTGTCAGTCGTGCATGGGTTGCCGTCATCGACCACTGGCGCAGCGCCGGGCTGACATGTTCCCTGCGCGTCGCAGGCCTCTTGGCCGTTGCATAGGTTGCCGTCACTGCACGATGTACCGGCTTGCACAGGCGTGTGCAGCACTCCGAGGAGCGGGTCACAGCTATCGGCGGTGCATGGGTTGCCGTCGTCGACGTTAGCGGGCTGGCCGGGCTGACAGCTGCCCTGGCCATCGCAGAGCTCGTCGCCATTGCAGACGTTGCTGTCTGCGCATGGCCAGCCGGCGCTGAGCGGCGTGTGCACAACTCCTTGCTGCGCATTGCAGCTATCAGCGGTGCACGGATTGCCGTCATCGATAGGGGGCGCGGTGCCGGGAGAGCAGGTTCCCGCACCATCACACAGCTCGTCGCCGTTGCAGAGGTCGCCATCTGGACAGGCTACGCCAAATGGCACTGGCGTGTGCAGGACGCCGAGATGTGGGTCGCAGCTGTCAGCGGTGCACGGATTGCCATCGTCGACGATTGGCGGCGGGCCTGGTTGGCAGCTTCCCAGCCCGTCACATAGCTCGTCGCCGTTGCACGCGTCAGGATCGGGACAGGGCGTGCCGGCTGGCTCGGGGGTGTGCGTGATCCCGTTGATCAGATCGCAGGCGTCGATGGTGCAGGGATTGCCATCGTCGACAGGCGTGGGAGGCCCCCCAGTACAAACGCCTGCGCCATCACAAGTTTCGACGCCGTTACATTGGTCGGCGTCAGGACAGGGCGTTCCTGCTGCTAGAGGAGTGTGCAGCACGCCCAGCTGGGCGTCGCAGCTGTCGGCCGTGCACGCATTGTTGTCATCGATGGCCGGAGGCGCGCCTGGCAAGCAACTCCCGCTGTTGTCACACAGCTCGTCGCCATTGCAGAGATCGCCGTCGGGGCATGGCGTTCCGGAAGCCACGGGCGTGTGGCTGACTCCGCCGTTGGCATCGCAGCTGTCCACAGTACAGGGATTGCCATCGTCGATGGGCGGAGGCGCGCCTGGTTGGCAGCTGCCCTGCGCGTCGCAGGTCTCGTCACCGTTGCATTGATCAGCGTCGGGACAGGGCGTTCCCGCCGCAACCGGAGTATGGATGACCCCCTGCTGAGCGCTGCAGCTATCGGCGGTGCAGTCGTTGCCATCGTCGACTGGAGGCGGACTGCCCGGCGAGCAGCTTCCCTGCGAGTCGCAAGTCTCGTCGCCGTTACAGAGGTTGCCATCAAGACAAGGTGTACCGCTCGCGACGGGTGTGTGGACAACACCCTGCTGGGCGTCGCAGCTGTCGGTAGTGCAGGCATTGCCGTCGTCGACTTGCGGCGGAGCGCCAGGCTGACACGCACCTAGCGCGTCGCAAGTTTCGTCGCCGTTGCAGAGGTCGCCATCCGGACACGGCGTGCCTGTTTGCACGGGCGTGTGGATCACGCCTTGCTGGGCGTCGCAGCTGTCGGTGGTGCACGAGTTGCCGTCGTCGACTGGCGGCGGGCTGCCCGGTTGGCAGCTTCCTTGGGCGTTGCAGAGCTCATCGCCGTTGCAGAGATCGCCGTCGGGACATGGCGTGCCGGCGGCTACTGGCATGTGGATCACGCCTTGCTGAGCGTTGCAGCTGTCGGCGGTGCAGGCGTTGCCGTCGTCGACCGGCAACTGGGTGCCGGGCTGGCAGCTTCCTTGCGCGTCGCAGGTTTCGTCACCGTTGCAGACGTCGGCGTCGGCACACGGAGTGCCGGCCACGACGGGTGTGTGGACGATGGCTGTGTTCGGATCGCAGCCGATGAGGGGACAGTTGCAGCTGTCGTCAGTGCAGGCGTTATTATCGTCCGCGGCAGCGCAGATGGCTTCGCATTGAGACAGATCGGTTTGCTCGGCGTTGCAGCCCGTGATGACCAGCTCGCCCTGGCCGTCGCAGCTGAAGGTGCCGCTGACTGCTGCGCAGGCCACTAGCGCCGCGAGCTGCTCGTGGCAGTCGCCAACTGTCGTGGCGTTTTCGCAATCGAGCTGGCACTGGACGAAATCCTGGGGGCCATTACTACAGCCCGCGGCCAAGGCTGCCAGGCAGTAGGTGGCGCAATCGCCTTGAGGCGGGGAAATCTTGTCCTTCTTGACCTTGACGCCAACATCGAGACGAAGGTCGCGCGCTGCGAAGGTGCCCGTGGCGTGGGTAGCGTGCCTGAGCGTGAGCACGCCGAAAGGCACGAATATGCGTGCGCGGACCACGTTGGCCACGCCGATCGTGGCGATGTTCTTCAGTCCGCCCGCCGCCGGCTCTTGTTCACAGTCTTCGTCGTCGTCTTCGCAATCGTCATCGTTGTCGTCATCATCTCCCTTGCCTTTGCCGTTCCCCTTTCCTTTGTCATCGCCTTTGCCCTTGTCGTCGCCTTTACCCTTGGTGGCTCCCTCAACGAAGATCTCCACCTCGTCGCCAGCGATCGGTGCGCCTTCGGCTGGTCCGATGTAAGCGTGCGAGCCGTCCTTCAGGCGTCCCTTGATCCGCACTTCACATGCCGCGCTACACTCCACGCGGCTGTGGTGACCAAGATCGAGCTCGGCGAAGGCATAGATGCCGCCGGTCAGGGTCAGCGTCGTCTCCTTGTTCGCCTTGCCCCCCTTGAGCTTGACCTTGCCATAGGAGCCAGCGGCTAGAACCTTCTGCTTGCTCTTCTTGACGTTGACGGTCGACTTGCCCGCCTCGAACGTTGGGAAAGTCACCACAGTGGTTGGCAGCGGCAACGACAGGGGCGAGAGCTGCGCTCCGTTGATTGAGCCGCCCTTGTCGATGAGCTCGTTGTAGGCGGCGCTGCCCTCGACGACTGAGCCCTTCTTGAGTCTTATCGTGTCGGCGCTCAGCTTTCCTTTGACCGAGGCGTTCTTGCCCAATACGGCTTCGGCCTTGTCGCTCAACACCGGGCCGCTGCTGGCATCGAGCACGGCCACGTCACCAGTGGTCGTGCTCATCTGTCGCAGATCGACGCTGTTGAGCGCTACGACGGCTTCCTCGGGCCATGCGGGACCCGTCTTCCATTCCGGATCGACCGTAATTGGATAACGCAGCCCCGTCGGATCGAGCGAGATGGTGAGCAGTAGGCGGCTATCGCCTCGAGCCTCGAGCTCGACAGAAGCGTTGCGGCGGGTGCCATCGGCGTCGAGCGCATAGGGCTGACGCGCGTGCAGCACTACCTGACCGTTTGTGTCGATCGCCTCGAGCCCGCCTGCTCGCTGACGTAGCGCCGCCACACCTGCTGCCGTGCGCACTTCGTAGCGGGCGGTCGTGGGCGCTTGCTCAGAGCGCAGAACCCTCAGCTCTTCGACCCGATCGAGACCCAAAGCCAGCACTACATCGGTGTCGCGCTCGGCATCTGGGTAGATCACTGCTGCGTCGCGCACCACCGCCGGCACATCGTTGCGACCTAGCGCTGTGACCTCGATCCAAACATCCTCGCCGCGGTCTGCTCGCTCGATGCGTAGCGCGCCCGCGCCCCTCATTGACGCCCGCGCTACGAAGCTCGCAGCTGCGCTACGATCTGCGCGCACGAAGCGACTTTGACTGTCCAGCTGCAGGGCAGCGAAATCTATTCTGTAGGCAAAGCTGCCCAGCTGACCAAGCACGTCGCGACTGGCTGGCGCGGAGTGCCCACCTCCGGCCGCTGGCTGCGACTTGATGATGCCATCGTCACTGCTGCAGCCTGCTGCTGTCAGCACCGAGCCTGTAAGCACCACTGCGGCGAAGGACGCTATTGCTCTATACAACCGTCGAGACATGGCCACCCTCTCAAAAAGACGCGAAAGCTCAGACTTGTGAAGTGTCGCGCTGGAACGCCACTAATTCAAGATGTCCGTTCGCAAACGGTGGTGACTGATGCACTTTCGTCGGACGCTTCATCACAGCGGCGTACACGGCATTACAGCACGCCCGTTTGTCGTCATTTTGACGTCGTCCAATGAAAGCTCCGTGTTGTCGGCGGCTTACGAATTTCGTTCTTCGAAATTCGCGAATTACGTTAATCGAAAATGCCGATTAGCATTATTTGCAATCGCAACTCTGTATTTCAACGCACGAAAAGATTTAGCGCGTAGCCGCCGGCGGGCGTGTCGTAGCCATCGTCGCCGAAGTCACCTTCTCCGGCTGGATCGACAAAGTAGAAGCTTGCCGAGTTTGCTTCGGTCACACCGATGCCGTGATCGGCCCGGCCGCAGCTGCCGCCTCCGCCGCCGATCATCATCACGGCGCCGTCGCCCTGATCCCAATCAGCCCAGAAGCTCAGCTTGGCCGCGCCGCCGATGTCGCCGGTAACGCAATCGGCTTGCGAAAAGCCAGCAGTGGCGGCGTAGTTGCCCGCCAAGTCGACGCTGCAGCTGCCTTGCACTGAGTCGGCGCCCCAAATTGCGGCGTTCGAAAAGTCGCCGAAGCTTGTTATCAAAGCTCGAAATGTGTTGCCCCCCAAGCACTTGTCTTTGGTCATCAGCAGGTGCGCGTCGCTGCCGTCGGTGCGGCTCAGCTTGAGCTCGTCGGCCTTCACCGTCCAGAATGCCAGCGAGAGCATGTCCAGATCCTCGCTGCGTGAGGTGGTCTTGCCCGCTTGCGTGAGCCGTGAGTACCACCACTCGCCGCTGTCGAGCATCCAGTTGTCGGCGTCGGCGTTGGAGAAGCGGGCGACCAGCGTCCAGCCGCCCAAGTCGGTCGTCATGTCGCAGTACACGCCGAAGGGCGCGGCCTGGCCTGCGCCATCGGGATCGATTGAGTAGATGCCGTCGGGCAGATTCGGATCGCCATCGAGCAGTGCCCGACAGCTCGGCGCGAGGGCACACGTTCCGGCCGAGCACACTTGGTTGGCCATGCAGCCGTTGGCGCATGCTCCGCAGTGGCCAACGTCAGATTGAAGATCCACGCACTGGCCGCTGCAGTTGGCTTCGTTGCTGTCGCAGCATAGCGCGCTAAGGCAAGCTTGACCGGCTCCGCAGGCGACATCGCACTTGCTGCAATGAGCGGGATCTATCTGCGTATCGACGCATTTGTCGCCACACTTTTCGGTTCCGCCCACACAAGAAAGCCCGCAGCTGCCCATCGAGCAGACTTCGCCCCCGCTGCATTTGCTGTCGCATTTGCCGCAGTGAGCTGCGTCGAGCTGAGTATCGACGCATTTGTCGCCGCACTTTTCTGTTCCGCCGGCGCACTGCGTCAAGCAGGCTCCGTCGCTACACACTTGGCCGGCGTCGCACGAGCTATCGCACTGGCCGCAGTGCTTGCTGGCGCTTTGCAGATCCACGCACAGCTCGCCGCACTTGTCGGTGCCGCCGAGACAAACCAGCGAGCAGCTAGAAACGCTGCACACTTCGTCATCGCTGCAGCTGATTGCGCAGCCCCCGCAATTGGCTGGATCGTTAACGGTATCCACACATTTGCCGTCGCAGTCAGCCAACGGATCAAGGCACTGGATGGCTCCCGAGCCTGTGCCGGCTGGGTCGTCCGAGCATGCAGAGAAAAGGGCGCAGATTAGGGTTGGCGCGAACCAGTGACGTGTTCGGCGGGTATTGCGTAGCGCGTGCTTCATCGGTCTGTTCCCAATTCATGCAATGAGTTGCGAGTCTGGCATGGTCACCTGACTTTGCTCAATGCACAAGCCCAACGCACGACCGAGCTGGCAGTTGGAGCAGTGTCATTGAACGAAGCCGTAATGCGGAGTGGATGATAATGCGGAGTTGATCACGGTAGGCGGCATGTTCTTCGATGAGCGTGAGCGTTTCGACTCCGCATTATCCTGGCCTGCTTTTGGGGCGCGCCCGCAGCATGGCGATGAGCTTGTCGGGGGGCCGAAAGCTACCTTTGCTCAAAGCTGGCGCGGCAACGGCTTCGATGGCTTCGAGCTTGTCGGTAGGATCGGCGCGTGTGTAGATCTCCGTTGTCTGTAGGCTTGAGTGCCCGAGCCAAAGGGAGACCTTAGGTACGTCCCGAGTGGCCTGGAGGGCGACCATCGCGCACGTATGGCGAAGCACGTGCGGCGAGACGCGCTTGGACCGAAGGGATGGTTGGGTCGAGCTAGCGGTGCTGACGTGCTTGCCGAGGATGTACTCGAAGCCTGAGCGGGTCATCGGTTCGCCACGAGCATTGAGAAACAACTCCGGCGCTGAAGCGTCGCCCCGGACGGCGATCCACGCTCGCACAGCCGAGGTCGTTTCCTTCCACAGCGGCAACGCACGCTCTCTACGCCCCTTTCCGTGTATGCGGATGGAAGGCTGCGGCTGCAGAGTTACGTCGTCGAAGCACAATCCAACGAGCTCTGAGACGCGCAGACCCGCAGCGAAGGCCACGTGGATCATCGCTCGATCGCGAATGCCGAGACGCGTGGTCGGGCTGGGTGCGTCGAGGACGGCCTGCATTTCGTCCCGCGTGAGGTAGCCGACGAGTCGGCTGTCCGTCTTCTTCGCTGGGATGGCGAGTATCCGGCGGATCTGCTCGAGAGCTGACGGCACCCGATGTTCGACGAAGCGCATGAAGGACTTGATGGCGGCGAGACGCACGTTGCGGCTGCTCGGGCTGTTGCGCCGCTGCGTTTCAAGGTGCTCGAGAAAGGCGAGAACGAGAGGAGCGTCGAGCTGCTCCAGTTGCAGCTGTGACGGCGTGGTGTTGAGTCGCTGACTCGCGAACGTGAAGAGCAACTGGAAGGCGTAGGCGTAGCTGTCGCAGGTATGCGAGCTCGCTCTTCGTTCGAAGGGCAGCCGCTCGCGCAGGAACGCGGTCACGTGAGGCGCGATCGGGGTCATGGCGCACCTCGATGTACGAGCGACTCGCAAGCATCGGCGATGTCGACCAAGAGCTGTGGCGTGGCCTGCAGGTACCAGTAGGTGTGAGCTATCTTGGCGTGGCCTAGATAGGTGCTCAGCGCAAGCATGTGCCGGGTGATGCGGTCACGACTCGTGGGACAGCTCTCGAGCGCACGGACGGCGAAGGTGTGACGAATGTCGTGAATGCGCGGACCGGGCTCGCCAGGGCCAGGACGCAGGCCAATGCTGCGGCTCAGGTGGAGGTAGGTGGCGTTGACGGTCTGGTAAGGAAGCGCTCTCCCATCCGACGAGATGAAGAGATGAACATCGGCGCCGCCAAAGCGTCGTCTTTGTTTCAAGTAATGCTCGAGGCCCTCAACGGCAGTAGCGTGAAGCGGAACCAGACGAGTTTTGCGAAACTTGGTTTTTCGGATCACGAGGCCGTCTGCAGTCACATCATCGAAGCACAAGGCCAGGGCTTCCGAAATACGCATACCGGTGGCCGCAAGCAACGAGAACAGAGCGCTGTAGGTGTGTGGGCGCAGCGATCCAGCCGGACCAAGCTGTGATGCTGCCGTCACCAGGCGCTGAAGGTCGGCGGGCGAGAAGATGAATGGCGTGCGCCGCTGCGGCGCATGCTTGCCGAACACGCCATCGGGCGGCACCTCGTGTCGGTCATCCTCCACGGACATGTGGCGCGCGAAGATAGTGACCACGCTGAGGCGCCGGGCCTGCTGGCTCGGAGAAGGAGCCTGGGCGGCCCAATCGATGACGGTTCGGGTGCAGACTCGGTCGACTCCGCGCTCGTCCGCAAACCGAGCGTAGTTGCGCAGCAACCTCTCGGACGCGCGCAGGTCGAAACCCATTGCACGTCGTAAGGCCAAATAGGAATCGATCGCAGGCATCAGCATGGGATCGCCTCCGGCCACGGCTGCGCGATCTCTCGAAGAAGCTCGACATGTACCTTGGCGTAGTGCGCCGTGATGTCGAGTGACCGATGCCGCAACACGGACGCGACCGCGTCGAGCGAGCTCCCCTGACGCAACATCGCAGTCGCCGCCGAGTGGCGTAGCAAGTGGGCGCCTTGGGAAGGCGCCGCCACGCCGGCGCGCCGAATCGCCCGGGCCACGATGTCGGAGATCGCGTAGCGCTTCAGCGGACCCTGCGGCGCGATGACGCGCAGGAATACACGCCCGTCATCGAGTGGTGGACGTCCACGCTCGAGGTAGTCGATGATCGCATCGCCGACATCTTGGGGCAGCGGGAGACGGCTCTCCCTGCGCCCCTTGCCTGCAACGCTCAAGCTAGCTGCCTGCCAGTCGATGTCGTCGAAACGCAGTGCTGCGACCTCTCCTGCGCGAAGTCCGAGCCTTGCCAACAAAAGCAGTACGGCTCGGTCACGGACGCCAGCGGGCTTCGAGGTGTCGCAAGAGTCGATGATCCGCGTGACATCGCACGCTGGCAGATACCGTGGCAGAACTGACAGGCGCCACTCGGCAATGGTGGGGATGGCTCGGTCCAATCCCGATACACAGAGGCCCTCAGCGATTAGGTATCGCACGAACATCCGCACGGCAGTCACGACGAGCTTCGCCTGGTGCCTGCTGTAACGGGCTGCTTGATCGAGAACGAACTCACGCAGGCCGCTGGCGCCAAACTGTGCGGGATCCTCGCCGAGGGCATCGAGAAAGCCCTTCAAGATCCGGCCATACGTCTCAAGCGTGGATGGCATGACGCCGCGGTGCTGCAGCATCCAGCGTCCAAAGCTCTGCAGTAGCTCGGGGTCGCCCGTAGCACCATTTTGGTCATTCGGAGTCGGTGTGACGCCGGCTTGCCGCAGATAATCCAGGAACAGACGTGCGCCGGCTCCAGCTCTAACACCGCCGAGCTTGCCGCGGCGCGGGAAGCACTCGCAGGCTGCTAGATGCTGTCGAAAGCTATGCAGAATCGCATCGCCGAACTCGGCGCAGGAGAGCCCCTCGGACTCCCCCCAGGTGCCAAGATGCACAGCACTGCGGAGATGACGGCGAGCGGTCGCAGCGGTGAAGTGGGCAGCATGAAGAAAGTCGGCGAACCCATCGACGTGTGAACCTGCTGGGCCTGAACGAAGCCGATCCACATGGGCTGTGCAGAAGTAACGAGTGAGCATCCAGTCCTCCTTGGGTGAACAACCCAAAGAGTCCGGCATGATTATGTGGAGCTGCCAAACCCGGGGATGAGCCCATGTCCGCGTGATCACGCCGTCTGGCGCTCTTCACGCGTCAGAACTCCGCATTATCATCCACTCCGCATTACGGCTTTAATGTGGAGCAGCGCATTAAAGCCGCTACGCGGCGGGGGTCTTGTCAGGAAGCGTCTCGTTGAATCCTGCGACGAAGTCGTAGTGACGGTGAGCAGCGCGATGCGTAGCTGCCCAAAAAGCGGCAACCTCCTTGGAGAGCGGTGTCGGAAGCACCGCCTACCAAGGAGGTCACCATGACGAAACTTCGTAAGAGAATGATGCAGGATCTAACGCTCGGAGGCTACGCCAAAGGCACACGGCGAAAGTACATCCAATGCATCCGTGACTTCGCCGAGTTCCATCGGCGATCGCCAGCAGAGTTGGGCCAAGATGAAGTGCGAGAGTGGGTTGAGCACCTGCAAACCCGCGTTCGCAGCGAGTCTTGGTTACGAGGTCATTTCGCGGCTCTCAAGTTCCTCTTCGCCAAGACACTCGGCAGGCCTGACGTGGTCTCGTTTCTATCGTTGCCGAAGTCGTCTGTGAAGAAGCTGCCAGTTGTAATCAGCGCCGTGCAGGTCCGCCAGCTGCTCGAGGCGCTGAAGCTGGTCAAGTACCGAGTCTTCTTCACCACGGTCTATGCGACTGGGTTGCGCATTGATGAGGCGTGCCAACTCAAAACGAACGACATCGATGCCGCGCGCGGGGTGATCCACGTTCGGCACGGCAAGGGGAAAAAGGAGCGAGACGTCTTGCTCAGCAAGCGATTGCTGACGATCTTGCGTACGTATTGGCGACTCGAGCGGCCCAAAGGCCAATACCTGTTCAGCTCGAGGACTGGTGGCCCGCTGAACCAAGACACTGCCCGCAGAACCCTGCACAAGGCAGTCGCGTTGGCAGGACTAGGCAAGATAGTCACACCGCATGTGCTCAGGCACAGCTTTGCCACCCATTTGCTCGAGAGCGGCACCGAATTGCGCATCATCCAGGTGCTACTCGGGCACGCCAGCATCAGTACCACTGCCCGGTACGCACACGTGTCGGCGGCTCTGCTTTCCGGCACGACAAGCCTGCTCGACCTATTGCCGACGACGTCAGGCTGAGTCGCCGTGCTTGCTGCCCCGGCACTCGCCGGGCGGCCACACTTCGATATCGCTGACATCGTGCAGCGCCATCGCGGCACGCTCGAAGCCGTACAGAGCCTAACCGTGTCCCAGCGGCGGGCCCTTTCGGCCATTGAGCTGTGTCGCACCGCCGCACTCGGTGGCCATGTCGAAGTGTGCCGCTCGTGCGAATACGAGCACTACCACTACCACTCTTGCCGCAACCGGCACTGCCCCAAGTGCCAAGCGCTCGCGCAGGAGCGATGGATCGTTGCGCGCACCGAACGCCTCTTGCCCGTGCGGCACTTCCACGTTGTTTTCACACTGCCCGCTGAGCTGCGAGCGCTCGTCAAGCACCGCCCTCGCGAGCTGTTTGCCGCCCTCTTTGCGAGCGCCAGCGCCACCTTGAACGAGCTGGGGCACTCACGTCTCGGGGCACGGCTGGGCGTCACGATGGTGCTGCACACCTGGACGCGCGACTTGCGCTTCCACCCGCATATGCACGCCATCGTGACCGCCGGAGGGCTCGCGCTCGACGGCTCGAGGTGGGCACCGTCGAGCAACAAGTATCTCTTCCCCGTAGAGGTAATGGGCGTCTTGCTGCGCGGCAAGATGATGGCGGCTCTGCGACGCTTGCAGCGCCAGGGCCTCCTCGATGGCTTTGACGACTTGAGTGATCCCGAAGGCTTCGATCGGCTCATGGCGCGGCTCGCCCGCAAGAGCTGGGTCGTCTACGCCAAAAAGCCCTTTCGCGAAGCCCGCCACGTCGTTGCCTATCTCGGTCGCTACACCCACCGCGTTGCCATCTCGAACCGTCGCCTTGTGCAGGTCACAGACGAAACCGTCACCTTCCGCACCAAGAACGGCAACACCGTCACTCTGGCTGCCATCGACTTCATTCGTCGCTTCGTCCAACACGTCTTGCCAAGGCGCCTACACAAGATCCGACATTACGGCCTGTACTCCGGCGCCCATGCACGCGCCGGCGGCGATCTCGACAAGGCTCGCGCTCTGCTGGCCACGCCGACCGCCGAGTCCAACCCGTCGCAGATCGCGGCGGCAGCGGCCGAGCACGGAGTCGACCTCGCACAGGAACTTGAAGGCGCGGCGGGGTGGTTTGCAGAGCGGAAGGCCGAGCAAGAGCGCGTCCTCGAACTCCTGAACTCCCTTAAACGAGACGACGACGATGCCAGGACGCACGGGAACGGCGCCGGTTAGCCTTGCGCGTGCAGGACACCAGCAGTGTTGAGGACCTCATTTCAAAAGCGTACGGCCGCACTTCTGACCAGCTCGAAGCCGTAAAGGAACTCCTCAAGGATCCGGGGGAACTTGCGCAACTCATAGAGAAGGCGTCCAAGCCCCCATATCAAATGTAGGCTCCCCGCCACACTAGGTGGGTGCCCAGAGTCTCTCGATGCACAGAGGCACTCGCGCACGCCCTCCAGCGAAACACACCGACGTAACCGGCGGAATCCAATGGCTCTCCCTTGCCCTACCAACGAGAAGTCGCGCGATGTCGCCAGCCTAGGGTTTGGCGCAGAGCAGTCTTCGAGTCCCTGTGGATCCGCCTAGCTTCGAGACGTACCACTCGTCAGGCCACCAATACCTCGAAGTCGAACGATATCGCGTGCTCCACACGCCAAATCGCCCCCGCGATTTGAACCTTCGCGTTCGCAATTGCACTGATTGGTATCAATACTTCGGGCTCATTGGACGGTGAAATCTGTATGGGTGGCCAGATTTGTGGCGCAAGTGCTTAGGGTTGTTGGCTTTTTTGGGCATGGTGGACAGATGCGTGGAGTTTCTCGGCGGGGGGCGCGACCGAGGAGTTGGTCGCGCTGGGCGACGGGGTCGACCGCGACCGAATTGAAGAAATGCACGACGATTTGGTGGCCGCCACAGAGCAACTTGCGAAGAACTTTCTCGAGTGATTTCGGGGTCGATCCGGGCAAATTGGCATTTAAATGCCAATTTGAATCCCAGTCCCACTTTCCAAGTGGCAAGGTCCCCATGCAAGCCGTAGCCTGACGCTGACGGCCTGACGCTGACGGCCTGACGCTGACGGCCTGACGCTGACGGCCTGACGCTGACGGCCTGACGCTGACGGCCTGACGCTGACGGCCTGACGCTGACGGCCTGACGCTGACGGCCTGACGCTGACGGCCTGACGCTGAC
>CAZRGL010000207.1:0-16449 GCA_964599485.1 uncultured Polyangiaceae bacterium
AACTCGCGACGTCAACCTTGGCAAGGTTGCACTCTACCACTGAGTTACTCCCGCAATGGCGAGCCGGAGAGTTAATCCTCGCTGGCGGCCGAGTCAAGCATGTCGCGCCAGAAACAACGAACCCGGCTCAGCCCGCTCGAAGCTGAGCTGCTGAGGGAGTTGGCAGCGCTCTATGACGAGCTCGATGCAGCCAACCAAGGCCATAGCTGTGCAGGAACGACTCGCTGCTGTCGATTCGCCATCACTGGTCGCGAACCCTATGTCACCTCCATCGAGTTGCTGGCTCTGCGCCGCGCTATTGCAGCTCGCGGCGGGGCTCTGAGCGTCAACAATCGGGCGCTGCCGCTGACGCCACAACGCAAGCAGGAGCGCTGCTGTCCGCTACTGACACGACAAGCACGCTGCGCGGCTTACCAGGCAAGGCCCTTGGGATGTCGCAGTTTCTGGTGCAAGCAAAGCACTCAGACCAACCCCGTCAGTCACCAGCAACTGTTGGAGCTGGTGGGCAGGCTCAAGCAGTTGGCGGCACGCCACGTCGCAGGCGGCGACCTCGGCAGACCGCTGGTCAAAGCCTTACGAGAGCACTTCTGACGAGACCACGCGTCTAGAGGCGCTCGACTTCCACAACGCCATCGATTCGCTTGAGCAGACGAATCACGCCCTTGAGCTGGACGAGATCCGCACACAGAAACGAGAACGTGTTGGTGGCGCGTCCGTCATCTCCCGCACGGCATGTTGCCTCGGTGATGTTGATGTTCTGGGCGTGAAAGGTCTGCCCGACGGTGGCTAAGATCCCGGGACGGTTTGCGGTGGTCACGGTGAGCTTGACCGGTCGGTTGATTTTGCCTTTTGGGTCCCACTGCACATCGACTTTGCGCTCGGGATCGGCTTCGAAGGCTTTGGCACAGCTGCGCCGATGGATGGTGATGCCGCGGCCGCGTGTCATGAAGCCGACGATCTCGTCGCCGGGCAGAGGATTGCAGCACTTGGTGTAGCGAACGAGCACGTCATCGACACCGTTGAGGAGGATGCCGTGCGAGCTGCGCCCCGTCACCCGCCGCACAAACGCCTCGATGCGTCCTTCCCGAATTGCCGGTGGCGGGATACTGCGAGAGTCCCTTTTTTCGAGCTTCGGCGCCAAGAAGTCGACTACCTGGCCAGCCTTGATTTTGCCGTAACCGATGTTGACGTAGAACGTGTCGAGCTTGTCGACACCGAAACGGCTGAACAACCGCTCGAGGTCGTCACCGCTCTTTTCGAGGCGTGCCAAGCTCATCCCAGCGTTGTGCACGTGCTTCTCGAGCAGCTCACGGCCGAGCTTGAGCGACTTTTGGCGCTGCAACTGGCGCAAATGGGCGCGGATCTTGGAACGCGCCCGTGAGGTGATGACGTGCTCGAGCCACTCCTTGTAGGGTCTCTGTTCGGGGTTGGTCATCACCTCGACCAAGTCGCCGTTGCGCAGCTTGTAGTTGAGCGGGACGGCGCTTCCGTTGACGCGGGCCCCTGAGCAGTGCTCACCGATTTCGGTGTGAATCCCATATGCGAAATCCAAGGGTGTTGCGCCCCTCGGAAACGCGCAAACGTCCCCTTTTGGCGTGAATACGTAGACCTCGTCCTGAAAGAGGTCGACCTTCACGCTCTCGAGGAACTCGGCCGGATCCTTCAGCTCGGTCTGGGACTCCATCAGCTGCCGCAACCACGTGAACTTGGCGGCGGCCTTGGGATCGAGCCCGCCGCTGATCCGTTCCTTGTACAACCAGTGGGCGGCGATGCCGTGCTCAGCCACTTGGTGCATGTCGTGCGTGCGAATCTGTATCTCGACGCGCTGGTGACCGGGGCCGAAGACCGCGGTGTGAAGCGACTGATACATGTTCGGCTTCGGGATGGCGATGTAGTCCTTGAAGCGGCCTGGCACGGGTGTCCAGAGCGAGTGCACGACCCCGAGGGCCGCGTAGCATTCGGCCACCGTCTCCACCACCAATCGAAACGCGATGATGTCGTAGACCTGGTCGAAATCACACTGGCGATCCTGCATCTTTCGCCAAATCGAGTGGTGGTGCTTGACGTGGCCGGCCACCTTGGCGGCGAATCCCTGTTGGGCGAGCTTGGCGGTGAGCAAGCGACACACCTTGGCGATATGCACGTCTCGCTGCGGGCTGGTTTGCGTTACCCGCTGCTCTAGCTCTCCGTAGCTCTCCGATTGAAGATACTTGAACGACAGATCCTGCAATTCTGCCTTGAAGCGCGCCAGGCCGAGCCGGTTGGCAAGCGGCGCGTAAATGTCCATCGTCTCATGAGCGATTCGCTCCTGCCCCTCTTGCGACATGAACTCCAGGGTGCGCATGTTGTCGAGTCGGTCGCACAGTTTGACCACCAACACGCGGATGTCGCGCGACATGGCCACCACCATTTTGCGAAAGCTCTCTGCCTGGCGATCTTCGCGGGATACGAAGTTGATCTTACTCAGCTTGGTGACGCCATCGACGAGGAATGCGATCTCGGAGCCGAACTCGCTCTCGAGCTTGGCACCCGAAACAGCGGTGTCTTCGACGACGTCGTGTAGAAGCGCGGCGCACACGCTGGCGACGTCGAGCTTCAGCTCGGTGATGATCCCTGCGACGCTGACTGGGTGCACGAAGTAAGGATCGCCGCTCTTACGTATTTGTCCCTCGTGCGCACGATCGGCAAACTCGAAGGCGTAGCGGACGAGCTCCACGTCTGCTTGCGGCTGGTAGCTCGCCACCCGTGAGGCGAGTTCATCAGCGCTGAGCGGCATTGCTGCGCGTGGTGTAAGCTCTGTGGACAAGTACTAAACGCTAGCACCGGCTGGTGAATGACGGCAAACGCCGTGAAACAGGCAAATGTCTCCGCGTCCGATCCACCGCCGCTAGCGGTGTACATCCACTTCCCGTGGTGTCTGCGCAAGTGCCCCTATTGCGACTTCAGCTCGGTGGCTTGCGAGGCGAGCTCGATTCCGCACAAACGCTATGCGGACGCCATCGTTGCTGAGCTCGATGCGCGCACCGAGCTGCTCGCCACACGGCGGGTAGCGAGCGTCTATTTTGGCGGCGGGACACCTTCCTTGTGGGACCCAGAGCAGCTTGGACGGGTATTGCATGAGCTGAAGCGTCGCGCGCCGTGTCGCAGCGAAATGATCGAGGTGACGGTGGAGTGCAATCCCAGCTCGCTCTCCCCCGAGCGCGCCTCTAGGCTGAGCGATCTAGGGGTCAATCGGCTCAGCATCGGTGTGCAGAGCCTCGATCGACGGCGACTCGAGCTGCTCGGTCGTCTGCACGATGTGGGCGAAGCGCTCGACGCCGTATCTGCTGCGCTGCAGGCCGGCACGAGGGTGAGCGCTGATCTCATCCATGGGGTTGGCGGGGTGCGCTGCGGCGACAATCCGCAGTCAGCTCTTCAAGCCGCGTCCGAGGCAACTGAGCTGGCCCGTCTCGGGGTGGGCCACGTGTCGACCTATTGTCTGACCGTAGCCGCCAACACGCCCTTTGGTGTCCTCCAAGCCCATGGAATGAAACCGGCGGTCGATCCAGACACCTCGGCCGACACATTCGTAGCGGTGAGCGAGGCATTGCGCGCCGCAGATCTGGAGCACTACGAAATCTCCAACTTCGCGCGCCCTGGCGAACAATCACGCCACAACCTCGCATATTGGCAAGGCCAGGATTATCTCGGTGTGGGAGCCGCCGCATATGGCACCATCAGCCAATCGGATGGCCACGGCTTGCGCTATCGCAACAGCCCAAATCCGGCCGATTATCTCAGCAACGTGTACGCACCCGAATCCTGCGAGCCCCTCGATCCCGACACGCGTCTGCGTGAGCGCATCATGCTCGGCCTACGAACCCAGTACGGGGTCGATTTGGCAAAGGCCGCAGCGGACCTCGGCGTCGACCCGTTCGTCCCCTCGCGCGATCGCGCCATCGAGGAGCTCATTGCCCGCGGAAGGCTCTCGCGAACGGGAAGTTGCTTGGTCATCCCCCACAGCGCCTGGCTGCATGCTGATTCGATAGCCGCCGCGCTGTTCTAGCTCGGACTCGACCCGGACCCCGACTCGGCCCGGATCCGGACCCAAACGCGAACCCGGACTCGAAACGCCCAACGGAAGCGTCAAGCAACCCACACGGACTTGATGGGGTGCTCGACGCTCAGCGGGATGAGCGATTGGTCGACGAGGGCCACCACACGCTGGTATCGCTGGTGGTTGCTGGCTGCGGGATTGAGCTTGGAGTCGACAATGCCGATGCGTACTGGGACGATTCCGTCGTCCGGGTCGTACTCGAGGGCAAAGCAGTCTTCGGCAACCCGCTCGAGATGAGCGTTGATGGTGTCGCGGTCGGGCGGGTCGCCGACGAAGTGAATTTCGAGGTTTTGACCCACCCCGTTGAGCACACCGTTCATGTTCTCGATGGCAAAAGGAGCACGCGCCAGCCAGGCAACCACCTTTTCGCGCACGCCCAAGAGCATGACACTGGTGAAGATTGCCACGACAATCGGCAGCGCTACCAGCAGCGCCAGCCACGGCAGGTGCTCGCGGCTCAACGCGAGCCGATACAAGATCGCACCGCTCATGACCAAAACTGACACAGCGGCACACACCACGGGAGGATCAGTGAGCACCCCCCAACGAGAGCACGTTGCTCGCATGAGCCTCGAGAAACGACCGGCAACGCTCTGGTCGGCGTGCAGCGTGCGGTCGACGCCAGCTAAGCCTACGCCAGCTCCGCCGACGCCAGCTCCGCCGACGCCAGCCCCGCCGACGCCAGCCCCGCCGACGCCAGCCCCGCCGACGCCAGCTCCGCCGACGCCAGCTCCGCCGACGCCAGCCCCGCTCGTCATTCGTCGTCCCTGCCTGCTAGACCGACGAATGCCAAAATAATCCCGACACCTGCAAGTCCCGCGGCGATCCAGCGCAGCCGGATCGGCCCCAAGGCGAGGTTGCCCCCCATCGATCCAGCCAGAACCATATCCAGCACCGTCAGCGCCAAGCCGATGCCGATCAGCACCAAGGGCGTACGTAAGGTCGCACCCAAGTCCCGCGCTTCACCGACGCCGCTCGCTCTTGCCAGATTGCGAGCTTTTGGTGTGGGCCCAGAGGAACGGTAGCCGCTGAGACTACTGGCAGAGGGGTTGGCCTTATACTGGCCTGATACCGATGCCACCCGGGGCTTGGTGCTAGCTGGAGCAACATCCAGATCGAACGCGCCGCTGGAATCGGACAGATGCGAGCTCGGCGGCTCGCTTTGCAAGTCGAACTCAGAGGAAGGACCTTCTTGCTGAGACTCCATGAAGAACTCGTCCGAGTCATAGCTTTCCTCGGCCTTGCCGCCCGCGCCGCCGGGACCGTCCAGCGCCATGTCATCAAAAATGTCGAACGAGCCGCTGAAGCTCGACTGGGCCGCATGGGCCGCCGGCGGGCGGTGCGAATCCATGGTCTCGTCGTCGTAGCTGCGCGCGCCGCGCCGCTTGTTGGCCCGGGCGAACGATGAAGGAGCCCCGAAAGCCCGTTCCAACTCCGTCCAAAAAGTGGCGATGTCGTTGTAGCGCTCCCGCGGATCAACTGCGAGCGCTCGCTCGAAAACCCGGTTGACTGCCTCGGGCAGCTCGACGCCTTCGTTTCGCGGCGTTGGCCGCCGATTGACGTCGAGCGCCGTGCCCATCATGGCGTGCATGTCGCCGTCGATGGGTGGCTGACCCGAGAGGCACTCCACCATGGTCAACGCCAAACCCCACACGTCCGTCCAAGGCCCGCTTTGGCCGTAGCGCTTGGGCACCCATTGCTCCGGGGCGCCGTATGCAGGCGTGAACGGGTTGGCTCCATCAGTCTCGGTGATCTTGCCGACGTTTTGTCGAACCATGTCGCGGGCTTTGGCGATACCGAAGTCGAGCACCTTGGCGCGCACCGGACTGTCCTTGTCGGTGATGAGCACGTTCTCGGGCTTCATGTCGCAGTGCGTGATGGAGACCACGGCGCCGCCGGGAACCTCAAAATGGTGGGCACGATGCAGCGCGTGCGCGATGGGTGTGAGCATCTTGAGCGTTTGCCGCATTCCCAAGGGCTTGAGTCCTTGGTCATCACGCATGATGATAATCGAATCGAGCGGCTTGCCTTCGATCCACTCCATGGCGATGTACGGCACGACAGTGCCATCATCGAGGGTCATCGCGTCGGCGTGCAGTGGCCGCACCACCTCTTGGATTTGGGCCGACAAGTGGAAGAGAATCTCTGCCTCTTCGCGGAAATTCTCTACGAAGGCGTCGGCCTGGTCGGGCGAGATTGTGCCCGGTATTTTCAGACACTTGAGGGCAACCGGCGCACGAAAAGCAACGTGCTCAGCGCGGTAGACCACCCCAAAGCCGCCCTCAGCGATAACCTCTTCGACCAGGAAGGTTCCCGCAAGGGTAGTACCGAGGATGCCGAATGTGTCGACGAGCATGCCAGGAAATCGGGTATCAGTGTCGAAGTCTACTCTAGTGTGACCGAGCTGTAATTCACTACACAGAAATCAAGCTCGGCGTCCCAAACCCCCGAGCTCCCCCAGCTCGTTGAAGAGCGATAGCACAGCTCGCGGTGTGGCTCGTCACCGTTTTCATCACTGGCCAGCGTCCGGCAGCTCCCGGCTGGCGTTGGGGGTCTGCTTTTGCAGACTGAAGCGCGCCAGATACTCGAGCATCTCCTTCTCGCGTGACTTGGGCCAGCGGTGATGGTTGATCTTGCCACCTTTGGGCCGGCAGCGGCGCTTGCTGAGCGCGCAGCTTGGCTCGGCCTTGCGCGTGACCCCCATCCGCAAGCTCCAGGTAGGCGCGCGCGCGTCCTCGCGAGCCTGCAACCATTGCTCTACATCGGCGCATGGCGTGACCGTGTCGCAAGCCCGGTAGAGGATGGCCGCTGGCGGCGGAGGCGTGGCGCAGCTCCACTTGAGTTGGGCAGCATTGCTCGCGAAGGTGGCGAAGGCGGCAACCCGGTCGGGCCGCACCATGGCATATAACGCCGCCATTTCTCCGCCTCGCCCATGCCCAACCGCGTAAATCTGACGCGGATCGATCAGACCCTTCTGCTGCAGCACGTCGACGAAGTGATCGACCGTCACGATGTCGACGTTGTCGACTGCCACGTGCTCGGTGTCGAAGCGAAGCCACGAGGTCTTGCCGATGCGACGCGCCTGAGGCGCCAAAATGATGTAGCCCTTCCGGCGCGGGTCACCGCTCAAGTCGACCCTGTGGTTGCGTTTGCGAAGCTTGGTCTTGCGATGCGCGGCAGTGGCGTCGTCTCCCTCGCGGTGAAAGAAAATGACGAGCGGTAGCGGGGTGCGTTGTTCCAAGCTCGACGGGCTGAACACACAACCGTAGCGTGGCGTTCCGTTGGCGTCGGCTACCTCGAGCACTTGGGCTCGTCGGCACGCTGGGCGGCCCGCAGGGCGGCCCACGGTGGCAGCCTTGCCAGCTGTTTGGATGCATGGGCCAACGATTGCCGGCCGGCGAAGCTGCGGCGGCTTGGGGTTGCTGCGTTTACCGGTAGAAGACTTGCCCACTGAGCTGGGAGGGCGCGCTCCAGCTGACTTGCCGGGTCGGGCAGAACGGTCGAATACGCCGTGCAGCTCGTTTGGGTCGACCTTCTTGGAGTCGCAGCCAAAGAGCAACGAGCTCAGGCACGCGAGCGCCATCATCAGCCCCGCCCGAACGGATCGCCAGCGAGGGCTCATTGTCGATCGCCCTCGAGTTCTTGGCCGCGCTGCTCGGCATCCTCGAGGTGGCAGGCGACCCAGTGGTGCTGATCGCGCTCGAGCAGCTCCGGTTGGCTCTCAGAGCATGCTGGCTGCGCGTGTGGGCAGCGCGTGTGAAACGCGCAACCAGCAGGTGGCGCCAGCGGGCTGGGGACATCACCACTGAGCACGATGCGCTCTCGCCTTCGCTCCACAACTGGATCAGGGACCGGGATGGCCGCCAGCAAAGCACGGGTGTACGGATGGCGCGG
The DNA here is from genome assembly GCA_964599485.1 of uncultured Polyangiaceae bacterium. Lineage (GTDB taxonomy): Bacteria > Myxococcota_A > Polyangia > Polyangiales > Polyangiaceae > JAPYTK01. Next base: position 7,991 of record CAZRGL010000207.1, read on the forward strand.
GTTAGAGAACAAGGCGTCCGTCGCCGCCCTCTCGACGATCTTGCCAAGGTACATCACCGCTACTTCGTGCGAGATGTGCCGCACCACGGCCAAGTCGTGGGCAATGAACAGAAAGCCGATCTTCAGATCATCCTGCAGCTGCTGCAGGAGATTGACGAGCTGGGCGCGAATGCTCATGTCCAGCGCGCTGACGGGCTCATCGGCAACGATGAGCTTCGGTTTGAGCGCCAGAGCCCGAGCGATACCGATCCGCTGGCGCTGCCCGCCAGAAAACTCGTGCGGATAGCGCGCCAGGTACTCCTGATGCAGGCCGACCCGATCCATGAGATCGCGGACCTGGCGATGCAGCTCGGCACCACTGTTGACCAGACCGTGGGTGCGCAACGGCTCAGCGATGATGTCGAGCACCGTCATGCGTGGGTTCAGGCTCGCGTAGGGGTCTTGAAAGATCATCTGCATCTTTCGCCGCGCCCGGCGCAATGCGGCGCCGCGCAAACTGCCGACGTCGACCCCGTCTACTTCGACTTTGCCGGCGCTAATCGGAACCAGTCGCAGAATCGCCCGCGCCGTGGTGGACTTGCCGCACCCCGATTCGCCCACCAAGCCGAGCGTGTGACCGGGATCGAGCGACAAGCTCACTCCGTCGACCGCTTTGACGGACCCGACCTGCCGCTGCAGCAATCCGCGCAGAACCGGAAAGTGGACCTCGAGCCCTTCGACCTGCAGAAGCGCTGTCATCGCTCGACCTCGCGCAGATCGAGGTGGCAGCTCACGCGGCGCTCGTAGCCATCATCATCCGCTGCGGGCACCAGCTTCTCACTTGGGTATTGCTCCGTACATATCGCCTGTCGATACGCGCAGCGCGGCGCGAAGGGGCACCCGGGTTGTATGGCCACCAGTGTAGGAGGCAAGCCCTCGATAGCCTTTAGTGGTCCAGCGCTCGCGTCCGAATCCACCCGCGGCACCGAGCGTTGCAGTGCGAGGGTGTAGGGATGAAGCGGCTGAGCGAAGACCTGCTCCACGCCGCCTTGTTCGATGGCGCGTCCTGCGTACATGACGGCCACACGATCGGCCATGCGCGCCACCACACCCAAGTCGTGCGTGATCAGCAGCACAGCCAGCCCGAGATCGCGACGACGGGCATCGATTAGATCGAGAATTTGAGCTTGGATCGTCACGTCTAGGGCAGTTGTGGGCTCGTCGGCAAGCAGCAGCGCAGGCTGACACAACAAGGCCATCGCGATCATCACCCGCTGGCGCATGCCCCCCGACAGCTGATGTGGATAGTCATCGATGCGTGCCTCAGCTGAAGGAAATCCCACGTCATCGAGCATGCTGATGGCACGCTTGCGCGCTTGGGTGCCAGTCAATGCTTGGTGGATCTCGAGGACCTCGCACAATTGTGTGCTGACTTTGAGATAGGGGTTCAGCGAGGTCATCGGATCTTGAAAAATCATGGCGATACGGTCGCCACGAATCTGCCGCAGCCGTTGCTCGCTGGCCGTGGCCAAATCCTCCCTGGCCTCCTGTTCTGTGGCTCGGAAGAGGATTTCGCCACCGACGATGCGCCCGGGAGGGTCGGGCACCAGCCCCAAGATGGACAGTGCCGCAACGCTCTTTCCAGACCCGCTCTCGCCCACCAGACACAGCACCTCACCGACGTCGATGGACAAGCTCAAACCATCAACCGCACGCACCACGCCTTCATCGGTGAAGAAGTGCGTCTTCAGATCGCTCAGCGACAAGAGGCTCACGCGCTAATCAGTCCTTGCGAATCTTGGGGTCGAGGGCGTCGCGCAAGCCGTCGCCGAGGTGGTTGAAACAAAACAAGGTGATTGCCAGCATCAAGGCAGGAAACACCAATGCCCAGGGATACAGATCCATGGTCTCCGCGCCGGCAGCGGCAAGCAGTCCCCAGCTCGCCAGCGGCTCCTGAGTGCCGAGACCCAAGAAGCTGAGGAACGCCTCGGTGAGCATGATCTGGGGAATGGTCAAGGTCGTGTAAACGATGATGGGTCCGAGCGCGTTGGGCAAAAGGTGACGAAAGATGATCCCAGCGTGGCCCACCCCGATCGAGCGCGCCGCCTCTACGAAAGGCTGCTCCCGCAACGCGATGACCTGCCCACGCACGATGCGCGCCATGGTCAACCATGAAATCGAGCCGAGAGCGGCGAACACGAAGCAAATCTGAAACACGGGAAAGTAGGAAGGATCTTTGGCATCAGACACGAACAATCCCAGCAAGCTGGTGAAGCCGCGGTGTAGCCCCCCGCCCTTGTTCGCGAAAAACACCATCAACAGGATCACCAGGATGAGAAACGGAAAGGTGTACATCACGTCCACCAGTCGCATCATCACCCCATCGATGCGCTTGCCAAAGTAGCCGGCAATCCCGCCCCAGCTGACACCGATGAAGAAGCTCACCAGCGTCGCGATCACACCGACAGCAAATGAGATTCGTCCGCCGAAGAACACGCGCGCCATCAGATCGCGACCGTAGTCGTCGGTGCCCATCCAGTGGGCCCATGATGGCGCAGTAGCGCCCAGATTCAGATTCGCTTGGTCGTAACGATATTGGCTGAACTCGGGCACCAAGATGCAAGCCAGCAAGGTGGCCAGCAAAATGGCTGCAGACACTGAGGCAGCACGGTTTTTGCGGAGGCGGCGCCAAGCGTCCTTCCACAGCGTGGCAGACCGACCCGCCCCTGCGGGGCCTGTCGGTTGGGCCGCGGCGGTTGGGCCTTCAACAGCGGGCAGCGAGTCGACTGGGGCCGGCGCGGCCTTCTCCTCGGAGGGTTGCTGAGGCTGCGTCATGGCTACTCCAGCTTCACCCGTGGATCGAGCCAGGCATAGGCGATGTCCACTACCGCATTGAGCACCATCAGCAAGCTGCCGTACACCAAGGTGATGCCCATCACGATGTTGTAATCCCGGTTGGTCGCAGCCTCGACGAAGTAGCGACCCATGCCTGGGATGTTGAAGATCCGCTCGACGACCAACGAGCCCACCAGAAGCGCGCTGAACCCCGGGGCCAAGAAGCTCACCACTGGCAACAGTCCACCCTTGAGGGTGTGGCGCAGGATGATCATGCGTTCACTCAGCCCTTTGGCGCGCGCAGTGCGGACGAAATCCGAACGGATCACGTCGAGCATGCCCCCTCGGGTGAGCCGGGCGATGTAGGCGGCGGTGGGCAAGCCCGCGCAGATGACGGGCAGGACCATGTGCCGCCACGTCTCCCAGCGTGCAACGGGCAGCCAATACAAGCCCAAGCCGAACAGCAGAATGAGCAGCGGCGCCAGCACGAAGCGCGGAATGCTGATCCCAATCATGGCCACGCTCATCGCCAGCGTGTCTTTGTAGGTGTTGTGGCGCGTCGCGCCCACGATCCCGAGTGGCACGCCAACCGCCAAAGCAAAGAGCATGGCGAGTACGCCCAGATGCATCGAGACGGGCAGCGAGTCGGCGATGATCTCGTTGACCGTGCGGCCAGGATATTTGAACGTCGGGCCCAAGTCGCCGCGCAATACCAAGTCGGACAGAAAGTCGCGGTACTGCTCGCCCAGCGAGGCGTTGAGGTTGTACTTGGCCTCCAGCGCTGCGATGGCTTCCGGTGGAGGCGCTCGTTCGGCGTCAAAGGGTCCGCCAGGCGCAGCGCGTACCAGAAAGAACACCAGCGTGATGACCGCCCAAAGCGTCGGGATCAGCACCAGCAAGCGTTTGAGGATGAAGCGGCTCACGGCGGGGCAATCCTCCCCGGGCTGGGCAGTTCTTCTGGCGGATATGCCGCGACGTTCTTGCTGTTGCTACGCCAACGGGGATCGACCCACATGAAGCGAACAGGATGCTCGTTGGCCACGTTGGGCCAATAGCCTTTGACGTAAGGCTTGATGAGCGTCGACTTGGTGTAGAAATAAAGGGGCAGCCGCGGCATGGCCTCCATCACCATCGCTTCAGCTTGCCGGTACAGCTGAATGCTGGCGACCGGGTCGGCCGTGGCCGCTGCGCGCTTGACCAAGGCGTCGAGCTTCGGATCCGCGTAGCGCGTCCAGTTGTTTTGGCTGTGCGACAAGAACAAGTCCAAGAACGTATGGGGGTGGTTGTAATCGGCGACCCAGCCAAAGCGCGCGACTTGGAAGTGTCCGTCGCGGAGGTTCTTGAGCATCACCTTCCACTCTTCGTTGCGCAGCGACACGCTGATCCCCAGGTGGCGCTTCCACATGTCTTGAATCGCCACCGCGATGCTGCGGTGTCCTTCGCTGGTGTTGTAGAGAATCTCCAGGGGAGGGAGCTTCTTACAGACCCAGCGGCCGGCAGCATTCTTTTCGACTGGATAGCCGGCTTCACGAAGCAGCTGCCGTCCTCGCTCCGGGTTGAAGATGCGATCGGGGCCCGCAAAAGGATCGCGGCCGGCCGCCTTGTCGGACGCTGCGGCTTCGGCGTATCCGAATCCAGTGAAGTCGGGCACGACATGCGTGGCCGGCACTTGACCGGCACGGGTGACTTTTTCGACCAGTTGTTTCTTGTCGGTTGCCAAGTTGAGCGCATGACGGACGCGCTTGTCGTTGACCGGGACTTTGTCCACGTTGAACTCGTACCAATACGTGCCCAGCCACAAGCCTGTGTGAAAGTCGCGGTAGCGTGCGAGCCGCTTCATGTAGGCCGAAGGTAGCGACAGCGTTGCCCCGATGTAGTCGATCTCACCCGTCTTGTAGAGCGCCATGGTGGCGTGATAATCGCCGACTGCTAGCCACACGATTCGGTGCAGCTTCAACCGATCGAAGGCGTAGTGATGTGGGTTTCGCACGAAGGTCATTTCGTAGCGAAACTTGTGCTCACTCAGCGTGTAGGGCCCGTTGACGATGATGTGCTCAGGTCGGGTCCATTGATCGTGCTTGCCGGCGGCCTCGAGCCTCTCGATGAGGTCACGCCGAACCGGAAAGTAGGTCGGATAGCCGAGCAGATCGAGGAAGTAAGGCGTGGGTTGCTCGAGCTCTACCTCGAGCACTTTTTCGCCCACGGCGCGAACGCCAACGACAGCTGGATCGGATCGCAGCGTGCTGAGCGGCACAAAACCCAATTGCACCGTAGCGCCACCCGGCGGCGCAGCGTCGGCCGGAGCCGGACGAAAGCGCGGGGTGTCATGATGGACCTGCACGAGCGCGTGGGCCGCCTTGTTGCGTTCTTGGATCAAAGCGCATCCCGGCAGCCAGCCGCGCTGTTTGCCCCGCTGCACTTCGTAGTAGCGATCGACTTGGTCGTTGCAGCGCGTCTTGGGGCCGACTGCAAGCAGCTGGGCCGGTTGCGGCGAACCTCCAGCAAGCTTGCTCTTCGTGGCGCCGGCAGTGGACAGGAGGGCCGGCTTGCCGCCCTTTGCCGCCTGATGCTCGAAGGTGAGCTTGGCATCGGCGCGAGGCAATGGCGCAAAACCAACCCGGAGCGGTGTGGTCATCAGGATGCGCAGCGCCTTGCCCGCCGGTAGCTTCTGGCCCACGTCGCCCGGGCTGAAGTCCTTAGCAGCTCGCGCCGGGCGCAGAATCTCGGGGCGGCTCAAGACCTTGAGCTTGCCTTGATGAAAAAGCTCGGCATTCTTGAGCGGATACAGCTGCGTGACCATCCGCGCGCCGGTCTTCGGGTCGAGAACGCGACGCCAAGCGTAAACGAAGTCGCTGGCCACCACGGCCTTGCCGTCCGACCAGCGCGCCTGAGGCCGCAAGTGGAAGCGATAATGGCGGTTGTCGTCACTCTTGTCGTAGCGGGCCGCCATGCCTTGCACCGGGCGCAAGTCCTCAGGATGCCGAACGACCAGACCTTCGAAGAGATCGAGCGCGAGGGTGCTACCGACTTGCTCACTGATCAAGCCCGGATCGAGGTACTCGGGCTCGTCGTGGTTGTTGAGGTAGAACGCGGTGGGAGGGCGCCCGTGCCGACCGACCGTGCCGTAATAGCCGTCGGGCGTGTCGTTGCCGCAAGCGAGAGACAACGTCGAGCCGAGCAGCAGCGGCAGCAGGCGGGCGGTTCGCACGACAAGCAATTAGCATGGATGGGCGATGAGGGGATGTCGTGTGCGTAACAGTTTATGCGGAGTATCGCTTACCCGATTGGGGTTAAGCTGCGGCCATGTCGGTGTTGACCTCGCCTCGACCGTTGCTGTTGGCCGCGTCGATCATGATGCTCGCGCTTGCTTGCCACCCGAGCCCCCCCATCGAGCCGCCTGGCGCTGGCAGCTGCACGAGCGACAAGCTACCTCAGTGTGAGCGCGCCCTCATGGCCGCCGATGCCAAATCGGTGATCGAGCTGCTTCAGCGCTACAGCAAGGGTCGCGGCAACGATGGCTTGTTGCGCGTGTATCGAGCGCTGCTCAAAAATGACCCGACTGTTGCGCTGATCCACGACGGTAGCTTCGAAACAGGTGGATTGCCGGTGCAGTCCTTGGTGCTGGACGCGGGCGCGCCGCCGCGCACCCGAACCCCCCCACCCGGGGGGGGTCGGCTGTGGGGGGGGCCGGGGCCGGGGCGCCCGCGAACGCTACCCACCGCACGCGTGCTGTTGACGCTGGCTCGCCTGGCAGGTCGGAGCCAACTGTTCTTTGCCGATGGCAAGCAGTTGACCCAGCTATTCCCACAGGACGTGTTGGCCATGCACTGCCTCGAGCTGGAGCCGACACTCGCATTGGAGCGCGAACAGATCGCCGGCGCCATCGAGCTGGCCGCGGCTGTTCGCAAGGCATCTGCCGCGGCTGGAAAGTCTGACTACGTTTCGGCCGCAAGGCTCGTCGATGCGCTGGGAAGCAAGATCACGGCTACCGGACCGAGCAGCGAGCCTGGTTTGCGTGCACGGGTGGCCCAAGTCGTCTTTGGCCGTGCGGGCATCCGGCTCAGCGATCTCGACGACGAGAAACAGGACAAGCCTCAACCACCACCCTGGCCACGAGTTTCATCGGCTTATGCTGACTACCTGATAGTGCGTCTGGCCCCCACCAAGCAGCAGCATGCCCAATACCAGCAACGCCGCGATCGAATCATCGCGACTGCTTCTCCGGAGCGGGTCGCTTTGCTCGATGTGATGTACGGCCCGCCGGATGCTTGCCCGGTACCCGTCGTGCCCAGCATGGGCCAACCCAGCGACTTGTTGTTTGCTGGGCAGCTTGCACTCGCGCTCGATGACAAGGCCACTCCGGGAGGGGCGCCCCGCGGTGGCAAACTGCTCCTGGAGCCCTGGCTCGCCCGCTACGACAAGGCCGTGCTCATGACCGAGCAACACCAAGCTGGTTGGGCTTTCGTAGGGGCGCTGTTGCAACAGCGTGGCACGCTGCATGGGCTGAGCGCTGAGGGAACCACCACCTACAAGCGCGTGAGTCAGATGGCGCATCGCCATATCGCAGCGTTGCGCAAGCTCGCCGAAGCGGAGCCCGCTCGCTTCGCGGCGCTGTCGGTCGTGTCGCTCATCTACAAGCCGGGCGTTTTTCAAGATCCTGGTTTGAGGGCGGCTGTAAGCGAATTGGTTGCCAGCAGCGTCGAGCAGAAAATCCGGGCGGCCGGCGAGGTTTCCGAAGTGTACGAAGCCGCTTTGGCCGCTTTTGCACTCGGGATATCGTCGCCGTCCTACGTGCAAGGGGCCCAGCTCGGCGCGCTGCGCAAGGCGCTCCAAAGAAAGCTCGAGGGCGCTTTCGCTGCTCACAAGGGCTGGGGCGTGGCCGGTCTGCATGCTGCCAGCGGTGTCGTCGACAAATTGCTGGGCAAGGGCGACGGGCTCAAGCGGGCCGTGTCCCGGGTCGCTACATCACTGGGCGGCAACGTCCCCTACCCTTCATTGGCCAAGCTGGTGACCAGCATCGCGCGCTACGGCCAGCTCATCGGCAGCGATAAGCTCGACGCCACCGTCGCCAACCCCAAGATGTTCAGCCCACAGCGCGCTGCTGCACGCATTGCGCTGCGAGCAGCCATCGCCGGCTTTGACGACGCAGGGCCCCAGAGCCTTGCTGACAAAGAGCTACTCGGTCATGTGACGGACTTGGCCGACGGGCTCATCGCAGCCGTGGCGGCGCTATTGACTCGCGACGACGGCGACAAACCCAGCTGCGATTCGGCCCCCGCCATCACCACCGAAGGGCCCCTGCGTGATGTGTTCGACCGGCTCCAGAAGAAGCGCCGCTTGATGCTGAAACAACGCGCTTTTTCTCGGGGCGCCGGAGTTTGGCTGTCGCGGGCACGCCTCTTGGCGGTCGTGCTCAGCGACGTGCTCGACGTGGCTGACAAGAGCAGCTCGCTGCGCTTCGCGGTGGTCGACAAGGACGCTCAGCGCATCGCCAACGAAGCCCTGCGCGCCTGGGCGTCCCGTGACTCGGCCCAGTTGGCCACCAGCCTCTACTTGATCGTCCGCGCCACCGCCGGCGAGCAGAAAACTGACCTGACAGCGATTCGTGACAACAGCATTCGGGCGCTCGGCGCCCTCGCCAAGCT
>CAZRGL010000208.1:0-16371 GCA_964599485.1 uncultured Polyangiaceae bacterium
CGCCCTCGATGGCCAATGCGATGGATAGCGCGTCGCACGGGGTGGTGGGGCCGCCGAGGCTCGAGGCGATGTCCGGGAATTGGCAGAAGGCGTTCTTGACCAAGTTGTAGACCGGGTTGTCGGTGCACAATGGCTGGCCCATGGTCTCGATGGTGCTCAAGAAGTCGAACACGTCCTCGAGCTTCCAGCGACCGGCGAGTGTTCCTTGCTCCAGCGTCCAGCGCGCGTCGGATTTCACGAGCTTGCCGCTGAGAAAACCAGCGGTGATTTTGAGTGTCGTGACCTTGCTCGAGCTGGCGAAGATGATGGCAGCGTCGGTGAGATTGGCCACCACGACGCCACCGCTGACGTAGGCGTTGTGGTCAACATAAAGGGGGCTGTCGACGTCGTAGCCAGACGCTCCACAACCACCGCCAGCGCCGCCGCCACCTGTCTTCTTGACCGAGGGTGACGCCACCGGCCAACGGTCGCTCCCGTCCCACTTGGGCAAGGGATCGATGCAGGGATCCTTGTCGAGCCCAGGGCTGGGATAGAGGGCCACGGTGACCTGCGTGTCGTTTGGCTGCCCGTTGTATTCCATGACGCGAACCAGCAAGGTTCCTTGGCCTGCTTCCGCATCGTCGGTGAAGGTCTTCGAGCTGAGCAGATCGGTGAACAAGGAACCGACCGAGAACAGCTGAGCGCCCGCGTTGTCGCGTCCCTGAGGACCATCGCAGTGGTCGCCTGTGGCCCAGGCCGGCTCCTTACAGCTGTCGCCCTCTCCTTGGCATGTGCAACGGTTGTCGAGATCGAAACCGACCATTGGTCCTTGCGAAAGGTCCGCTTCGCCGAAGTCGATCTTGCGGATCGCGAACACCACGTCCACCGTGTCCGCCCCTGGATCCGAAGCTGCCGGCGCATTAGGCCAAGAGGCGTGCTCGCAGCCGCTGCTGCTGCTGCTCGCTCCGCCTCCGCCTCCGGCCGCGTTCGTGGTCGTCGAGCTCGAGCTGCTGCTCGCGCCTCCTTGTGCCTCGGCGTCGATGAGCTCGAAGCCAACGACCGCGCAGCTGGCTGCGGCGAGGCCCAGAGCGGCAAGCAACGCGAGCAACACGAGGCCGAAGCCGGAGAGAAAGCGCGAGCCCATCATCTTCATCTTAGCCCGAATTGTTCACCAAGGAACCACGAGGCTCAGGAAGCGATGATCGATGAGCGTGGCTCAGCGCTTCCTCAACTCCAAGTGTCGCAGCATTCCCTCGCCGTCGGTGACCACCCAAACACGACCAGGACCAGCCATGGCGATGCCTTCCGGAACGTCGTTCTTGGCAGTCTCGATGCGATAGACGCGAACCAGCTCTAAACGCTGGCCATCGAAGGCGAGCTCGGCAATGCGGCCGGCCTTTCCACTCAATATCAACATGTGCCCCTCGCCACCTGGCAGATCGATGGTGAGGTCATTGAGCTCGCCGAGCGCTTTGCGGGCGCTTTTGGGAAGACGGAGCAGTGCGCGCTGCTCGAGTGTTTTGCTGCAGAACAGTCCGATGCGGCGGGGACCGACCTGGTGCGCTGTCACCAAGAGCTCTCGGTCGCTGACCGTGCCTGCAGGGGCAAAAGCGATGCCTTCCCAGCCTTGGTTCTTCTTGCCTGATAGGGCTGGAAGTTTGCCCATGCGGTGCGGCCCAACCAGGCGGTCTTGCTGCCACTGGTAGCGCCATACGCTGCCGTCGCGCTCAACGAGCAGGTACACCGTGACGCCGTCTTCAGCCATGCAGATGCCCTCGAGATCCGAAAGCGCCCGGCCGGCCTCGAGCGGCACCGGCCCAACGCCTTGGCGGCAAAAGAACACACCAGCTTCGTCATCGATTACCAAGAACTTCCCGTCGCCTAGCGGAGCTACGCCGCTGGCCTCTTGGACTTCGAGCGGACGCTCGCTGAGCAGTTTGACTCTTCCTCGTGGGGCCTTTGATGCCATGGTCGGCGTATCATGCGCCAGCGGCTCACGACGCGCCAGACGAACATTCACGGTGTACGCAGGGCGCGGATCTCGGTCAGCGCCTTGTCGCCGTAGACATGCTCGCGCAACATTCCATCGTTGATGCCCAGCTGCGTGTAGGGGCTCGACAGCTCAACCACGCAGGCGGCGCGATCGTACAGCTCGACGATGGTCTTGCGCAGGGCAGGGCTCTTCAAGATCGCCTTGTAGGTGGCCGTGTGGGTGCGCCGCGCCAAGCTCAGATAGCGCTGCAAGTAGTACATGAACACCAGCAAACCGTCGCGCGAGGACTGCTTGATGTTCTTGGGCAGCTGATCCGCAATAGCGATGGCCGTGAATAGCGAGTAGGTGTACGCGTTGAGCTCGTCGAGGAGCATCTCGATGCCTTGCGCGCCGCTCTTGCCAACCAGATACGTCGAGCTGTAGGACAAGTCGTTGATGGCCGCGGGCAGCTCCGCCTTGATCTCCTTGCGGTGGAAGCTCTTGGGGATGGGGAAACGCAGCGAGCTCTTCTTGCCCAACACCAGCACGTGGGTGCGGCCGCGGCGCTGGTGCAAGCCCACGATGTGGGCCGATTCGTGCACCGCGGTCGACAGATCCATGACCGCGTCTTTGTAGGACGTGCGCCCCTGCCGGAACCAGGCGTCGAAGAAGCTCGGATCGCGCAACTTGCCCACCAGTGACGCCGCATCGGGGTAGCGGTGTTCGAGCAGACGGATCATGCTTGCGCGCCAGTTGTCGGGCGAGAAGCCGGCGCGGATCGCCGCGATGTCACGTGTCGGCAGCACCACGTTGTTGCAGTCGTAGGCCGCAGCGTCGGCAGGTAGGCGCGCAGAACCGGGGGCGGTCGTCTTCGTGCCCGGCGTGCGGGGCGCACTGGGCGCGGCAGTGGTGATGGCGGAGGCCGTGGGGCTGGGCCGTTGCTTCGACCGAGTTGGCGGCTCGACTTCGATGAAGTGGACGTAGCGCCCCAGCAGGCCGATCGGGAGCAGGGCGAGCAAGACGGCGAAGACCCCAAAGCTGCGGCGGTCGTCGCCTCGGTAATCGACGCACAGCCAAATCATCGTGGTGAGCAAAGCCAAGAGCAACGCCGAGGTGCCGACGAAGGCAGGCTGATAGAACCAGCGCCAGCTCAGACCCAGCGGCTCGCCGCGCACAATAGCGTCAGGCGACAGGCCGCTCAGCACACCGATTGTCCACGGCGCTAGTAGGACAAGGGAAATGAGCCCCCAGGTCAGACGGCTGCGCCAGCTATCGGACAGGACTGCTGGGCCGACGGCGCCGAGCAACATGGCGCCGAGCAGCACCCCTTGGGCAAAGCCTGCCATGGTCCAGCCCCACACCACTTGTGTGCTTTGCTGCTCGATTCCCGCCGCGATCAGGGGTGCGCATATCCAGGCTGCGAGATAGAACAAAGCGAACGCAGCCCGTGGCGCACCCGACAGGCGCCACACGATGAAGAGCAGCTGGGCCAGCAGAAACACCACGCCCGCTGCGAGCGTCAACCAGCGCAGCGCGGCTTGCTCGGCAAGCCCTCGCCATACGACCACGCCCAGCAGCGCGGTCAGCACCACCGTCAGGATCCACCCGACCGCTGATGCGTGAGGCAGCGCTTGTTTGCTGCCTGGTTTGCCGTTGGAAGGCGTTTGCGTCATTGTTCTTGCCCGTGGCTCGACCAGCCGGTGGTGGCCGTCGTGCTGGATTGCGTGGTATTGCAGCGAACGACCACGGGCAAGCGATTCGCCCGCAAGCAAGGCACAACTGTGGAAGCTACAACTGTTGAAAATGGGCTATGGACGAAGCTGACCACGAGCGCCTTGTTGCTCGGCATCGTGCACGCATTGGTAGATGCTGCCTGCGGCTTCTTGATTTTTCGCGACTTGGGCGCCGGCTACTTCGATCACCAGACGGTCGTCTATTTGGTGCTGCTGTACAACTCGCTGGCCTTCGGCGGACAAGTACCTGTGGGCTTGGTGGCCGATCGCTATCGCAACTACCGGACCGTGGCCATTTTGGGTGCTGGGCTCACAGCGGTCGCCCTGCTCTTGAGCCCCACCGCAACGGTTGCGGGTATTGTCATCGTGGGCGTTGGCAACGCGATGTTTCACGTCGGTGCAGGCGCGCTGGTGTTGCGCTCGTCTGGGGAGCGCAGCACTGAATCAGGCGTCTTCGTCGGTCCCGGTGCGGTCGGCTTGTGTGCCGGTATTTGGCTCGGTGGCCAGCCGCAGATCCCCTGCCGAGGAGTGATCGTCGTGGCACTGCTGCTCTCGGCGCCGGCGCTGCTGCAGGTCACCAAGTCGGCTCGGCTTCGCCGCAAAGCGAAGCTGCCACAGGTGCGACCAACCTTGACCGTTCTAGTGATCATCTGCGCGGCTTGCTTGCTCGGTTCGGTCTCGGTTCGCGCGCTGGTCGGTGGCAGCGTGGCCGGTACGTGGCGTGGCGTTTCCCTCGAGGTCATGGTGGCGCTCGCTGTCGCGGCTTGCAGTGGCAAGATGCTCGGCGGCTTTGTGAGCGACCGAGTGGGCTGGACCACCTTGAGCGTGTCGGCGCTGGTGCTTTCGGCGCCGTTGATTACGCTGGCGGTGGGCACCCCTGCAGGGGCGGTGCTCGGCATGTTGCTGTTCCAGATGACCATGCCCGTCACCCTCAAGGCCATGCATCACGTGCTGCCCGACCGACCGGGACTAGCTTTTGGCGTTCCCTGCTTGGCGTTGATAATCGGTGCGGTGCCGGGTTTGCTCGGTTTTGGCTACTTGCTGCGGTCGTGGTCGGTGGTCGCTGGCTTATTGGTTGTTTCGACGGTCATGATCGGCACTGGCCTCATTCTGCTGGTGCGGGTCGGCGCTTCCGGTGGACCCGCCCCGGAGCTCGCGGCCCGACTGGTTCGCGCCCGCTGATGGGTCGGCTGACCGTTGCGGGACTTCATGCGCTGAGCAGCAAGTAGACGCGACGAAACGCCGCTGTCGACAAAACAACCAGACTGCACGTTTGTCCGTCATCATTTGTCGATTTTGCTACTCTTCCAAATGCTGCAGCTGCCGCGCAAGGTTCGCAAGCTCTGCGCATTGCGGCTGTGCATTTGTCATTTCGGGCGAATGATTGCCGAAGGAATGCGCGGTTCTTGCCGCGCAGCGCATTTCGTGTGAACTGGCCCGAATCCTGCTCTAAATCCTTGGTGACGTGCCTCAAAACCGGTCTGTGCTTTACAATCGACACCGACTCAGTGGGCCATGTGGTAGCAAGACGGTCTGCAACAGCACTCCTCTAAACAGCAAGAGACGAATGTTGGAACCGAATAAAAGAGCACCGCGCCTCGGCGCGCTCAAGTCTTCCCTAACTGTGTTGCTCATGGTTCATGGGCTTGCCTTCGTCTGGGCCATATCGAGCGCAGCGGGGTGTAGCCCCTCTGACCCCGATCCCGACCCCACGCCGATTCCGGGACAGGAGTGCAACAGCTGTCACGGAAGCGAGGACAACCCAGGACCGCCACAGTCGGTAAGCGGAGCGGTGGATACCACCGACGTCACGGTCGGTGCCCACCAGCGCCACCTCACTGACAACGAAGTGCGTAAGGCCATGTGGTGTCAAGAGTGCCACTTGGTGCCGACCTCCATTGATGAGGCCACGCACCGCGACGCCTCGCCTGCCGAGCTGACTTGGGGGGTGCTCGCCATGACCGATGGGGCCGAGCCGAGCTGGGACCGCGAGACTGCCAAGTGCTCCGATGTCTATTGTCACGGTTCGACATTGGCGGGCGGAGTGAACAAGAAGCCCAAATGGACCGGCAAGAAGGGCACGCAGGCGTATTGCGGTAGCTGTCATGGGATTCCGCCGCTGCCGCCGCACCCGGCTCGCTATGACTGCGTCGCGTGCCACCCCGGCACCATCAATGAAAATGGCGGAATCGACGTAGAAGGTGGCCAACACATCAACGGCGAGACGAACATCGCGGCGGTGTGCAATGCTTGCCATGGCAGCATGGATAACAATGCGCCGCCGACCTCGACCACGGGCGGCACCAGCACGAGCGACCTCGCTGTTGGCGCCCACCAGTCTCACGTGACGGCCACGAGCCTCAGCGCGGCGATCGATTGCCCAGCTTGCCACGTCACCCCGATGGAGACGGGGGACAGTGGCCACATCGACTCGTCTCCCGCTGAGGTTACCTTCGGCACGCTTGCCAAGACCGAAGAGCTGACTCCGAGCTGGGATCGGGACAAGGCGACCTGTAGCGAGGTCTATTGCCATGGCGCTACCCTTGGAACCGGGGCCAGCACGACACCGAAGTGGACCACCGTGGACGGCACCCAAGCAGCATGCGGCACCAGCTGTCACGCCTTGCCGCCGTCGGACCACTCGGCCGAGAACACCTTCTGTCCCGCTTGCCATGTTTCGACAACAGGTGGCATGCCGGGAGAGGTGAAGATTATCGGTCCCGCTTTCCACGTAAACGGGGTGGTCGACTTCTAGCAGGAATTCGCAATGGCCGGTGCGATCCTCAAAGACACACCGGCCAATGCGACAATCCCCCAATGACGGCAAGCTCTGCGATGCGGGCAGCGTGACGGAAGCTGCCAAAACGGCGTCTGCAAAAGCCCGCCAATAGTAGACTGCAAAGCCTCTGACCATTGTCACGAAGCTGGCGTGTCAAAACTGGCACGTGCACCGATCCGCCCAAGCCGGCAGCCGATGCTTCTTGCCTTCGCGTTGCTAGCCTTGCGTCGGCGTCGGCGTCGCCGACGCACAAACCGAAAGCTCACTCGATCGGTTCGGACGCAGCGCTATTGCATCGACGTGTACGGATTGACGGTGTCGATGGGACGGGGAGCAGAAAGCGCGCTTCTTTCGGCGTCCGGCATTGTTTGCGCTGTTGGCCGCGGCCGCGGGGCAGGGCGCCGCTTCACTACGGGCTTGGAGATTGTCGGCGGTTTGGGGACTGTGGGTCTCGTGCCAACCGTCGGGGCGGAGGCGGAGCCGATCACGACCTCGGCGGTGTTGTTTCGATGAGGCGTGCTTGCCAGCTTGCGAAGTGGGAGCTCGAGGGTCAGGTCGTTGTCGAAGCGCATCGTTCGCATCCGCGGCGCGTAGCCTTCAGCCTCGATTAGAATCTCGTGTGCTTGATGGTCACGCTCGACCACTACGGTGACGGGATTACCATTCAGGGGTGTTCCGTCGATGAAGATCCTCGCATGCTTTGGCCAGGCGATGATCGTGGCATTGAGGGTCGCGCCATCAGCGCGCGCTGCTTGCCGTAATTGCTCCGCGGCGTCGGCGAGGGCTCGGGCCGCACTGCGGCTGATTGCCTCGTTGAGCCCGAGCTGTGCTTGTTCGGGCCGTTGCCGCAATTCCGCGGCAGACGGGGCCACTATGGCCGTCAGGCCCAGCGCAACCATACTGCCGAGGGCAAATCCCGACATGATTCGGGCAAGCCGCGGGGCGGGCTTCAACGCTGCCTCGTTGTTGGTCAAATCGGGCGGTACAGAATCCCGCGCGGGGACGCACAGCGCCGGTGCGGGACCGTTGCGACTGAAGCCCTGATGCCAGAGAAGACGCCCCTGCGAATCGAGCTTGGTGATGTAGATGGCATCATCGGTGTGAGTGGTAACAATCAGGTGGCCGTTTGGATCAACGGTGAGTGACGAGCGCTCAGACATGCACACCTCCAGCGACGATCATGTAGGTGCCTACATGGCAAAAAACCTGCTCGTTGCTGGTGTTTCAATACGAAACCTATGCGCAGTTGGCGCAACCGCGGCGATTCCGTAATGGCAAAACGCAGAAGTGTGGAACAACGGTATGAAAACTGCTTACTTAGCTGCTCTACGACTGCTATTTCTATGAGGGCTCATAACTTCTCTCGGGAGGAATCGTGACTCGTCGCCATCGTCACATGCGCCACGCAACGCTCTGGGCGCTCGTCCCCTTCGCCCTTTTCGTTCCTGCACTGGCGGCCGTTGGTTGCGGCTCGGGCGCTAGCAACCAGGGTCTCGAAGAGCCGGAATGCAACCACTGCCACGGCAGTGAAGAGAACCCCGCACCTCCTCGCTCGACGAAGGGCGAAACCGCGACGACCGACATTACGGTAGGTGCGCACCAAACCCACCTGCACGACAGCGAAGTCCGCCAAGCCATGTGGTGTCAAGAGTGCCACTTGGTGCCGACGACCATCACCGAGCCCACTCACCGAGACGGCTCTCCTGCTGAGCTCACTTTTGGTATTTTGTCCACCACCAACGGAGCTGAGGCGAGCTGGGACCGAGAAAACGAGACCTGCTCCGACGTCTACTGCCACGGTGCTACCTTGGCTGGCGGCGCCAATACCGAGCCGGTTTGGACCCAAGTGGATGGCAGCCAAGCGTTTTGCGGATCGTGTCATGGCATCCCGCCGCTCGTTCCGCACCCGCCCAACTACGAATGCGTGAAGTGCCATCCTGACACGATGGACGACGAGGGCGGAATCGACCTCGCCGCCGAGACCCACATCAACGGGACGGTCGACGTCGTCGATAAGGTTTGCAACCTCTGCCATGGCAACGACGACAACTTCGCGCCGCCCAAGTCGACATCGGGCGAAACCGACACAGGTATGGTGACGGTCGGGGCGCACCAGTCCCACTTGGTCGATGGCGAGCTCCGGCGCGCCGTCGCGTGCACCGAATGCCATCTCGTGCCCGAAAAGGTCGGCGACGTGGGGCACTTGGACAGCGCTTCTCCGGCTGAGCTCACCTTCGGCACGCTGGCGACCACGAATGGTGTCAGTCCCGAGTGGGATCGCAACAAGGAGACTTGCTCCAAGACCTACTGCCACGGCGGCACGCTCTCCGCTGGAACTATCACAGAGCCGAAATGGACCGATCTGAGTGGTGATCAAATCGAGTGTGGCACCTGCCACGGATTGCCTCCGAGTGACAGCCATCCGCAAAACGTCACCAAGTGTTGGGACTGCCACCCCGACACGGTGGATTCTGATTTGAAGATCAACATCGACAAGCACATCGATGGGGTCGTGCAAGTCGAAATCACCGGCGAATGTGACCAATGTCATGGCGCCCCGCCAGCGACCGGTGCGCACGTAGTCCACTTCGGCGCTACGGCTGCTGACGCTTCCTATGGCGGCACCAAGGTCACCGCCGACATCATGCCCGCGGCTAAGGTCTACGCCATGGATTGTGGTAACTGCCACCCCACCGATAAGAACCACCACGGCAACGGCTTGCAGAATGCCGGCGGCGGGCAGGCGGAAATCGATCTCTCACCGGCGGGTGCCCCGATGGGCTCGGTCAAGTCCATGAACTTGGTCACCGCGTCCTATACGCCAGGCGACACCGTGCTCGTCGACGCGAACGGTTTCTCGTACACGGAAGGAACTTGTTCCGATGTGTACTGCCACAGCGAGAAGACCGTAGCCACGCCCAATCCAGTGCCGCTTCCTGGCACCGACTTCCAGTTCGCCGGGTATCCAATCTCTTATCCAGCCTACAGCGTGAACATCGATCGGCAGTACAGCTCGCCCAAGTGGAACGACACCTTGTCTTGCGACGGCTGCCACGGGTTCCCGCCGCGTACCAGCTATCCCACTGTGCTTGCTGGCGCTGGTGACTCACACTCGTGGATTGACGAATACGGCTACGATAACCTTCACGGTTGGAACCACGGAAGGGATGCCGTCGCCTGCGCGACCTGCCACTTCAACACGGTCATCGAGCAAGGCGTCCGAACCAAGACCTCAGTGCCGCCTGCGGACGAGTGGTCGGTCTACGAGAAAGTCGACATGGATGGGCACGCAGCCCACGTCAATGGCAAGCCTGACGTTGCGTTCACCACGGCTGTGCTCACCTACCCGCCACCGGCAAACTATCCGCCCTCAGACATCCAGCATGATCTGACCACCGCCAGCTACGATGCGCAGAGCAAGACCTGCTCGAATGTTTCATGCCACTTCTTGCAGACCTCGGTGGTGTGGGGCACGCCCTTCCGCTGGGAGAACTCATTCGAGTGCAACGTCTGCCATCAATTCTGATGGCGCTGCGTTAGGAGCAGGCTCCCTGCCCAATTGGGCGGACCCTCAATTGGGCGGACTGTCTCGTCGTGAGAAGGCTCGAGTGCGGTTGCGGGAGCGGTCAGCAAGCCAAGCGTAGCGTTGTGCGAACAACCCACCTGTGAGATTCGTCGAAGAGGGGAAGCGCCGCGCTACTGCACGGCATGTATGGCCTCGACGCGGTGGTTTTCGGCATTGGCAACGAGCACCTGTCCGCCTGAGATTGCGACATCGAGAGGCAGATTCAACTCGCCTTTCTTGGTGCCATGGTGGCCGTAGGATTCGATGTGTGCCCCGCTGTCTGGGTCGAGCACTTGAACTTGGTTGCTGAAGCAATCGACGGCGTGGAGTCGTCCTTTGCCATCGAGCGCCAGACTTTGCAAACGGATGAAGCGGCCTTTGCTGTCGCTCCCAGCTTTGGGGCGTCCGCCAAACGATCGCAGGAGCGTTCCGTTGAGCGCAAAGACCCTGACCATGGCATTGCCTTGGTCGGCGACGAAGAGCTCTGCAGTCGCGCCATCATTACCTCGGTAGGCAATGGCCACTGCTGCGGGAAAGGAGAGGGCAGCGCCGGCTGCTTGGCCGCCAATGTTGCGCAGCCACTTGCCTTCTGGGGAATAGACTTTGACCGTGTTGTCTTTGCTCGCGGCGGCGTAGATGTTGCCATCGCGATCTAGGGCGATGTCGTTGGGTTTGCCGATGTTGCCTTCATCGACGACGGCGACCAGCTCGCCGCTAGGGGTGAAGATTTCGATGTTGTTGCGCCCATCGTTGCCCACGATGATCCGCCCGTCCGTGTCGACCGCCACCCCAAGGGGTTTGTCCAAACCAGCAAGCTCAGCCTTCAGCTTCAGGTTCGCATCGTAGATGAACACCGAGCCGCTCAGCGGATCTGTGACGTAAATCTTCCCGTCGGGACCGATGGCGAGTCGGGTCGGGTATCGGTTCTGGTGTCGAATCGACAGATCCACGCGCAGTTGCGGTGTTGGCTTGGCCGCCACACTGGGCTGCTCCCGATCGGTCGCTTCTTTGTCGACATTCGGACCCGGCGCAGAGCCTGCCGATGTTGTCGTTGCCCCGCTGTCACAGCCTCCAACAGCCGCCAAAACCAAGCCAACGATGACTGTTGTCGTCCGTCGCTGCGCCCCATCGACAAAAAAGGAAAACACGCCAAAATTTATCAAGGCAACCCTCGGGCCACAAGACGACTATTGTGCGCTAACGCGGAGGTGCGCCAGCGAATGCGCCGTGATTGCGCTGCAACAGCAGTGGTTGCGTCGCTCGCCGGTCTCGTGTTGGCCAAACGGCGCTTAGCGAAGCGTCCTACTCGCCTCGCCCAGCATTGGGCGAGTCGAACGCGTAGCGCCAGTTGGCACGACGCAATTCGCGGTGCCGGCATGAACCATGCAGTTAGAACCCAACAAGTGTTTGCGACTATTGTGTGGGAACGGTGATTGACATGACCGAGATCAATTCCAACTCGAGCTCAGAACCTGGTCCCGCCCGCGGACCGGGCCGATGGATGATGTTGGTGACGACGCTGCTAGCTGGTGGTTGGCTCTTTGCGTTGCTGCCAGGGGCGGCAGGCTGTCAGGATCCGGTTGAGACCGAGCCGCCTGCCACGGACTGTCACAGCTGCCATGGGAGCGAGGAGAATGCGGCGCCGCCTCTGTCGATTGGTGGCGCAACCGAGACCACCGAGTTGGGCGTTGGTGCGCACCAAGCACACCTGCACGAGTCTGCCCTGCGTGCCGCGGTGGAATGTGATGAGTGCCATACGGTCCCCAACAATGTCGATGACCCAGGTCACCCGGACGGCTCACCTGCCGAGCTCAGCTTCGGTACCCTCGCTGTCGCGGGCAACAGCAGTCCGCAATGGGATCGGCAAACCGCCAAGTGCACCAACGTCTATTGTCACGGTGCGACCCTCGCCGGGGGCGCGAACCAGGCGCCGGTTTGGACGGTGGTAGATGGAAGCCAGGCCTTCTGCGGAAGTTGCCATGGCATTCCGCCGCTCGCGCCTCACCCGGCCGAGTACGATTGTACCGATTGTCATGCAGGGACGGTGCTCGAGGATGGCGGCATCGACGTGGCCGGTGGGCTTCACATCAATGGCACGGTCGATTTCGGTGGTGTTGGCTGCGGCAGCTGTCACGGCAACGAAGACAACAATGCACCTCCGCAGGCCATCGACGGGGCGACCGAGACCACCGAGCTGAGCGTGGGCGCTCACCAATCTCACGTGCTTGGCGGCAGCTACAGTGCCCCTGTGGCTTGTGACGCCTGCCACACGACGCCTGAGACCATTGGGCAAGAGGGGCACATCGATTCGAGTCCCGCTGAGGTGACCTGGGGCACGCTCGCCACAACGGACGGAGCGGGCCCAATTTGGCAGCGCAGCAAAGCAACTTGTAGCGGTACCTATTGCCATGGCGCGACGCTCACTGGCGGTAGCAACAACGTTCCAACCTGGACGAACGTGGACGGCAGCCAAGCAACTTGCGGCACTTGCCACGGCTTGCCGCCGACCACGCATGGCCCCATCGAGCTGTGTCACGCTTGTCACACCGAGACGACCGAAGGGACCGAAGGTAGCGTCACCATCAAGAACCCCAAACTGCACATCAACGGGCAGGTCGACTACTGAGGGCCAAACGCGTGACGGGTTTGTTCTCCAAGATGTTGGGCGGCTGCTGCCCGGTCATCGCAACGTGGCCGATGGGTCGTCTCGGCGGGCTTCGTCTTGGGGCGCTTGGTCTCGGGGTGGTCGTCATCACGCTCAGCGCCTCTTCAGGTTGTGCGGGCTGCTCGGAGGAGGTTCAGACGCCGCCAGAGCCGGATTGCAGCAGCTGTCATGGGAGCGTAGACAACCCGGGTCCTCCTGCCTCCACCGAGGGCATCGTCGAGACGAGCCACATTGGCGTTGGCGCCCACCAGACGCATTTGAACGACAGCGACGTACGACAAGCCATGTGGTGCCAAGAGTGTCACGTGGTGCCGACCACGATCGACGAGCCCGCTCACCGCGATGGTCTCCCCGCTGAGGTGATCTTTGGACTGCTCGCGGTCAACGGCGGGGCGGAGGCACAGTGGGATCGCCCGAACGCTACATGCAAACAAGTATATTGCCACGGGGCGACGCTTGCCGGTGGCGCAAACACCGAGCCGCGCTGGACGCAAGTCGATGGCAGTCAGGCCTTTTGCGGATCCTGTCATGGCATTCCCCCGCTTTCGCCCCATCCCGCGAGCTACGACTGTTTCACCTGTCATCCCGATACAGTCGAGGACGATGGGAGCGTTGACGTGGAGGGCGGCTACCACATCAATGGCGCCATCGACGTGGTGGCTGGCTCGTGTCTGCTTTGTCACAGTGCGCCCATTGGCTCGCGCCGCCAGATTGTCGGACCCGAAGGAGACTTTCAGCGCACCTCCCATCACGTAGCGACCGACCTGACCGACGCCCACTGCCAAGTCTGTCACTATCAGGCCGACCACCAGTCAGGAACGGTCAAGCTCAAGGATCCAGACCAAGGTGAGGCTTTGGTGCACTCCTACGACCCAGCCGACCCCACTTCTGTCGAGGCATTCTGTTTGGCGTGCCACGATGCCGATGGAGCCAAAGCCCTCGACACGCCGACGCAGCCCTTTGGCGACGGCAAGACGCCCCCTGACATCGACGCCAGCGGAGCGTGGGCTGGCTCGGCGCACAAGCAATTGGGGTACACTGGCAATGCGGGTAAGCCAATCAGCTGTATGGGCGATGGGCTCAGCTCAGGATGTCACGGAAACGGGCACGGATCTGATAGCGTCAAATTGTTGAGCGCCAACTCCAGCACAACGATCGATACCTTCTGCTTTTCCTGTCATTCTGACGGCAAGGTCACCAATGTGGCCCTCTCGGGAGCCAGTCTTGCTGACGATATCGAACAAGCCTTCGGCATGAAATACACCCACGGCTTGGGCACTGAGTTTTCGGTGGATGAACGCAGCTACACCCTGGGCTGCACGAGCTGCCACAACCCGCACGTCGTGACCGGCAAGCACTGGGATGCCGACCAAGAGTACAGTTCCGTGACCAGGCCTGATCTCAGCGCCGATCCCGAGGCAAACCCACGCGCCATGGGAACGCAGCTGTGGGGAACGATCGACGCCGAGAAGATGGCTGCCTATGCGACTGCGTTCTCTGGTGTCTACTTGCCACCGAGTGCTGACCCGCTATCCGCCACGCAGCTGCCCGATTACGATACCTTCTGCTCGGACTGCCACAACAGCCTCATCACCATCTACAGCAGCCAGCTCGGCAGGGAGCTGAGTCAGATGAGCTGGTCGGGCTTCGACATGCACGGTGGTGGGCTCGGTCGCGACGCCAACATGAACAAGGGCGCCGTCACAGCACCCTACGACGACGTCTCGGCTGACAACTACATCATGGCTTGTGTGGACTGCCACGAGCTACACGGCTCGCCCAACGCATTCATGCTGCGCACCACCATCAACGGGGTGACGTCTACCTCGACCTTGGCCGCCGACAGCAACAGCAATAGCGCCTGGACCGCCGCTTGCGCAGCTTGTCACCTGGTCACCGCCACCTCGCCAGGCCCGCCCTGTGCTAACAACGTCTCCCATGGCCCTCCACCATGGGCCACGGCAGGGTGTCAAACATGCCACGGCCACAATCGAATGATTTGTGGCCCAGGCAATGCCTCCTTCGGAACGGACATGACGTCACAACCACAACCAGAGGACGCTGACTGATGGTGGCCGGCCCAGCTGGCTCGACGCCAACTGAGCGACCCCAGTTGCTCGGGGGGTACCGACTCGTCGCCGAGCTCGGTCGTGCTGGAATCGCCGAGGTCTTTTTGGCCATTCGTGCCGAGGCGGACAACGTGGATCTGCTCGAGGTGGACGACGAAGCCCACGACAGCAAAGTCACCGACTTGGATCTCCTCGTCGTGACCACGCGGTCCAGTGATGAGCTGGTCGTCGTCAAGACGCTGCCTCAAGAGCTCGCCCCGATCGAACCCCTCGCCAGTCTCTTTGCAGAGAGTGAGCGCTTGGCAGCACGACTCGCCCACCCCAGCATCGTTCACACTCATGAGGTCAACGAGCATCAGGGCAACCCGTTCGTGGTCATGGAGTACTTGCAGGGACAGTCGCTGTCGCGCTTGCTGGCTCGCCCGGGCGCCAAGGAGGGGCTCACGCTCAGTCAACATCTGCGGGTGCTCTGCCGGATTCTCGCTGGTCTACATCATGCCCATCAGCTGCGCGATGCACACGGCGCGGCCCTTGGTGTGACCCACCCGACCTTGTCGCCGAACGATGTGTTCGTGACCTACGACGGACGGGTGAAGTTGCTCAATTTCGGCGCCGCAAAACTGGTGGACGGTGCGATTCAGGCGGGGGTGGAGCTGCGTGAGCAATCGCTCGCATATATGTCCTTCGAGCGAGCTCGAGGCGAGCGTACGGACGTGCGCACTGATGTCTTCAACGTCGGCACGATGCTCTGGGAAGCGCTCGCCAAGCGTCCCCTCTGGCACGGCATGAGCAAGACATCGGTGCTCGAACGAATGATGGTGTGGCAGCCGGACCCCGTGCCGTCGCCTCGAGAGCACAACGAGCAGGTGCCCGAGGAGCTCGAGGCCATCTGCCGGCGCGCGCTTGCGCCCTATCCAGATCAGCGTCATCAGACCGCGCTCGAGCTGCGGCGGGCTCTCGAAGAGGTGCTCATGGGCATGGGCGATGAGCCCACCAAAGAAGAGCTCGGTGAGCTGGTGAGCAGTTGGTTTGCACGAGATCGGGAGGTGACCGGGAAGGCCGTCGAGGAGTTGCTGCCGGCGGCGCGCGATGCGGGCTCCGATCCAGATGTCGTCATCGAGCTGCCGCTGCTTGGTGAGCATTGTCCCGAGGTCAACAGTTGGTTTGCGGCAGGTTCGTCGAGGGCGCAGCCGAGCGAGGGGCCAGCGCCCCAAGCCTCGGACATATTTGGCCTGCTCCGTTCATCGGACGGTGCCGAGGAAGCCGGTGGGCGGCTCGAAGAGGCGATAGCTTCGTCGCGGATGGAGGCTGCGGCTCTTTCGGAGTCGGAAACCGACAAGCCGTCCGAGTCGGTGGCAGCGGCGGCGTTGGAGTCAGCGTCAGCGGCAGAATCGGCGTTGGCGGATGAGTCCGCGTCCGAGTCGGCGTCCGCGTCCGAGTCGGCGTCGGCGGATGAGTCCGCGTCCGAGTCGGCGTCCGCGTCCGAGTCCGAGTCCGCGTCCGCGTCCGAGTCCGAGTCCGCGTCCGCGTCCGGGTCCGAGTCCGCGTCCGCGTCCGAGTCCGAGGCGGCGTCCGGGTCCGAGTCGGCGTCCGCGTCCGAGTCGGCGTC
>CAZRGL010000209.1:0-240 GCA_964599485.1 uncultured Polyangiaceae bacterium
GTACTTCTTGTCGGCTTCGGAAGACATACGGATTTCGACGTCGCGCTTTGCCACGGTGCCGCCCCCGCTGCCCCCGCTGCCCCCGGTTCCGCCACCTACATCACTCTCGAAATCAAAGCTGACCGTTCCGTTCTTCAACGTGGGGCAGTTGGAGGTCGCTGTGGGCAAGTTCGCGGCCGGTGGGCCAGCTGCGCTGCCGCCTTGGCCGCTGGCTCCCCCGCCTCCGTTGCCGCTACTCGT
>CAZRGL010000209.1:261-8915 GCA_964599485.1 uncultured Polyangiaceae bacterium
GCTGCACGGTTGGCCATAGCTGCCGCGGCCGGGGGGGTTGTCGGGTGGGGTGCCTGAGCAGCCCAGGGCTGCTAGTTGAACCAACCAGAAGGCGCCCGCACCCAATTGACAGAACCTTCGCGTGCTCATCCGTACTATCGACATTTTCGGGACAACCTCTCCGTCGCGTCCCCGTTCATGCTTGCGCTGAGGCACGATGGCGAAAAAAAACAAGCCTACCGACTCATCATACCCCACCAACGCTCATGAGGCTCGGGGCCGAATGCTGGAGGCGCTGTTGCTCGATGCGGGAAATACGGTGGTATTCCTCGATCACGAGCTCATCGCCGAGCTGCTGAGGGGACATGGCTTGGCAGCCGACGCTGAGCTGTTGCGCCGCAGTCAAGCTGCCGCCAACCAGCACTACACTGCGACGCTCAAAGGCGGGGGGCCTCACGAGGATGCTTGGCGCGCCTTCATGTGTGGCTGGCTTGGCGCTGCCGGCATCGCACAGGGAACAGACGCTGCTGAGGCTTGCACCATGTTGCGCAGCCACCACGACGAATTCAATCTCTGGAGGCGTGTTCCAGATGGGCTGGTCGCGGCAGTCCAGCGTGTGCGCGAAGCGGGCATTGCCGTGGGCATCGTCTCCAACTCCGAGGGAAAGCTGCACCGTTTGATGCGACGCCTGGGTCTCGATGTGGTTTTCGATCTGATCATCGATTCTGCCGAGGAAGGGATACGAAAGCCGGATCCTGCGATCTTTCACCGTGCCTGCCAGCGGCTGGGTGTTCCACCAGAATGTGCAGTCTATGCGGGCGACCTTCCCGAAGTCGACGTTCGGGGCGCCCTCGAAGCGGGCCTTCGAGCCGCGCTCATCGACGACCTCGACCTGTATCCAGACTTTGCGTTGGCGCCACGGTTTCGCTCGGTGGCAGCCCTCTGCCAACATATCCTGGAGAGGAACATCACATGTCACTAAGATATCGGACTACGATCTAAGCAAACCCACAGGATGAAGCGCCGTACCTTCGACATGAACGACACCCTTGCCTCGTCTCAGACGAGCGGCGGGGAGGTGGTCGATAGCGCCCGGGCGCGTGAAGTGCTCCTGATCGTGATGGCGGGGGCAGATGTAGGTAAGATCTTCGCCCTCGCCAAGGACAAGCCGCTCTATCTGATTGGTCGGGACGACAACGCCGATATCCAAATCCTCGACGGGGAGATCTCACGCCGACACGCCGTCGTTCGCTTCGATGCCCGCGCCAACCAGTTCGTCGTGTCAGATCTGGATAGCCGCAACGGCACCTATTTGAACGGTGACAAGCTCACCGAAGAGCAGCCACTGAAGCCGAGCGACAAGATCCGCCTCGGTACGCAATCGGTCCTGCGAGTGAGCCTGGGCAGCGAAACCGAGGCTGGCTACGCCCGCCAGATGTACCACGCGGCGCTGCGGGACGCCCTGACCGGGGCGTTCAACCGCCGCTATCTGGACGAGCGTCTGGAGAGCGAGCTGGCGTTTGCCAAGCGGCACGATGAGCCGCTGTCACTGCTGTTGCTCGATTTGGACCACTTCAAGGTGGTAAACGACCGCTTTGGACATCGGGCCGGTGACTACGTGTTGGCGCGATTCTCCAAGTTGGTGCACGAGCAAGTCCGGACCGAGGATGTCGTGGCGCGCTACGGCGGCGAGGAATTCGCGGTGGTGTGCCGTCAGACCGATGAAGAGAATGCGATCTATTTGGCCGAGCGCTTGCGCAACACCGTCGAGCAAGAGGTTTTCGAGCACGAGGGCGAGTCGATTCGGATCACGGTGAGCATCGGTTTTGCAGCCACCTGCAAAGGACAAGTGGAGACCGTTGCCAAGTTGCTCGAGGCGGCCGACAAGGCCCTATATGCCGCCAAGGCACGCGGTCGCAACCGTTGGGTAGCTGCCTCCTTAGCCCCGCCAGCCTCCATGCCCCCAGGCTCCGATTCAGAGCCTTTCCCCTAACCAATCGGCCCCAGAAGCGGTCTCGGACGCAACTCAGACTCGGACGCGGCCTCGGATCCGGACGCGGCCTCGGATCCGGACACGGCCTCGCTCAGCGCGTCACGACGAACACCGTCGTGCCGCCGTTTTCCTTCGCGCCAGCCGCCGTCGCGCCTTGCCAGCCTTTGGGCACGGGCGGGTCGCTCCACTCGAAGAGCCACTTGGCATCCAGTAGCGAAGCGTTGACGCACCCAGCGCTCATCGGCTCACCAAATTTCTCGTGCCAATAGGTGCCATGCAGCGCGAAAGGAGCTCGGAAGTACTGGGTGAAGGGTACATCTGCGATCCAGAACGTGCGCGCCTCACCGAATTGCGGAGACATGGTGGCCGCGCGGTCCTTGAAGGTCATGCGGTAGGCGCCGAGCGGCGTGGTGCTGTCTTTGATCAGCTGCGCTTCGGGAGTGCGTTGTCCTTGCCGTGGGATGCCGCCCTGACCCGGCGAAATGAGCGTGGTGTACACGGGCGTCATGTTCTCGTAGGCCACCAACGTGCCGCGGCTGATGCTGACGATCATCCACTTTTCGCCGGGGCGGACGCCAAAGGGTCTTTTCTTGCGCTTCTCGACCGTTGTGGCGTCCTCGGCGGCGAGCCACAAGGCGGGGTGTGAGCCACGAACGGTGGTCTGCAGATAGCGTTTTTTGCCCTGCTTTGCCTCGACGCCGCTGAGCGCGACCCAGCTGCGCACGGGCCATGTCGTGGTGAGGCGGCTGAAGCTGCCGTCGTCGTTTCTACGATACTGGGGCCG
The DNA here is from genome assembly GCA_964599485.1 of uncultured Polyangiaceae bacterium. Classification (GTDB taxonomy): domain Bacteria; phylum Myxococcota_A; class Polyangia; order Polyangiales; family Polyangiaceae; genus JAPYTK01. The sequence continues at coordinate 3,018 of CAZRGL010000209.1, forward strand.
GGCGCGCACCCGTAGCCAAGCGAGGGGTAGCTTCGTTGTTGCGTCGAGCGCGACACCGCGGAATTGGCTCGGACGAAAACGTCGCACTCGATCCGCGGGCACGATGGTCAGATCTGTCGACAACAGAAAGGCGCGGCCGCCGACGTCGAAGGAGCGCGTGTATGCCAACATCGAACCGAGCGGGATGGTGCGTCGCACCAGCGTCAGCGGTTTGCCACGCGCGCCCTGACCGTTGGCCAAGAAATGCGGCCGGGGGTTGCGCGCTGCGATGGGGGTGGTTTCGGCGAGTTGCTCGTGGCCCCGCTGAAACAGCGACAAGCGTCTGAACTTGCCTGCTTTGCCATAGGGCCGCTCGGTACGTTTCTGTTCCGTAGCGGTCGGGACGCGCGCGTACATGGGCGCCCCGTTCGAGAGGGCGAACTCGTAGGGAAAAGCTCCCTTGCGCGGCAAGGTGTGGGCATTGACCAACGCATAAGGATGCTTCGGATCGGTCGAAACGGTGCGGTCTTTGCACACGTAGCCTCGAGGCTCGATGGCGTAGAAGCCCCAGGGACAGCCTTGTCCGCGGACGGTGTCGCGTTTTCGCAGCGTGACGCTCTGACCCACCCGAACATAGCCCAAATAGCGGCCCGACTTCTTGGGCTTGGGCCAGATGAAAGTCTGGTAGGCGATGCTAACGAGGCGCTTGCGGCCGTCGGGCGAGCTCGCGGTGGTGGTAGTCGCAGCGGGGGCGCGGCTCGTCGTCGGGGCAGTCGTCTTGGCGCTGTCAGGCAGGGAGGGGCGGGCCAGCGTGGGGTCCGGCGCTCGCGGAGCTGAAGCCGCCATCGAGGGCAGGGCGGCCGGTGGGCTCGCCGTCGTCCCCGCTCTGTGCTGAGCGCAGGATGCCATCGCAGCCAATAGCAGTAGTGTGACTTTGGAGCAGCGCACGCTAATGTGGACCTCGGGGACGCTATGCCGAATTTACTCGCCCGCTGGCGTGAGGCAAGGCCCGTTGTCCGCGCAGAGATCATTGCTACCGCCTGGGAGCTGTCCAGTGTGGTGCTGTTCATCTCTGCTGTGCTGCCGGCAGCGCTAGCCAACCCCTGGGCAGGCCTGTTGTTTCTCGCGGGCTTAGCGATCTCTTCCGCAATCGCTGGGCCGCTGACGCGTCGAGGACGTCGCGGCATCGCTTGGGCTGCCGGATTGAGGACCGTTTTTTGGGTCGCCAGCGTCACCCCTCTGCTTCCGACCGCGAGCGGGCTGATGCTCGTTGCAACCTGCGGTTTTGGCGTCATGGCAAGTGGCATGCGCGCCGCCATCTATCGCCGCATGGTCGGACCCCCGCCTGCCCGCCCGTCTCCAGTGCAGCAACGGTCCGATTTGCGGGCGCGGCTCGCATAAACCGCGGCCGTGGCTGGGATCGTGGGCGGACACGTGATGTTGCTGTTCAGCGTGGCGTTCCTGCGAACGGCGAGCAAAGTCGTGTTTCGTGCATGGTGGGAGATCATTCCAGTTCTTGCCATCTTCGGCACGGTGGGCTTCACCCTCGCGGTTCGCCCGACCACGAGCCGGATTGTCACCGCTTTGCGCCTCGGACCTACGGGTGAGCCTGGGCAACTGCTAGCCGGTCTGCGGCAGGCGCGGGCGGTGCCGAAGATGCTCTCCTACGTCAACTTCGTGTTGTGGTTCACCTGCACCACCATAGGTGTGTTCTATTTCCGTGCCGGCCCCCAGCGCTGGCGTTGGCCTGATGCGATCATGCAGATCGGCTTCGGCTGCTTGTTTGCTGCGGGGATCTCGTTCTACCAGCGCGGCTGGCACGAGGACGCGGTGCGCCCTGTGGTTGAGCGCTTGCGTTCGTGGACCGGCTCGCCGGCCAGCGAGGACCAAGTCTCGCTACGACGGCGCATGCTCGGCCACTTCGGCTGGCCCTTGCTGTTTACGCTGACGCTTTCCCTGTTTGCGTCCATCGGTCTTTATCGGACCTTGTCCGCGGGGCTCAGCTTCAATGAGGATTTCAACGCCATCACCGCTCTGTGCGCATCGTTCTTGATGCTGGTGTTGGCGGTAGGGGGCGTGTTCTTGCGTGCCGCGCGCTTGCTGTCCGAGCCGCTCACCACGTTGGCTGGTGCCGCCGATCGGGTGGCCAGCGGTGAGCTCGACGAAGCGGTGCCGCTCGTGCAGCAAGCGCCCCGCGAGGTCGCTGCGTTGGGCCTCAGCATCGAGGCGATGCGGGAGGCCCTCGCTCAGACCATCGACGCTCTTCGTGAGGAGCGCGCGGGCCTCGAGACCCGTGTCGAGCAGCGCACCGCGGAGTTGCAGGCGACCCTCGATGAGCTCAAACAAGCCCAGACGGCGCTCATTCAGGGTGAGCGAATGGCGCTGATCGGCGAGTTGATGGCAGGTCTGGCCCATGAGATCTACAACCCGCTCAATGCCATCGCGGGCAGCATTTCTTCGCTGGAACGGGTTCGTAACGAGCTCGAGTCGATTATGTCGGCTTATCGCGAGGCCGAGCCTTTGCTCCCGCTAGAGCGTCAGAAGGCGATTGCTGGCCAGCGCGAGGCGCTCGATGTGGCAGGGGCCCTCGAAGATCTGGCGGGCGTGGCAAAGGTGGTCACCAGTGCAACGCGGCGCAGCGTTGAAATTGTCTCCAATCTGAGGAGCTTTTCGCGGGCACCCACGGAGCCGGTACCGACCGACCTACATGAAGGGCTCCGTGAGACGATGAGCTTGTTGGCGCATCGGGTTCGGCAACGAGAGCTCGAGACCGTGGAACGGTATGGGGATTTGCCCCCTGTGGTGTGTAGAGGTGGCGAAATCAACCAGGTTTTCATGAACCTCCTCAGCAACGCGATTCACGCTTGTAGGCCTGGCGGGACCGTGGCTGTCGAGACCCATGTGGAGGACAATTGGGCGGTCGTATCGGTCAGTGACGATGGACCTGGTATCCCGGAAGACATCGTCGACCGGATTTTCGACCCATTTTTCACGACCAAATCGAAAGCCGACGGCACCGGCCTGGGCCTGTCGATTTCGCAGGAAATCGTGCGGCGACATGGTGGACGACTCGAGGTAAACGACGCTGAGCCGCCGTTTTCTGGGGTTTGTTTCACCTGCCGGTTGCCTCTTTTTGAGCGGCTTGGGGCTGGTTCGGGTGCCCCATCCGTGCCCTAATCTCCGTTGCGCAAACCAGAAGGAGTTCTGGCCGCCCGACAGGACTGCTAGTATCGATGCTCCTGAATGACGCGCGCCGAACGAACAAGCAGAAAACGAAAGGGCAACGACCCGCTGATCGGCAAGGTCGTCGCGGGACGCTATCGTCTCGAGTCGCGGCTTGGCGAAGGTGGCATGGGGCTCGTGTACCGAGCGCGCCATGTGCTGATCGATCGCGTGGTTGCGCTCAAGTTGATTCGGCCCGACCTGCGGGCCGAGACTCATCTTCGTGCCTGGATGTTGCGGGAGGCCAAAGCTGCCAACCGCGTCGATCACGCTCACATCATCGACATCCATGACATCGGCGAAACCGAAGAAGGCGAGCTGTACTTGGTCATGGAGTATTTGGTCGGCACGCCGCTATCGGCCGAGCTGTCCAACGGGCCGATGCAAATCGCCCGCGGGGTGGACATCATCGAGCAGATGTGCGCCGCCCTCGGCCGCGCCCACGACCTCGGCGTGGTGCACCGCGATTTGAAGAGCGACAACATTCTGCTGACCGAGCGCGGCGGCCGCAAAGACTACGTCAAGATCCTGGACTTCGGTCTCGCCGCCCTCAAACGGGATGCGCGCCTGGCCCCCAAAGGCGCTGTGTTCGGCACGCCTGAGTACATGTCTCCAGAGCAAGCTCGTGGTGAAGACGCGACACCGTCTTCCGACTTGTACGCCCTGGGCGTGCTCTTTTTCGAGATGTTGACGGGACAGCTACCGTTCCGCTCCAACGATCGCGAGACGCTGTTGAAGATGCAGCAGAACCAGCCACCGCCAATGCCGCGTCAGTTGCGCCCTGACGCCAACGCCACCGGTGAAGAGATCGTGTTGCGCCTGTTGGCCAAGAGCACGAAGGAGCGTTATCGCGACGCTCACCATTTGCAAGAGGACCTCAAGAAGCTGCAGCGCAGCTTGCCTTCGTCGCATGCCTGGGAGGTCGAGGGAACCGAGATGGCACCCTCGCCGCCGCCGCCGCCGCCGCCCCAATCGGAAGGGGTGGGCGAGTGGGCCAATCGCGCGGCGATTTTCACGCGCATGGTCTCTCGGGTCTACTCTGGCAAAGACGCGCCGAGCGAGATTCTCACGTCGCTTTCGAAAACCTGGGACTTGGCCGCGCGGGCCTGCCGTCTAGAGGGCTAAGTAGCGAGCCTCACCCGCAAGCTCGACGCGCTCGAGCGACGCGGCCGGGCGCTGCGCGCTGAGATTGGCCGTAAGGTCGAAGACCTCGCGCAAGAGGAGTCACGGGTACTCCGCGAAGCGGCCTCCCATGGTGACGACGAGGAGCGGGCCGAAGGCGAGCTGAGCTCGCTCGAACGGGCAGCCCAATCTGCACGCCACGAAGCCGATGGTGCTACTGGCGCAAGCAGGCTCGATCCAGCAGTCTTCGAGCGGGCTGGCGCTGCAACGGCCAGCGTGCAAGCCAAGAAGGAAGAGCTCGGTCGCTATAAGCAGCGCAAACAAGCGTGCGAGAAGACCGCGCGCAGCTTGCGCCGACAAATCGAGCAGCTTCGCGGTCAGCTGTCCCGCTATGCGGAGGCGCTCGAAGAAGACTTGACCAGGGGTCGCAATCAGGTCGCCGAGCGAACGCGCGAGGGCCTCAAGTACGAGCGTGGCTTCCGCACTGCATGCAACACGCTCCTCGAGAACCTACGTGACAAGCCCGAATGTCGCGACCTGCTGCCCGACTTGCTCGAGAGTGGAGACAACTACCAAAACGCGCCGGACAGCTCCGACGGTAGCTACAGTCGTCGCAATCCACGCGAAAGCGCTCGCGGCCGGCCCAGTCAGGGATGAGCGAGCGTGAGCCCGTCGCGGCCACCCAAGCCCATGGCTTGGCGGGGCTTGGCTTGGCTTGGTTGACGGCTGGCCTGTTGCTGACGGCGTGCAGTGGGCCATCCCCAGTGGCGACGACGCCGGTAGCGTCCAGTACTGTTCAGCCCACTGCAACGGTCAGCAGTGCCCCCACGGCGGGCCCGGCGGTGACGACGAGCCGCCCTAGTGGTGAAACGACAGCCACGCCTGAGCGAGTGGTAACGCCCAAAGTGTTGGTGCGCTTCTCGGAGCCTCAAGCGGTCGGCGCGCTGGCGGCGGGAGATGTCGCGACCCTCGCTTTCGGCAAGCGCGAAAGCTTGATTCGGGCTTGTCATCAAGTTGCCAAAGCGGGCGACCGCACCAACGCAGGTCTGTCGGTCAACGGCGACGGCACGGTGCGCGAAGTCAGCATGCTCGGCGACAGCGGTGATGACACCCGTGCAATCGCAAACTGTGTGAAGAAGCAGCTGTCGACGTGGGTGTTTCCCAAGCGCGACCGGCCCTCCAACGTCTTCTTGTCCAGCGCGTGGGTGTCAGCCAAGGAAGGCGCACATCTGGATCAAGCGACGTTGATGGCCGTCATGGGGCCCAAGCGTCTGTTGACCGGGCGCGCTTGCGCATCCCACCTTCAACCGGGCAAGACCGAGCGAATCGAGGCGCAGCTCGTCATCGAGCCTGATGGCCACGTCTCGAAGGTCACGACCGAAGGCAAGAACGAGGCGCTGAGAGCCTGCTTAGACAAGCAGATCAAGAGTTGGCTCTTTCCGACTGCCGGCAAGGTGACGACCGTGCGCATCCCCTTCTTGTTCAAAACCAAGTAGGGCTCGTTCGAGCGAAAGTAGACCAACAAGTGGGGCCAACCACGTGTGGCCTGCTCAAGCGGATGGCAGTTTAACCAAC
>CAZRGL010000209.1:8925-16351 GCA_964599485.1 uncultured Polyangiaceae bacterium
AAGGACTTGAGCTTGACCAGGTTCTTTTCGTCTTTGGAGAACGAGGGCCCCTCGTAGCTACTGGCCCAACCGTTGACCTCGTTGAGGAAATCGCGTCGCACAGCGTCGTCAGTGAGGATGTCGTCGACCGAACGGCCTCGTGCCGCGCCGCCCTTGAGACGTCCGACGTAGGTCTCGAGGCGCTTGTAGTCCTCGCCGAGGAGATCACGAATCAGGGTGGTGTCCTGCGCGAGCCGCGCGACCTCTGGTGCCTCTTTCTCTGCTTGAGGGGCTTCGCTGATCGCCAACGAGGCGGCAACGCGTAGCACGAAGGCATCATCGAGGTAGCCGAGATCTTCGATGCCATCGGGGATGAGATCGAGAGATTTGAAAAGGTAGTTGAGTCCGGCGGCGGCGTAGCGGCGCACCGCTTCTGGAGCGTCCTCACGGCCGACCGCTGCGGCCAAGTCGGTGGCATCTGTGGCCAGCATGCGCAACCATTCCGGGAAGGTCTCGAGGCATTTTTGTTCGGTCTCGGTCATCTCAGAAGTCCTCCAAGCTGCCCTTGATGCGGCGGCGCACGACGTATACCGCCGCGATTGCCGGCCAGCAAGAAGCCGATCCGATAGACAAAATTGGCGAGGTTCGTGCTAAACCCCTCCCGTGACTGTCGGCCTCGCGTCGCACAGCCACAGGGTGAGGTAGCCAAGCGGCTAGGCAATGGTTTGCAAAACCATCACACGCCGGTTCGAATCCGGTCCTCACCTCCGATTGGGTTGGTGAAGGTGAAGGTGGCCGTGATTCGGGTGGGCTCTACGGCCTGCTTAGGCCTTTTTGCCGATCTTCAGGGCGGTGCGGCTCACTTCGTCGGCGGTGCGCGCGGTGGCTAGGTTTGCCATGATCTGGGCGCGGGCGCGGCTGAGGTTGATCAGCCCCTCGATGAGATCTGCGTCCTGTGCGGCGCCTTGCTGGACGGCACGGGCCTGCTGGGAAATCTCGACGGTGTCTTCTTGGGGTCGGGATGAGCGCTCAATCTCGGCGGCGGCGTCGGAGGCCTGGGCGAACCCGGCGGCGACGCCCTGCTGAGCCGTTTGCAGCATCGTTTTGTATGTGGCGGCTTTCATGGGCATCGTTGTTGACAACGGCCGAATCCAGAAACCCTTGAACGTTTTGTCGAAAAAGTCTGTCGAAATACCTGTTTTCAGGCACTTGCGACGGCGTCATGCGACGTCTTTTTGGGAGCCTGAAGAAAGTCGAGCAGCAATCGGGCGGTCTCGTCAGGCTGCTCGGTCGCAAAATCGTGCCCCGCTCCGTCTAGCCAAACCAGCTCTGCACCAAAGATGCCGCGCGCCAGTAAGTGGCTGTTTTCTGGTGGAATGAGGGCATCGCTCGACGAGCTCACCACTAGCGTTGGCGCTGTGATTCGGTCGAGCTCCTTGTTGGTGTCATGTAGGAAAGCAGCCAGCAGTTGCAGCGGAATGGTGGAGCGCGGCAGCGGGTAGCGCTGTGCTAAGGAGGCCCAATGGGCGACCACTTCTGGGCGCTCGCGCCTGAACTGGGCACTGAGCACTTGCTCAGCCTCGAAGCGGCAAGTCTCGGCTGGGCCCTGCAAGCGCGCCTTCAGTGTTGGCCACAGTAAGGTCAGCGGTGGTCTCGGGCTCTTTCCACCGGGCGTCGTGCAGCCCAAAACTAGGCGGTCGCGCCGTCCTCCGTGATCAATCGCGAAGCGCTGCGCGATCATCCCGCCCAGCGACATGCCGAATAAATGGGCGCGGGCAAACCCAGCGTGGTCGAGCACGCGGGCCACGTCGTCGCTCATGGAGGCGATGGTGAAGGGATAGCGGGGTGCTTTGCTCTTCCCAACCCCTCGGTTGTCGATGAGCAACAAGTAGAAATGGGGCTCGAGCTGCTCGAGAAGCAGCTCCTCCCAATACAGTAGCGATCGACCCAGCCCACGGAGCATGATCAGCACGGGAGCGTTCTGCTGGCCGCGCAGTTGATAGTGGATGTGGGGTTGGCCGCTGTCGACTAGAGGCATTCAGAGCTCTTTCGGGCGGAGCAGGGCCTGCATTTCCCAGCAGCCCTCGAGCGAGAGTGCTTCGGCCCAATCATCTGCTTTCACGGTCAACAGTGCTGCGTTGCAGGTCGTCATGTTGACGTAGCCACCAGCCAGCTCGCTGGCCATGTCCTCCCAGCCTGGGTTGTGGCCAATCACCATGACCGAGGAGACGTCGTCCGCGACGCCGCTTACGATCTCGCGCACCGCGCCCAAACCGCCATGATAAAAACGCCGCAAGAACGTTACGTCCGCGTCGGCGCCGAGTGCTTCTTCCATGCGCGCCCAAGTCTGCCGCGTACGCATCGAATCGCTACTGACCACGACTTGTGGCAACCAGCCAAGCTCGGCGAGCCGCGCAGCGATTCGGGGAGCATCTTTCTTCCCGCGTCCGTTTAGCGGCCGCGAGTGATCGTCGGGGGCATCGGTATCCCACGCGCTCTTGGCGTGGCGCAACACGATCAAGCGTCGTTCCATGGCTAGAAGCGTGTACCGCATCAGCGTGCAGCGAGCCAGTCCTGCTCGGCGTGCGGAAGGACTACTGCCAGTACTGAGGCTGCAGTGTTCATTCCGTTTCGAGCCATAGCGCGCTATTGGGGAGCGATGGGTGCAATCCTTCAGCGCGTGGCGGCGTGGGCCAACGCTGGATTGCTATGTTCGTTGCTCGTTGTTTGTGGCTGCGGTGGCGTCCATGGTGGGCACGATTGGCCGCTGGAAAAGCAGGTTCGGCCCGGCACCAAGCGCCCGCTCGATTTGCAGCGGCGCTCCGGGGCGGGCCTGACCGCGCCACCGGAGGCTGCCCTCAGCGATGTCACGCAGATCGGGAGCAGCTCCCCAGTCGCTCTCGAACGTCGAGTCAAAGCGTGGTCGCCGCTGCGCCGGCAGACACCTTTTTCGCAACCGACGGTCCCGCGCTCGCAAACACGCGCGATCGTGCTGATGTACCACGGCATCAGTCACAGCTCCGCGACGAGGACCGTCTTTCCCTGGAACCTAGAAGAACAAATCCTACGGTTGCGGCAGAACGGCACCGAGATCATCCGGCTCAGCACGCTGGTGGCATTCCTGCGGGGCCACCCCGAGCGGCTGCCAGCCCGGGTTGCGGTGCTGACCATCGATGACGGCGAAGCGAGCTTTCTCAAGCATGCTTATCCGGTGCTGCTCAAACATCGGGCCTACTTTGCTCTTGGGATCATCACCCGCGTTGCGGCGCTCGGCGCCAGCGTCAGGGGCCTCGATTGGCAACAGCTGCGCACCATGTTGGGCTCCGGTTTGTGCGAGCTCGCCAGCCATGGGCACAACCACATCGGAATGGCGCGGCTCAGCGAACCGGAGTTGAGCTTCGAGCTCACCCATTCGCGAGATCTCATCGAGCTGAACACAGGGGTGCGTCCCGAGGTCTTTGTCTATCCGCTCGGATCGGTGACCCGCAAAGTCGCCGCAGCTGCTCGGCGGACGGGCTACCTGGCTGCGCTGACCGCAGTAGGCGCCAGCATCGATGCCGATGTCTGGCCGTTCAAGATCCCCCGTTTCGGAATGACGCGGACCACGACTTTGGAGGCCATGCACGTGTTCTTCGATGCTGCCGTGGCTACCGCCAAGTCGACGAGAGCCGCGACCGGTGTGCCAACAGGGCGAGGTCAGCTCTCGCCGGCGCGTTCGCGTCCGAAGAGGTGAGCCACGTGCAAAAGGGCGCCCAAGTCATTTTGCTCATCGCCGCCTACACGCTGGCATCGTGGCTGCTGCGCGCGTCGGCTTGGTCGCCTCCGGCCTTGTTGAGCCCCGAAAGCATGCAGGCGCTTGCCCGACCCTTCAAGCGGCGTCCAGCCGCTCCGAAACCTGGCGCTTCGCCTCGGGCCGCGGACTTGCTGGTGTCCCCACGCGGTTCATCTCTGGCTGGATTGTTGGCTGTACCCACCTCGTCAGCTGTTGCGTCAGCCGGCGCAACCAAGAAGGCGAAACCCGGCAGCTGGGAGGCGTTCCTGGAGCGTTTGGGTGAGCTCGAGGCGGGTAAGCGCGACAAGGTTCGGGTCATTCACCTCGGCGACTCGGAGTTGGTGGCCGATGGCACCAGTGGAGCGATTCGACGGCGCTTGGCCCAGCGCTTTGGGCTCGGGGGGCTCGGCTTCAGCCTCGTGGCCAATCCCTTGCCCTGGTACCAGCGCGAGTATTGGCGCCACCACGACGGTGTTGGCTTCACGGTCTACAGCTACGTTTATGGTCGACAGATCAGCGGGATGTACGGTCCTGGAGGAGTCGCCTTCGATGCGCCACCTGGTTCGCACGCCTTCGTGACTGCCAAGCATCCCATCAGCTCGGCTTGCACCATCAAGCTCTTCTACGCCTACCTTCCTCGTGGTGGCGTGATCGAGCTCACCTTGGATGGCACCTACCGCGCGTCGATCGACACCGAGCGCTGGCGCAGCGGGATCGGCGCCTGGTCACACTCTTTCGATAGCTGTCCCCGCGAGCTCAACTTGGCTACGCGCAAGCGATACACGCGCTTGTATGGCTGGTCGGTCGAGTACGCGGGGCGCGGCATCATCTGGTCGTCGTTGGGCGTCGTGGCGGCACGGATCACTCAGCTGGTGCACTACCAGCCGCAGCATCTTCGTGAAGCGCTGGCAGCGCTCGAGCCCGATTTGGTGGTGTTGACTTTCGGTCTCAACCTCGCAGCGCTGCCCTGGCCACCGCCGCCGACCTATCGCAACGAAGCGCTCCAAATGATGCGCCGCGTGCGTAGCGCCGTGCCCAACGCTGCGTGCCTCGTTACTGGACCCTATCCAGTCGGCTATCCCAAGAAGGATGGGAGCATCAATCCGGAAGCCCGCTCAGCCGAGGTCGTGGGGGAGTACCAACGTGCTGCGGCCGAGGCGGTGGGCTGCGTTTTCCTCGACCGTTTTAGGCTCGCTGGGGGAAAAAGCGCAGCGCGTCGCTGGGTCGCGGCGCATCCCAAGATCCTGGCGGGCGATTATCAGCATTTGACGGTAGAGGGTAGCAACCGCATGGGCCGCGCCATCGCCGAAGTGCTGCTCGCCAGCTACGCCCGAAAAGGCGTCTTCGCGAGCGGTGCTGACTTTGCCCTCGAATCTCAGCGCCAGACCCAGGAGGCGCGCTGATGCTGTTCAACACGGCGGCTTTTGGCGTCTTCTTCGCGGTGACCTGCGTGGCGTATTGGGCTGCGCACGCTCATACGCGCCTGCGCCTCGGACTGTTGCTGATCGCCAGCTACTATTTTTATGCCTGCTGGGATGTTCGCTTCTTGGCGCTCATCGCTGGCGTGACGGTCGTCGACTATTTGGCAGCGCGCTTTATGGTGCGGCTCGCTTCGCCGCAAGCACGGCTGTATTTGCTCGCGATCGCGATTGGTCTCAATCTGGGATTGCTCGGTTTCTGGAAGTACACGAACTTCTTTCTCGCAGGTCTCGAGCCGCTTTTCGGCGAGCTGGGCGTCAAGCCGATGGGGGCGCTCGACATCGTCCTGCCCGTGGGGATCTCCTTCTTTACTTTTCAGGGCCTGAGCTACGTCATCGACGTCTATCGCGGGCACATACCGGCCGAGCGCTCACTGTTTCGTTTTGCTCTGTACATCTCGTTCTTTCCCCAGCTCGTTGCTGGACCCATCGTGCGTGCTCGCGACTTGCTCCATCAACTGGGTCGCCCCGTTAAGGTGAGCAGCGAGCAATTTGGCCGCGGTCTTGCGATGATCCTCGGGGGCTTGGTCAAGAAGATCGTGTTCGCCGACTATTTGGGGGCCAACCTCGTCGATCGGGTCTTCGACTTACCGAGACACTACTCATCGCTCGAAGTGCTAGCGGCCATCTATGGCTACAGCTTGCAGATCTACGGCGACTTCGCAGGCTACAGTGACATCGCCATCGGTGCGGCCTTGCTGTTGGGATTCGAGCTGCCCGCAAACTTCGATTCACCCTATCGAGCCGACAGCCTCCGCGACTTCTGGCGGCGCTGGCATATCTCACTGTCGACCTGGTTGCGCGATTACCTCTACGTGTCGATGGGCGGCTCGCGCGCGGGACGTATGAAGACTCATCGCAATTTGCTCATCACCATGTTGCTCGGTGGTCTCTGGCACGGCGCCTCATACCAGTTCGTGTTGTGGGGTGGACTGCATGGCCTGCTGCTCGTAGCCCAGCACCGGTTTCTCGAGAAGCGACAGCCGGACGCACCCTCGCGCTGGCCCCGGTGGTTGCGCGTGCTGATCACCTTTCACTTGGTCAGCGCACTTTGGGTGTTCTTTCGGGCTGACACGTTGGCGGGGGCGCTCGCGGTTTTCGAACAGTTGGGCTCGTTCGTGCCGGGAATTGGAAACCTCATGCACCCTGTCAGCGGCGTCATCGCACTGGGCTACCTTTTCCACTTTGCACCGAAGGACTGGGCGCAACGTCTCAGCGCCGCCTTCGTAAGAGCACCAGCCCTGGCCCAGGCAACACTCACGATCGCCGTCCTCTATGGGGCACGCGCGCTGAGCTCCAGTGGCGCCGCTCCCTTCATCTACTTCCAGTTCTAGCCCGACTGGGGCGGGTAGCCGAAGCAGGTGACCGCGCTCGATGCGACCGCCGTCTTCGGTTCCGACCTACAGCTTTTCAAGCCGGCGAAGCAGCTCGTGATCGCTCAGGCCAGCAAAGTCCTTGTCGAGCGTGCCGCGCACCATGGCGGCTGTTGGGGCGTCGAGCGCCTGCCGTAGCGCTCCCAAGAAGCGAGGTGCTGCGATGAGCACGAGCTCCCGATAGCTCTTGGCGTTACGCTCCTTGTTGAGTCTTTCGGCCAATTGAGCAGCAAAGGCTACGGCGGCGTGGGCGCGTTGCGATTCGCGCGGCTCTGGCGCGCGCCTATCGGACGACTCTGGGACTTTGCCATGATGGTCCGCTTGTCGACCTTCGGGAAAGTCGATGCTCTCGAGAACAGCGAGCTTCTCGCCGCGCTCGCACACCAGCCGGGCGCCACCACGATGTGCCACGACGATCAAAGTATCCATGACGCGCTCCTTGGCTAGCAACCGCCCAAGTCTTCGGGTTGGCGATCGAGGACGCCATGATAACCCATCTATCGTCCATCCCGCGTCCGTGTCCGGGTCCGCGTCCGCGTCCGGGTCCGCGTCCGTGTCCGTGTCCGCGTCCGGGTCCGGGTCCGTGTCCGTGTCCGGGTCCGCGTCCGCGGGGCTACAGTTTGACGTCAGCCCAGCGGCCGCGTTGCCACATTACCGCGAACACTGCTGCTTGTATGAGGCGGTGGCCTGCCATTGCCGACCAAATACCGACCAGGCCAAAGCCAAAAACCGGGCCGATCAGATAGGCGACGGGTAGGAATACGAGCCATTGCAAGCTGACACTCGTGATCATGATGCGGCGACTGTCGCCAGCGCCGAGCATG
>CAZRGL010000210.1:0-16350 GCA_964599485.1 uncultured Polyangiaceae bacterium
AGCATCGTGCTGACCCTCGACAACCTCTTGTCGGGTCACATGTGGCCTAGTGGTGTCCCACAGAACCGTCGCGCCTGGGCCGAAGTAGTGGCCTACTCGGGCGACGAGGTCGTTTTCGAGGTGGGTCGGGTGGCCGACAACGAGCAGCTCGATCACGCCGATCCCAATCTGTGGGCGTTTCGGCAATGGAAGAAAGACGAGGCGGGCAAGGCGCTGCACATGCCCTGGGAGCAGGGAACGGTCACCGAAAACCTGCTGGCTCCCGCGGTCACCAACAACCCGGCTGATCCGGCCTACTACCATGCCCAAGAGAAAAGCTACGACGTGACCGCGCAGATCCCCGATCGGGTTACCTTGCGGCTGCGCATCCGACCGGTCGGCTTGGACATCCTCGATGATCTGGTTACCAGTGGCGATTTGGACGCCCACTTGCCCCAAGAAATGCCCACCCACACCGCCGCAGGTGCGGTGCTCGAGTGGCGCGAAGAGATGGGTTACGGCTGCGTCCCCGAATAGCCCCGTCTCATGCTTTCTAGCTCGGGAGCGCGACGCTGCAGCCGGCTCGTGGTAGTTCTCCCTGGGAATGAGCGCCGACAATGACGAGCAAGTGGGTGAGGCTGCTAGCAGCGCCGATCCCGAGGGGGAAGCCAGTCAAGACGAGTCCGGGGAAGATGCGCCCTCGCAACCCGAGTCGCAACCCGCGTCCGGGGAAGATGCGCCCTCGCAACCCGAGTCGCAACCCGCGTCCGGGAAAAATGCGCCCTCGCAACCTGGGGACATCGAGCCGGCCGTGCGCTCCCGGCCCATCACCTTGCCCCCTGAGGACATCGATCTGCCGCCGCCCAACTCGGTGCCGCGCCCGCAGAACCTGCCTGCGCCTGTGGTTCGCCTCGCAGCTGAAGTCACCCTCGTCTCCCCCGAGCAGGGCCCTACCATCGGTGGCATCAAGATCACCATCGAAGGCAAACACCTGTATCGCGAGTCGATTGTGCGCGTTGGCGGAGCCATCTCTGCCACCATCGGCGCTCGTGAGCCCAGCATGCTGAGTGTCGAAGCGCCCCCTCGAAAGACGGCGGGTTTGGTGGAAATCTCGGTTCAGAACCCAGGTGCGGAGCTCGTGGTTCTGGAAAACGCGTTTCGCTATGTACCTCTGCCTCCGCCCAAAATTACCTCAGTGGCCCCCAATCGCGCTGCGGTAAAAGGCGGTACGGAGCTGACGATCAGCGGCGAAGGTTTCATCGAGGACACGGTTGTGACTCTCGACGGCGCCGAGAGCAAGGTCCTGTTCATCGACAGCGCTACTTTGGAGCTCATCACTCCAGCGGGCGAGCACGGCACGATGGTTGACGTCGTGGTCAGCAACCCCGACGGCAAAGAAGACCGTGCCCCACGCGCCTTCATGTACGACGAGCGCTACTAGTTTTATTCGGGGTCTTTGAAAAGACCCCGCCCCATCGCCTGCGGCGACGGGGCCCCACCCCGCTAGTTTTTTTTCGGGCGCTTCGCGGCGGACGGGCTAGCTTTGGCCCAGAAGGGCGCTACGGACTCGCGCGCCCCTTGCGGGGCGAAGGCGCGCGAGTCCTTCGCTAGCGCCTCCTATTGGCCACGCAGGGTTTTCTCTGAACACGGTGGCTGGAGTAGAACGCGGCGGCTTGAGTAGCGCACGGCGGCTGGAGCTCATTCGTAGCCGAGCTTGGCGACAAATACGTCGGTCGCTCCCCCGCTCATCAGTGGGCCGCCGCCGAAGTCGATGCTGCCGCTGAAATCGCCCAGCAGGAGTGCTGACTTGGTGTTGTTGAACACGGCGGCTTTGCCAGTCTGGGCCTCGCTATCTCCGTAGCGTTCGCTGCCGAGCGGCTGGCCGTTGGGCCCGAAGGCGGCCAACAGCACATCGGTGTTGCCCATGCTCGTCATGGCGCCAACGCCAAGATCGACGCTTCCCGCAAAGTCTCCTATCAACAGAGTCCTGCCGGCTGCATCGACGTCGAGCGCGAGCCCGCGTTGCGCCATCGAGTCTCCGAAGCGCTTGCTCCACAGGTGCTCGCCGTTGCTGTCGAATCGCGCCAGGTAGACATCGCGGTCGCCGGCGCTGCTCAGCGCTCCGCCTCCGAAGTCGACGCTCCCCATGAAATCGCCCGTTATCGTGACGTTGCCAGCGCCGTCGACAGCGATATCCCACACGTTTTGCTCTGCGAAGTCCCCAAAGCGCTTGCTCCAAAGATGCCCGCCGCTGGAGTCGAGCTTGGCGATGAAGGCGTCGTGGTTGTCGCCACCCGCGAGCGTCCCTCCACCGAAGTCGACTCCGCCACGCACATAGCCGCTCAGCAGAACATTTCCCGAGGCATCGACTGCCACATCATTGGCTTTCTGCTCGAGCGCGTCGCCGAAGCGCTTGCTCCATTTGTGTGCGCCTGTGGAGTCGAAGCATGCCACCAGGATGTCGTTGTCGCCCGCGCTCACCAGCTTGCTGCCCCCGAACGATACGCTGGCCTCGAAGGTGCCGACGATCACGAGATCGTCGTTCTTGGTGACGACGATGTCGTAGCCGTATTGGCCGCCATCACCACCGAAGCTCGCGACCCAAAGTGGGGCTCCTTGTGGGGTGAGCTTGGCCAAGAACATGTCACGCTCGATGGTGCTGCTGACGGTAGCGTTGTCGCCCCCGAAGGCGATGGTGCCCTGGTAATGGCCCACCACCACGATATTGCCGTCGCCGTCGACGGCGAGTCCGCGCAGGCTCTGCTCATCAGCGTCGCCGAAGCGCTTGGCCCACAGGGGTTGGCCGCTCGGATCGAGCTTCATCACGAGAAGATCTGTCGAGCCCGCGCTGGTGAGCGCCTGACCGCCTGCGCTCAGGGTGCCGAACATCGAGCCGCCGAGCACGATGTTGCTGTCCTTGTCGATGGCCAGCTGTTGCCCTAGTTGCTTGCCATCTTCGCCGAAGCGCTTGCTCCACAATTGGGAGATCTGCAGCGGCGCTGCACCTGCGCCGCCTTCTCCCCCGCCTCCAGCATGGTTGCCTCCTGTTGCCGAAGTGCTAGCGCCCGCCGCGCCGCTGGCAGCGTCTGCCAAGTCATAGCGCAGCTCGTCGATGCCCCACAGCGGGTTGCAGCCGACCATGGCCAGCAAGACCACAGCAAACCCCCAGAGTTGTGACCAGCTGCCCATCAATACGCCCCATGGGGCGCACCAATCAGCATAGCGCGCATCGGATCCGACATGAACGAACAGACCTCGTTGGCGGGCATTTGTCTAGCGTTGGCAGAATCGATAGGATCAACTTCGGATGGGGCTTTTCTTGGAGTCGACAATGAGAGCTTGGCTTTGCACATCGATAGCGCTGTTGTTTGCTGTGGCCTGCGGTCAGGAGTTCACCGCGGCTGGGGGCGGCACCGGAGGGGACGGCACAGCGGGCGGCGTAACAACCACGGACACCTCGAGCACCACCAGCTCGGACACGGACACCAGCACCAGCACCAATACGGGCGGAAGCGGACCCGTGGGCCCTGAGAATTGTCTCAACGGCGTAGACGATGACGGCGACGACAAGATCGATTGTGAAGACGAAGAGTGCGTTTGCGCCCCGCCGCCGCCCACTGGATGGACGGGTTTGGGCTGGCTCTTTCCCAAGGCCGACGGTAGCTGTGCCGACGGCGTCTTCTTCGAGAGCATCGACCTATTCGAAAAGTCCGACTTGAAAGCGCCAGCGGCAGAATGCGCTTGCAGCTGCGGGCCGGGCCAGGACGTAGGCTGCCAAACCTTCATGACCTGTAGTGCTGGAAGCGACTGCCTCCTGTCGGGCGCTGCCAGCACGATCGGCGAGACCTGCCTCGTTTTCCCGCAAGGGACCTTCAGCGCCCAGGTTGCATGCAAAGCCGCCCCACCTTATGCGGTCGGCGGCACCTGCGACCCCAAGAGCACGAAGGTCAACAAGCCGGTCGAGTGGGCGCCGAGCCGGCGCGCTTGCTTGTACGAGAGTGGCGGCGCGTGCGAAGGCCAAGGCTTCTGTCTGCCAGCGCCTCCGGACAACGCCGATGGGCCTTGCATTGGCAGAGAAGGCGGCTACGAATGCCCAGCGCCCTATACCCAGAAGAAGTCATTCTACGACGGAAATTTCGAAGACAATCGCGGCTGCGAGGATTGCAGCTGCGGGCAACTAGAAGGCGCTACTTGCGAATGCCAAAGCAAGAGCTGCGGCGTCGGCATTTATGGTAGCGCCGCTTGCAACGACAACTTCATCACAGTCGTTCCTGCCGACAACACCTGTACGCCCTTTTCGGTTTCGAACAACGCGCCAAGCGGCGTTCTGGAGCAAGCGAAGGTCAAGGCCTTAGGAGAGTGCAAGCCGTCGCCGGCAGCGCCGACGGGCAGCGTCAAAGCAACTGGCAAGCTGACGGTTTGCTGCTTGCCCTGATGCTTTTGGCGCTGTTTGGTGCGCCACGCGGACCCAGCAGCGACCTTGCGTCCGTGTCGCGGGCGTAGTAACTCTTATGTGAGTTACGCTTTTCAGATCGGGTGGTCGTAATGAAAAAAGCAGGTCTCGTCGCGGTCTTGGCGTTTGGCATCGGTCACGCGAGTGTCGCCAGCGCGCTCACACAGCCCAATGGCGATCCGATTCCTACCCAGCCGGGTTGCAACAGCAACCAACCTACGGGTCTTGCAGCCGAGTTCGCGTGCGTGTGCAAACAGCCCAATACCTGCAACATCGGTGCGGTCTGTGCCTCAGAGAACAACTGCGATGACGGCAAGAATGGTGATTGCGAGACCACCATGTGGCACAGCTTCAACGACAACACCTGCATTCCGTCCAACCTGAGCGGCCTCGATCCTTATCTCGAGGCTGCCGTCGAGCCTCAGGCGTTCCATCCCACCTGTCCGCAGACCTTTCGCGTCCTCAGCCGGGGCACGGCTTTGTTCAAGGACGTGTTCGGTTGGTACAACGTGACCGGGGTCAAGCCCGACATTGCCGATATGCACATCATGCTCGATTGCAATACGGCCCCGGGTAGCGAGGTGGTTCTCGATCTGCAATCTGAGCCGGGCTACCTCGGCGGCGATATCGGCTTCTTCATCGTCACGCCCGAATCGCACGCCTCGCCCGGCAGCTGCGCCAACAACGACTGCTGCGCCAGCCTACAGCGCGCCTCCAAAGGCGAAGGCCACATCTTCTTTTCCGAGCGCAAGTACAACCCGGACTTCGTCGGCGCTGACTCACTGATTCACTTGATCATTTATCAGAGCCACTTGGAAGACAGCACCTTCTACTTTGCCTGGGAAGATATCTACGGCGGCAGTAACAACGACTTCACCGATCTGCTCACTGCCGTCAGCGGTATCCACTGTGCCGGCGGTGGACAGATCTGCGACACCGGTGGCAAAGGCGTATGTGGCCGCGGTGTGACGATCTGCAAGCAAGGTGTGCTCGGATGTGAGCAAGTGTTTCAGCCAACTACCGAGCTTTGTAACGCCATCGATGACGACTGTGACGGTCTCGTGGACAACGAGGCTGAGTGCCCCAATCCCCAAGACATCTGTCATCGAGGCAGCTGCGTGCCGCCCTGCGGGCGCGGCGAGTGGGCTTGTTTGCCCAAGACCACTTGCGACGGTGAGAGCGCACTGTGCCTCGATCCGTTGTGCATTGGCGTGACGTGTCCGGCCGAGCAGATTTGTCGCGGCGGAACCTGTGTGCCTCCGTGCAGCGATGTGGTGTGCCCCCACGGCCAGGAGTGCTTCGCGGACAAATGTTTCGATCTCTGCGAGGGGGTGAGCTGCGCTGCTGGAGAGGCATGCGTGCAAGGAAAGTGCGTGGCAGGCTGCGCCCAGTGCGGAGGCATCACCTGCACGCCGCCACTAATCTGCGACAAAGGTGCCGGCAATTGCTACGACCCCTCCTGCTCCGAGGAATGTCCGCCAGGAACCTTCTGCGAGGCTGGTGAGTGCAAGAACTCCTGCGACGGGGCCAAGTGCCCAGGTGGCGAGCCTTGCATCAACGGCAAGTGCGGCGGCGGCGAGGGTGGTAGTGGTGCTGGCTCGACCGGATCGGGCAACGGTGGTGCACCCATCGTCGACGATGGCGAGGGCGCATCGGGCATGCCCGACTGCACTTGCAGGAGCGCGGGAGCGCATCGCAGAGGCCAAGCTGCAGGCCTCTTGTTGCTGCTGGTGTTAGGAGCGCTCCGCACGCGGCGATCGCGCCAACCGCTCAGTTCCCAGACCGACTAGCGCGACGCCGGCGGGGGCGACCGCGCTTCTTGCCCAGGACGGGGGTGATGTCTTCCGCTAGCAGCTGGTCGAGCCGGCCAACCCGGTCGCCGATCATCTTGGCCATCACCGCGCTGACATCGTGGTCGTGCCGTTGAGCAAGTAACGTGATGTCGAGCACGACCTGGCTCGTAGCGAACTCGGCGATGGCCGGCGCTTCACTCAGCACCGCGGTGTCCTGTGGGGTGTGCTGCGTCGCGCCGATCAACGAGCGCTTCTCGTCGGCGACGATGACCAATCGGTGCTCCCAGAACGACTCGAGCTCTTGCTCGTCGAGCGCGTAGCTGAAGTGGATCCCGGCGATTTCTTCCGATAGCGCAGCGTGCGAGAAGATCACCGTGAAAACGCCTCGTCCGGCGGCCCCGGAAAGCTCTGCTTGCAGCGCGTTGAGCTCGCGTGGCCAGCCGCCGATTACGAGCGATTGCTTTGCCGATGAGACGAGTCGCGCTGCCTCTTCCAACACCCGTTCATGGCCCTTGACGCTGAACGCATCGGGTACCGGCGGGCTCACCTTCATACGCTCGATGGCCGAGCCGAGCGCGTCTGTGGAGGCGTTGAAACGCTTCTGCAGCATCGTGATCAACACCTCGGAAGAGGTGGCGATGAACCGCTCTGGGCTGCCACTGACAGACCGTGCGGCCCCCGCGTCGACCAGGCGGCGCAACACAGCATAGACGGCTGAGCGTGGCACCCCGGATTGCTGGCCCACCTCGTAGCCCGTCGCGGCACCGAGGCGCAGCAGTGTTGCATAAGCGCGCCCTTCGTTGAGATTGAAGCCAAGGGCCACCAAGGCATCGACGACATCTGCGGCAGGCATCGCCACGTTGTTGCCCAGATTTCGTCCCGACGCCATGACCTTGCAAGCCAGCCGCTCGTAGGGCCGATGGCAGCAATGCTGCCCGAATCGTCAATGGGAAGTATCCTTGAGACCAGTCGCCGATGTTTTTCGAAGCCATCATTCTGGTCGCGCTCTTCTCGATTGTCGTGGTGTGCTGGCGACTGCGCGAGCTAGCGCCGGCGATCGTGGCGCTGGTGGCGATGTATCCCAGCGTGGCGTCGGTGCTCGGTGGCCTGAGCAACTACGTGATCGAGTTGCCCGGCACCTTTCTGTTGATGCGCTCGAGTCGGTTGCTGACCCTCTTGGTCCTGACAGCGCCTGCGCTGATCGGCTGGCTCGTCGTTTGGGGGACATTGCGCCATCGTGATCAAGCGCTGATCAAAGAGCCCCCAACCAAGCCCGACGGGTTTACGCTCAAAGAAGTGCAGCAGCTGTTCTTGGTGGTTGCAGTTGCCGGCGGCGTGCGGATGTTCTTTTTCACCGGCTAGCCGCGTGACCCGGATTTGGAGCTGATTCGTTCAGTGCGCAGTGAGCTCGTCGCGTTGGCTGTGGCGCATCAGTCGCTCGTAGGCGGCCGGCCAGACGCTCCAGAGCCAGTAGGAGGTTTTGGCCACCATGCTCGGAAGAATCCGCTGTCGCCCCTGCGCGACGCCCGCGGCGACCTCGTCAGCAATGTGTTCTGGGGTGAGCAAGCGGCCCACCGTGCTTTTGCGTCGCGCTACGCCTCCGCCGTCTGCACCCAGCGCGTGTTGGTCGATTTTGGTGTCGACGAAGCTCGGGCAGATCAGCATGACGTTGACACCGGCAGAGCGAAGCTCGGCACGCAAGCTGTCGAAAAAACCGTGCAGAGCGTGCTTGCTGGCCGCATAGCCGCAGCGGCCCACCAGGGGTGCGAAGCCGGCCACGCTGGAGATGGCTACTACGGTTCCGCGGCGCGCGACGAGACTGGGCAGCGCTGCTTGTGTGCAGTGCACCGCCCCGAAGAAATTGACCTCCATGACCCGTCGGATCACGTCGAGCTGAGTGTCCGCGAACAAGCTGCGATGGCTGATCCCCGCGTTGTTGATGAGCACGTCGATGCCGCCAAAACGGTCGACCACCTCGGCCAGCTGCTGGCTGCACGACTGGGCGTCGCGCACGTCGCATTCATGAATCGACAGCTCGCACTCCAACTCGCTGGACAGTCCTTCCAGCCCTTCCAAATCGACGTCGAGCAGTCCTAGACAGGCGCCCGCTCGCGCAAAACGCCGCGCCAGCGCGCGACCGATCCCGGTGGCAGCACCCGTTACCACCACGACCTTGTTGCGCAGTCGCTCAGGCACGACTGAGCTTTCTGCCGCGAGATTGTGAGCTCATCATGACCGGCTGTTTAGCAGACGTAGACCGATCGGTCAAACCGATCGGTCAGCCCAGTCTGCTACTCAATCAAGTCGAACGGACTGCAGGTCAATCCGACCCGCACAGGGGATCACCCTTTGCGCACTTGGTGAGCGGGGACCCCGGCTTGGACCTTTTGCGCCCCTGCAGCTGCTTGACCCGCTCTTTCAGCTTGGCCCGCTCAGTGGCATCGTCGGCCTTGGCGAGCTCTTTCTCGAGCTCATGCACCTTGTCGGCCTCTTTGTCGAGCGGTGTCACCGCAGACCCAGTTTCGACGGTGCCGCTCTGCGCTGCATGTTTTGTCTCGGGCGGTGTGGGCGCCGTCGACTTGGTTTCAGAGGCGACGCTTTGCGTCTTGTCTGTTTCCGGTTCGGCCTTTGTGCCGTCTCGCGAGCACCCGGTTGTGATGGGGGTTGCGAGTGCGAGCAGCGCTGCGAGGCGGAAGACCCATGGACGCGTCATCATGGTCGGTTCCTCAGACGTCGCTGGTCATGATGAAGATCGGCTGACGCTCGAAGCTCTTGTAGAGCGGGCGCAGCCGGTCACGGAGGTAGTAGCGCTCCACGTCGACAACCTTCTTGCGACCGGTCACGACCGTGATCGGAACATGATCGTAGATTCCGTTCCGCAGGCTGACCAGACGGCCGAGCCGCTTGCCGTCGAGCAGATCCAGACAAAGATTGCCAAACGCCATGGGGGCGATCGAGTCCATGGCATCTGGAGCGCCGCAGCGAACCAAGTAGCTCAACCGCTGGCTGACCACGTTGACACGCCGACCATTGTTGAAGCGCGGCGACATTTCTTTGAGCTTGGCCGAGACGATGTCACCAATGCCGCCGAGCTTGCGGTGGCCATATTGGTCCTTCTCCTGGCCCTCGAAGATCATGTCGTCGCTGTCCGCCATCTGCGCGCCCTCGGAGACGAGGACTACCGAGTAGTTGCTCGAATGGTTGTGGCGATCCTGGATCAACAGCTCGCAGAGCCTCGGCATGCTGAAAGCATGTTCGGGGATCACGCATCGGTCGGACGCGCCCGCCATCGCTGGCAACAGCGCCGAAAACCCTGCGTAACGTCCGAACACCTCGACGACCAACAAGCGCTCGTGCGAGCCAGCTGTGGTGCGCAGCTTGTTGACCAGCTCGATGGTGCGCGTCACGCAGGTGCTGAAGCCGATGCAGTAGTCGGTTCCCGAGACGTCGTTGTCCATCGTCTTGGGGATGGCGTTGAGCTGGACGCCTTCCTCGTGCAGCCGTTGCCCGTAGCTCAAGGTGTCGTCGCCGCCGATCGGAATGAGAAAATCGATGCCCAAGAACTCGAGGTTCTTGAGGACGTGAGGCGTAACGTCGTTGATCTCCTCTTGGTAGTATTCCTTCAGGTGCTCTGGCACCATCACACGCGGAAGATGGCTCGGCCGAGTGCGCGAAGTGTGCAAAAAAGTACCGCCGGTTCGCCCTGCCTTGTTGACGACGCCTTCGCTCAGTTCTTTGACGCAATTGGAGTTGTCCGCGTCCTTGTCCGGTACGAGCTCCACCAGGCCGGCCCAGCCGCGCATGATCCCCAACACCCGGTAGCCCTCGCGCAGGGCGCGCACGGTGATCGCGCGAATCGCTGGGTTCAGTCCCGGAACATCACCACCGCCAGTCAAGATGCCAATCGTGCCTTTTGACGTCATCCAAGTCCTCCTCGAAACCGGAACCGTATCCCAGGCCGCGCCGATCTGCCATAGCCCACATGCCGGTGAGCTCGGCGGCGCTTACTCGCAGCCCGATGACGCCCACGGAGCCACGAAGCTCGACCAGCTGTAGCCAAGGGTGGTCTGCTGTCCGTCGCAGCTGAGGCCCTGCTCGAGTCGGAGGCTCAGCTGTCCAGAAGCGGCCTTGGTGGACAGGGTGGTGAGTGTCAGCGAGCCGCTGACGACCGCAGCTTGATAGTCGATTTCACAGTCTTGTCGGTGCAAGGAAAGGGTGATGTCGAGCCGCGGATCTGAGGCAACGATGGCCTCCCCCAGGACGATTTCGTCGAGGGCTTTGACTGAGATGTTGGCGTGGAACGACTCGACGCCATCGCCCACGCTGCACCCTTGCGAGGTGAAACTCGACAGATTCAAGGTGGCGAGCTGCTCGAAGCCCTTCACTGCCGCACGATGCGAACCTAGATTCTGCAGTTCGTCGCCGACGCGCACCTCGATCGGCTCAGCGACTTTGCTGTCATCGGCACAAGCGAAGGACGTTAGCGCTAGCAGGCACAGCGAGGCCCTCATCGAGTGAGCTTAGCCTGGAATATCCATCGAGTCGCCTCGAGCGCCCGCCGTGGTAAACATGTCTGACGCGAGGATGGGCGAGACGACGCAAGAGCAACCGCCGTCTGGCGACTGGCGAGTCAACACCAAGCGCACCTTTCTAGGTTGGCTGGGCCTGCGGAGGTGGCCGTGGGTGGTCGCGTTGATAGCGCTCTTGCTCAGTTTGCCCTCGCTCGGTGCGGGATTGGGCGCCGATGACCTGGTGCAGCGTGAGATTTTGCAGGGCCAAGCGATCGGTTCCGTTGCCCCAGAGCCCTTGTTCGATTTGTTCAAGTTCGCACCTCCTCAGCCGCAGCGCCAGGCGTTGCAAGATGAGGGCAGGCTCAGCTGGTGGGTCCACCCGAAGCTGAATGTCACCTTCTTCAGACCGCTGACGGCCGCCACCCACATGCTCGACTATGCCTTGTGGCCTGACGGCTTCTGGCTACACCACTTGCACAGCATCTTCTGGGCCGTGCTGGGCGTGCTGGCGGTCGCCCTGCTCTACCGGCGCCTGGGCATGGGTGCTGTCGCGGCTGGTTTGGCCGCGTTGATGTTCGCGGTCGAGGACGCCCATTCGATTCCCATCGGCTGGGTGGCGAATCGAAACTCCTTGGTCGCTTTGGCGCTTGGGGTCACCGCTCTTGGCTTGCACCTGCAGTGGCGGGAGCGAGGGCGCCGTGTGGCTCTGTTTGGGGCGGTCGTCGCCTTCGCTGCGGCGTTGCTCGCGGGCGAGGCAGGGTTGGGCATCGTCGCCTACCTATTTGCCTATCAGCTCTTTCTCGACAAGAGCGCAATTGGGTGGCGCCGGCTGTTGCCGTTGGTCCCCTACGGCGCGCTCGTCGTGGCGTGGCGCTTGCTCTACGTGCACCTGGGCTATGGGGCGCTGGGCTCTGACCTCTACGTTGGGCCGACCGAGCGGCCCCTCGAGTTCGCCCGTCTGCTGATCGAACGGTTGCCCGAGTTGTTGTTCAGTCAATTCACGCAAGTGCCGCTCGAGGTCACCATGTTGGCCCCGGCGGGGGTGAAGCTGGGCGTGTGGATCGTTGCCCTGCTGGTCGTCGCTTTGATCGTCAGGTTGTTTCTTCCGCTACTTCGCGCCTCCGCGATGGCGCGTTTCTGGGCGCTGGGCATGGTCCTCGCCGTTGTTCCAGGCTGCGCCACATATCCGCTCGACAGGCTGCTCGGCTTCGCGGGCATCGGCGCCTTCGGCCTGCTCGCGTGTCAGATTGAGCAGCTCGGCTGGCTCCAGTCTGCTGAGCCCGCTGCCTCGTGCAGCAAAGCGCGACGCTTTGGTGTTGCCGCGCTGCTGGTTGCTCACACGCTGATCGCTGCGCCGTTGTTGGTCGCGCGGCTGGCGGCGGTACCTCTGATCTTCAAGCTCGGCCGGGTTGGCACCGATGCCCTGCCGACCGACGGCACCCTCGCCGGCAAAGTGCTCGTCTTGGTGACGGGTAGTGACTACGGCAGCTACAACCTCGCGGCCTGGCGTCGTCACGATGGCACTCCTGTTCCGCGCCGGGTCGCATTGCTCGTGACGCTACAAACTCACGTGACGGTCACGCGAACCGATGACGAAACGCTTCTGCTCGATGCGGGCGCGCAGGGCATGTTCGACCACCCCGCCGAGCGGGCGACGCGCGACCTGAGTGAGCCGTTTCATGTGGGTGACGAGATCCGTACCCAGGACTTTGTGGCAACCGTGATGGCGGTCACCGAAGATGGCAGGCCGCGCAAGGTCAGCTTTCGTTTCATGGTCTCGCTCGATGATCCCAGTCTGGTTTTCTTCGCCAGCCCCAAGGGACGTTGCCGCCCATTTCCCCTCCCGCCGGTAGGCCAGCAGACGCAAATCGAGCCACTGTCCCTTTTTTGAGCTGGTGCGAAGGATGGTGCTCGCCGCTGCGTAGTTGAGGTCTCGCTATTTCGCGGAGCCGAGCGCAAAGCGTCGGAATCCTGCGCTTCGGGCTCGTGGCATCGCAATTGCTTGATGTCACCGCACCATGAACACTGCGACAGCGTCAGCGTCGAATCTCCGCCCCGGAACGGAAAACAAGCGTCCACGAGCATGCGCCCCAATCAGTGAGATTGGAGTCAGAACGCTCCCTTCGGCCGAGCTCCCCCAGCGCGACTACTTGGTCGGCCTGCAGCTCGATCACTTCGAGGTAGGCGAGCTCATCGGCACGGGCGGCATGGGTTCTGTCTACGCAGGCCGTGACTGCTCTCTCGATCGCCGCGTGGCCATCAAAGTTCTGCGACCCGGTTTGGGGCGCAGCGAAGAGCTGCGGCGCCGCTTCATCTGCGAGGCGCGTGCTCAAGCCAGGGTGCAATCGGCGCACGTAGCTCACATCTATCATGTTGGCCAGTTGCCTTCGGCAGCGCGCACCCACGGGGCGCTCTACTTCGCCATGGAGCACGTCGCTGGCGGCTCGCTCGACGAGGTTCTCGACGGCGGTCACAAGCTCGAGCCTGAGTATGCGCGCCAGCTCATGATCGAAGCCGCTATTGGTCTGCGCGATGCGTCCCGCGCCGGGGTCATTCATCGGGACATCAAGCCGGGCAATCTGCTGCTCGATGCGGCTGGAGGCATCAAGATCGCCGATTTTGGGGTAGCCAAGGCGCTGAGTGGTGCTGCTCTCGGACAGACCGGCGACGGCGTGGTGGTCGGCACGCCCCACTACATGTCGCCGGAGCAAGCCACGGGTGCGGACGTCGATCTGCGCACGGACATGTATGCGCTCGGCTGCACGTTCTATCACTTGCTGACGGGCTCAGCGCCATTCGAAGCGGCTTCGCCGATCATGGTGGCAGCCATGCAAGTATGTCAGCGCGCTGCCCCACTTTCCGAAGTTGCCCCCAACGTACCCAGAGAGCTCGCTGACATCATCGAGCGCATGATGGAGAAAGAGCCGGTCGACCGCTACGCATCCTATGAGGAGCTGATCGCTGAGCTGCAGACAGCGGCACCCCAGGCGGTCCGCCCCGGAGGTTTCTGGGCCCGCGCAGCTGCCGTGGCGCTCGACGCTGCCGTGGCGGCAGCCGCCGTCGCGCTATGGGGTTGGCTCGGTCTGGTCATCTACTTCGCTTATGTCATCACAGCCCACGCGTATTGGGGTCAGACCATTGGCAAGTACGTGCTCGCCTTGCAAGTGCAGAGCGCCGATGGCAGTCCTCTCGGTCTGGGCGCGTCGATCGTTCGATCCATGCTCAGCATGTGGTTGCCCGTCGTCGCCGCGTTGGTGGTGGCTGGTACCAGCGGTCTGACTACGCTCAAAGTGGCAGTCGAGCACCTGCAGCCAGCTCAGTTGGACGCGCTGAAGTCACTCGTCACCGGTCTGGTCATCAGCAACGTCGTGCTGTCGATCCTCTACCTCGGAGGCCTGTTGTTGGCAGCCCTCCCCCGCAAGCGCGCCATGCACGACCTGGTGACCGGCACCCGTGTCGTCTACAAGCTCGACACCCATCGCTAGACGTCTGCGCCCACTGAAATGCTCAGCGGAGATGATCGGCGGAGGCGTTTCGAGGAACGTTCAGCGCGGGTCGCAGTTGAGCTCGGCGCGCTTGAAGATGAGCGCGTTGGGTTTGCGCCCTCGAGTAGACCATGCCGCCATCTTGCCGTACTTGGGCACGTTGACGACCGCCCTGTCCGTACGTTGAATCCAGCGCGACCGCCGTGTGTTGCGGCGCTTGTAGCGAATGCGCACGTGGCAACGAAGCGCTTGCTTTATCGTGCTGCGCACGTGGCAATAAGGATTGTTGGGCCCGTTGTAACAATTGAGCTTGCCGCCGCCACCCTCGGCGCTGCTCGCCCCGATCCGGTGCGGGTGCCGGCCACTGGTCCGGCTCCGTCGCGGTTTCCTTCTGCGCCGCGGCGGGGCTCGATGCTTCTTGCGTCGCGGCTGCGACTTTCTAGCCCGCGGCGCGGGTGGCCCGTTGCCTACGATGGCTTTTGCTGTGCATCGAGCTGACTTGCGCTTGACCCGAAAGGAGTACGGCTTCTTGCCGCGCCACGACCAGGCGCTCATTTTGCCATACTTGGGCACGTCAATCACACCGCGGTGTGTCGACCGCCGCGGGCGACTGCGCTTGGTGCGGCGGTATTCGTACTCGATTGTGACTTTGCACCTGAGCGGATGGGCATTGGACCGGGTGCGAATTTCGCAATGAGGTTGGTAGCGTGACTTGCACTTGATCACTGCGCCAGCCGTCGCAGTGGGCGCAACGAGGGCGATCGTCAACAAGGCACAGAGCGTTAGCAGGAGTTGCACATCGTCCAGAGTAGAGCGCTGAAGTCCGCTGTCAACGAATATGTACAAAAGTGTACAGTTGGCGCCAGTCCGTCAATCGGGCCCCATCGGTCGTGCGCCCAGGCGCAGGATCGGCGGCGCCCGGCAGTCCTCAGTCCCGGGCGACCACGAAAACCCCCACCCCCCCTCCCCGACCATGCGCACCCAAGTCCGCGCACACGCTCGCACCCGCCCACGAAAAAACGCCGCCGCCCATTACCCCAGCTTGGCAGCGATCTCACCAGCCGCTCGATTGGCCATGGCCATGACGGTAATCTGCGGATTGACGCAGGGCGGGCCCGGGACCGTGCTGCCATCTACGATGAACAAGCCAGGCACTTCGTGGGTCTGGTGATCGAAGCCCACCACGCTGCTGGACGGATCGCGACCCATTCGGCAGGTGCCCAGTGGGTGGAAACTGGTCAAGATGATGTCGAAGGGGTGAATCGTCATCGACCGCAGTTTGTCGAGACCCGTGTCGCGATCGAGCACCACCTTGCGGGTGAGCATGGGGTAGACCTCTTTGGCGCCTGCGGCGAAGAAGATCTCGGCGGAGTGCAGCAAGCCCCGCTTGAGCCGTTCGGTATCGTGACGCTTGAGTCGATAGGTCAGCAGAGGGGCGCCGTCGCGGCCGACGCGGACGCGGCCCCGCGATACGTCGCCGACCATGATGCCCAGGCTGGCGATGTGCTTGAAGCCTTCCACCATCTCCATCAGCGGACGACCCACGTGGGGCAGCATCAGCGCTGACAGACTCAGCGGTGTCGAAGCGCCGAGCATCATGATGCCTTCACGGTGGAAGTGATCGCAGAAGTAGCTCTGGGGAACGGATTGGTGGCCACAAATCTCCTCGTCGAACAGCGCGGAGATCGAGCAAGCAGGATGAAGCGATAGGTTTCGGCCCACCTGATCGCTCTGATTGCAAATTCCTTGGTTGAGCAAGAACATCGGCGTGGGTATCGAGCCGCCGGCGAGCACGACCGCCCGCGCTTTGACCTGAAGCAGCTTGCCGGTTCGCACGCACTGCGCTTCGAGTCCTTGGCAGCGGCCCGCACCGTCGAGCATGACCCGCTGGCCGCGCATGCCAGTCAGCAGGACCGAGCCCCGCATCAGGGCGGGTGGCAGGTAGGAGATATCCATGCTGAGCCGGGCGGCTGACGGGCAGCCGAAATCGCAGACACCTTGTGCATCACAATCGGGCGCGTTGCGACGAATCGGATGATGACGCCAGCCGAGCGCATCGCAGCCGCGCGCCACTACTCGGGCCAGTCCGCCGCGAAGCTCGGGCTTGACGGGCTCTACAAACAGGGTGT
>CAZRGL010000211.1:0-16339 GCA_964599485.1 uncultured Polyangiaceae bacterium
GCGTTGCGTCCGGGAGCATTTGGCCCCGGGGGCGCTGCTGGTGTTCGACGCATATTCAGCGGACGCGTTCCACGGCCAGTGCCATCCGGATGATCAAGCGGACGACCAACTCGATCCGGTTACCGCAGTCACCCACGACGGGACGATCTTGGACGTGCTCGAGCGCAGGAGCTGGAATCGCGACGAGCAACGCCTGGACGTTACCTACTTGCACCTGCCGCGTGATGGTCGAACGGTGGTCGAGGGCACCATTGCTCAGCGTTATTGGTTGGGACAACAGGTTGAAGGTCTGCTCGAAGGGGCCGAGCTCAGCTTGCGCCGCCTAGCCGGAGATTTCGTCGGCAGTTCCTTCAGCGTCGACAGCGATCTGTTGGTGGTTACCGCTGGCCTCGAGCGGGCTACAGAAATGACCGAAGCGTGAGTGAGGCGGTTGGCTTTCCGATTTGGTTGTCGCTTCGGGTTGCGGCAATGGCGCTGTTGATCATCGGACCGGTGGGGATCTTCCTGGCTCATTTGCAGGCGCGTCGGCGCTACCCGCTGCGGACGGTGGTCGACGCGCTCATCCTGTTGCCCATGGTGTTGCCTCCGTCGGTCGTCGGCTTTTTTCTGGTCGTGGTGCTGGGACGTCGCGGCGTGGTGGGTCAATGGCTCGAGCAAACCCTCAATCTGAAGATCATCTTCACCCCTCTGGCGGCGGTGACTGCTTCGAGCATCGTGGCGCTACCCATTTTGGTCAAGACCGTGCAGCCGGCATTCGAATCGGTGCCCAAGGAGCTGTTGGCGGTGGGCAGTGCGCTCGGCTTGTCGCCCACGGCGTTGTTTTTTCGGGTGAGCTTGCGATGGGCCTGGCGTGGCGTAGCCGGTGGTCTGGTTTTGGCCTTCGTGCGTGCCATCGGTGAGTTTGGGGCGACGCTCATGTTTGCTGGCAACATTCCGGGCCAAACCAACACCATGCCGCTGGAGATATTCGCAGCGTTCCAGATGGGGGACGACAGCCGTGCGTTGATCTACGTCATCGTGCTCAGCCTCATGTCGGCGGTGACCGTTTTGATCGCGGCACGAATAGCCCCTCAGTCGGAGCACGGCTCGTGACGGCGGTCGAAGCCTCCTTCACGCTCAGCGTTGGCGACGCGGCCTCGCCGTTCACGCTGACAGCCGAGCTGAATCTCGAAGAGGGGATCATGGTGCTTTTTGGCCCCTCAGGCTCCGGCAAGTCCCTGACACTGCAAGCGCTGGTCGGGCTGATTCGCCCGCAACGAGGGCGTATTCGTGTCCACAACGACACGGTATTCGATAGTGAGACGGGTAGCTGGGTCGCGCCCCATCGCCGACGCATCGGCTATGTACCGCAGCATCATGCGCTGTTTCCGTTTTGCGATGTGTTGTCAAACATCGTCTTCGGTCTGCCGCGCGCTGAACGGAAAGTCCCGAGCAAACGCATAGAGGGTTTGATTGACGAGCTTGGTTTGCGTGCGTTGCGTTCGGCCATGCCGACCAATTTGTCGGGCGGCGAGCGTCAACGTGTGGCTTTGGCGCGGGCTCTCGCGGTCAAGCCGCGTCTGCTCGTGCTCGACGAGCCATTTGCCTCGATCGACGCGCCGGGCCGGGCAGAGCTACGTAACGTGGTCTGTGAGACGATCAGCCGGCACTCCATTCCGGCGGTGTTCGTCACCCATGACCCAATCGAGGCCTTCCAACTCGGTGCTCGAGTCGTTCGCTTCGAGCGCGGACGTACCGTTGCTGAGGGCCCCGTGTCAGAGCTGCTCGCAACCGCGCGGGAGCGACTCTTACGCTCGCTCGGTGTGCCGCCCGAAGATGACACGAGCGCAGAGCCCGAATAGGCCTCTCGGTGGGATGCGGCCCCGAATTGCGGTATTGATGTTGTCATGAGCGAGACCGGACGCGTGGCTGTGGTCACTGGCGCCAATCGAGGAATTGGGCTGTGGACGTGTCGTGAGCTGGTCAAGCTCGGCCTGAAGGTGGTGCTGACGAGCCGTGACGACTCGAAAGGCCAGCAAGCGGCTGCGCAGCTCGGCGACGAGGGGATTGAGCTCGACCACCACCAGCTCGATGTCTGCGATGAGGAAAGTCTAGAGGCTTTTTCCGCGGAGCTTCGGGAGCGTTACGGTCGGCTCGATGTCTTGATCAACAACGCGGGCGCTGTTTTCGAGCCGGCCGGCTCGAAAGGACGAGCCACCAGCATCTTCGACATCGAGATCGACTCATTCAACAAGAGCTTTGAGACCAACACCCTCGGGGCGTTGCGGTGTTGCAGGCATTTGTTGCCACTGATGCGCGACAATGGGTACGGGCGCGTCGTCAACGTATCGACAGGCTTGGCGAGCTTGACCGAGATGGCGAGCGGCTGGCCGGCATACCGTGTGTCGAAGGCGGCGTTGAACGCGGTTACGCTCATTCTTGCGGCCGAGCTCGAGGGTACGAACATCAAAGTCAACTCGGTGTGTCCAGGCTGGGTGCAAACGGACCTGGGCGGGCCTGACGCGTCGCGTCCCATCGAGGACAGCGTGGACACCATCTTGTGGCTTGCGACGTTGCGTGATGAAGGTCCGTCGGGTGGGTTTTTTCGCGACTGCAAGTTGGTTCCTTGGTGATCGCGTCGCGGCCGAGCCGTCCGAGTCCGCGTCCGAGTCCGCGTCCGCGTTCGCGTCCGAGTCCGCGTTCGCGTCCGAGTCCGCGTCCGAGTCCGAGTCCGAGTCCGAGTCCGCGTTCGCGTCCGAGTCCGAGTCCGAGTCCGCGTTCGCGTCTGCGTCCGCGTCCGAGCTGACAGCAGCTAGTTCAACGACTCGGGTGGGGGGCGTTCGTCGGCAGGAAGGATGCGTGGTGAAAATGCGGCGGATTGATGGTGGACCATCCGCCATAGACCGTCTTCCAGCGCAAACACGTTGGTTGCCGCCAGCCTGTTGGCGGCGACGTGCTCGACGCAGGTGACGATCGCGACTTGGTCGATGATCGCGCAGCGCGGATCACTGCAGCGTGTGGGTAGGGCGGCTGGTGACTCTAGGATGGCTCGCCAGCCGGTCATCACCTCTCGTCGACCGTAGAGAATTTGCCAACCAGGATGCGTGCAGGACACCGGCAGGCCGCGCGCCCACAGGTGGTCCATCGCGCCATAGTCCTGGCCTGAGTAGGCTTCGTAGAAGGCGAGGTTGGCTTCGAGAATGGCGCGTTCGGGGATCAGCAAGACAATGCCTATCGATGCATCGAAAGCACGGCGTCGAACGCCCAGCCGAGATAGACGATCACGAGCGCTGCGACCATCGCTGGCTCGAAGGCGCGGTCGTACCACCTCGACAGTTGTTGTTGCCAGCGTTGCTCGCGGCGACGCTCTGTGTGGGCCTGGGCGAACGCTGCACGACCAGTCGCGGCCAGTTGGGCTGCGCGCACGCTGTCCACATCGCGAGTAGGCAGCTCGGCGACTTGCGCCAACACATCCGGCGAAGAGCTGTCGTCGAGGTCGCTCATGGCTCCTTCAGGTCGCTTTCCACTTCTGTCGAGAGCATAGCACGGGCTCGTGCCAGCCGTTGTCGCACCGCCGCTGGCTGAAGGCCGAGCACTTCGGCCACTTCGCTCGGGCTCATCCGTTCGATCGTGATCAGCAACACCACCTCACGGTAGCGAAGCGGGAGCCGCGCGATGGCTGATTCGAGCCGCCGCTCGGTCTCGTTGGCCGACGCGAGCGCGAACGGTGTGAGGTGCGGGCCGCGCAATTGGGCCCATAGTCGAATCTCGCTCAGCCGCGCCACGTCGAGCAGGGCCCAGCGCCGATGGCTGACGAAGAGATTGCGCGCGACGGTGAACAGCCAGGCACCGATGCGTGTGTTGGGCGCTAGCTCCGGCGCCGCAGTGGCCAGTCGAAGGAAGGTCTCCTGCAACAGGTCATCGGCCAGCGCGGGCTGTCCGCTGAGTCGTGCCAGAAAGGAGAACAGCCGCGGTCGATAGGCAGCGTAAACTTCGTCGAAGGCGCTCGCCTCTCCTCGTAGGAGTCGAGCTACCAATAGCCGGTCGGCGGGCACGGGGGCACGATAACTTCGAACGGTGGAGTCGGTCGGAAAAATGACGCTGCTGTCGACGACCTGTGGGTGGCGTGATGGTCTTCGATTGGAGGATTCGGAACTCTTTTGTCACGCTCGAGCCTCTGGTGCGTTGTAACGGGAAACAACGAAACAGCGGGGCGCTCCGGCGACCCCAGCAAGTCTGGAGGTTCGAAATGTTGGAATTCTTGCGAGCGGGTGGTGTGGGCATGGTCTTCGTGTTGTTGCTCGGCGTTGGCACGCTGGTCACGGCAGCGCTGTTTGCGCGGCGCCCAGACGAACGACGCATGGCACTTCTTCGAAGTCTCACCGTTGCCACGGTCTTCTCGATTCTCACGGCTGTGGCGACCAACATCGCGGCGGTGATGTTCAAGGTTCCGAGTCACCCGGTGTGGTCGAAGAGCCCCGACATCCACCTGATCATCATGACCGGGTTGGGCGAGGCCCTGACACCTGCCATCTTGGGATTCGCGTTCTTGACGTTGATCTGGCTCGTGGCCGGCGTAGGGATGCGGCGGCTGGCCGAACGGTTGCGAGCAGTCGCCTTGGCAGACTGATCGGCAACCAGAGAGCTGGTGTCAGGATGGTATGGTCTCGTCCATGTCGTTTGCGGACCGGGGAGGCTCGCCAGTGCGTGGCAACCCGTCGGCTCCGGCGATGCGGTTGACGTTGTCGAGCAGCTCATCCGTGGTCCAAGGTTTGTGCAAGAAGCCGCGCGCACCCTTACCGCGCAGCACCGCTGCCCGGTCTTTGTCGCGGTGGCCAGAGACCATGAGCACGCGGGCGTCGGGATCCAGATCCAGCAACATGACCAGCGTCTCCTCACCGTTGGTGTCTGGCATCTCCACGTCGAGAATGACCAAGTCGGGTCGGGTATCGGCCTGTGCGTAGATACTCAGGGCTTCATCACAGCTTTCGGCTTCGTGCACCGTATGGCCTACCTGTCGCAGCAGGCGTCGGGCAGCACGCCGAACCATGGTCTCATCATCCACCACCAAAATGATGAGGTTGGCGTTGTCCGGCGCCGCCGAAAGAGGTTTCGCGGCGGGCGGTTGACGCTGAGCCGGAGCCCCTTTGGTATCTGCCAGAGGCAGGGTGATCGTGAACGAGGTGCCTCGTCCTTTGGAGCTCTCCACGCTGATCCGCCCTTGTAGGGCGGTGATGATTTCGCGCACCGTGGCCAAGCCGAGGCCGAAACCCGCCCCGTCTCGCTTTGTGGTGAAAAAGGGCTCGAAGGCTCGCGCTTGGGTTTTGGCATCCATACCGGTGCCATCGTCTGAGACGACGATTTGAATGCGCTGTTTGCCTCCCGTGTCACTTGGGAGGGAGCGTGCGCTGATGCTCAGCAGGCCGCCTTTGAGCATGGCGTCTCGAGCATTCAAGCAGAGGTTCATGAGAACTTGATGCAGCTCCATGCTGTCGCCGAAGGCGCGAAGGTCTGAAGCGATGTTGGTTTCGACCCGGATGGACCGATCGAAGGTTCGTCTGACGAGCTGGGCCACCTCTTCGCACACCGTGGACACTTCGATGTGCGCGTCTGCCTGCTTCTCTCCCCGTGCGAAGGCGAGCAGGCGCTTGCTGAGCTCCGCGGCCCGGGTCGCAGCGTTGTGCATGTCGGCGAGGCATTCTGTAGTCGTCGCGGTGGCCAGGGATGGTAGCGGCTGGCTCTGCAAATACTCGATGTTGGAAAGCACCGCGCCCAGCATGTTGTTGAAATCGTGGGCGATTCCTGCACCCAGCCGGCCTAGCGCTTCGAGCCGCTGTCGCTGCAAGATCTGGTCTTCGATGGGGTCATGGACGGTGAACAGCAGCACGACGTTCGAGCCCAAGCGGATCTTGTCG
Source organism: uncultured Polyangiaceae bacterium (assembly GCA_964599485.1). Lineage (GTDB taxonomy): Bacteria > Myxococcota_A > Polyangia > Polyangiales > Polyangiaceae > JAPYTK01. Next base: position 5,895 of record CAZRGL010000211.1, read on the forward strand.
CCCAAATACAGCGCGGTGGGCGTCTTGAGGGGCGCGCCGTTTATGTAGGTCCCATTGCTGCTCTGAAGGTCTTCGATGACGTACGAAAACGGGCCAATCCTGCGGATTTCGGCGTGACGCCGGGACATCTCGGGATCAGTCAGCTCAATCTGGACATCCACGCCGCGACCGATCACATGCTTGGTCTGATCGAGGGTGAACTTCTGGCCAATTCGCTCGCCCTCGATGACGACCAATCGGGCGGGGCCTTGAAACTCATCGTGTTTGAGCGTGGCGGCACGGCGCCGGCGTGGCTTGGGATGCTTGTTGCTCAACGCGGTTCCTCGTCGCTCCTGGACCGTAGCTTATCACGGTTGTGGGCGACAACGGGGGGTGCGGCTGGCAAGCGTCGAGTGCGTCAGCGCTTCTCGTCGTCGAGCACGAAAATACCGCGTACAGGCAGGTGGTCAGAGCGCCCTTCGCGCATTACCTGCACATCTAGGGGCTCGAGCTTGTCGTTGTAGACGAGGTGATCGAGCTGCGAGCGCACCGTGCCTACGCTGGTCTTCCAACGCCACGTGTTCTGCGAGCCTGCGAACTGGGGTAGGGCGCTCCGGTAACCGCGCTCTTCCAGGTAGACGATGGCCCGTCCGCCAGCACTTTCGTTGAAATCGCCAGCGACGATGGTCGGTAAGCTCGGATCCAAATGTGGGAAATACTGGCTGATTTCGGCTTCGCGAACAGCGGGCGTCGTGAAATAGCCACTGACCACGCTGCCGCTGTCGCTGACCGGCGGGTGCAGGTGCAAGTTGAGCACCTGTAGCTTGCCGAGTGGGCTATCGACCAACAGGCGCCAAGCTGGAAACCAGCCACCCGCCTGCGGCTCGATGTACTCCTTCTGCTCGAAGGGATGCTTGGACAGGACGGCCAATCCACCTGCGCGGCAGCAATGACGAAAGGCCATGTACGGGTAGGACTTGGCGAGGCGTTTGCGTAGCGCTCGCTCCCACTGCTCATTGGTCTCCTGAAGCAGCACCAAATCGGCCCAGCCATCGATGGCAGCGGCGGTTTCGTCGTCGCCAGCAAGGCCAAAGTTGACGTTGTAGGTCATCACTTTGATGCTCGCACGACCCGGTGTCGGCAGCCGCGGAGCGCGCTTTTGCTCACATGCTTGCGAGGCACCGAGTAGCAACAGTGCACCGAGTCCCAAGATGAAATAGCGCCGCGCGGAGGTCATCAGCAGAACCTATCATCGACTGGACTTTGGGCAATGGGTGGCACGATTGCGACGTGTTCGGTCACAAAAGCGCGCACTCGACCCAAAAGAGCACGTACAGTCGAGGCCCTTGGTGCTGTGGCGTAGACAACCGCGGCGCGGGGAACATGGGAAGCCTTTGGGTGTCTCATCCGTATCATTGCCGGGTAGTGGCGTATCGATGGGTTGGCGAGTGAGTAGAGGCTGGGCAGCGATCGCACCGCTGTTGATCGGGAGCATGATGGCTTGTGGCGCAACGCCCGGAGCCACGAACGCGGCGAATCCGAGCGCATCGATTGCCGTAGAGCCGAGCGCGGCGCCTGCAATCGAAGCGCCGCAGATCTGCACGCCCAGCCCAGCGCGGGCCAATCTCCCCAAGAGTTTGGGTGCGAATACCATCAGCTCTACGGTCGCGATTGCCGAGTGGGGTGACCACTCTGTCGCGTTCGTCGCCGACGAGGACGTGCGCGCGGTGCTGGTGGTCGATCTCGACGCCAACAAGCTGTTGAGCGCGACACCGCTCGCGGCAACGCCGTCCCAGCTGCTGCTGTTGTCGGATGGCCGTGTGGTCGTCACGCTTCGCGATCGGTCCAAGCTAGCCGTGCTGGAGACGGGCGAGATCGGCGCGCCGCTGAGCGCACGCTGCGAAGTTGATACGCCTGCCGAGCCAGTTGCTATGGCCATGAGCCCGGACGGCAACGCGCTGCTGGTTGCCGCAGTCTCCGCGCAGAAGCTTGCAGTCTACGATGCCGCCGCCGTGAAACTGAGGTTCTCTGTCGATACGCTGCGCGCGCCGCAAGCTGTGGCTGTGTCGAGCGACGGCAAGCTGGCGTTCGTCGTTCACAGCGTTGGCGGTCGGGCAAGCATTGTCGATTTGGACAAGAAGAGCGTGCGCAGCGTCTCGTTGGATGGGCGCCGCGACTACGAGATAGACCAGCTTCGCAAGAAGCTTCTCGAGAAACTCAAGCCCACTGGCGGACCACTGAGCAAAGCGCAGCGCGAACAGCTCATCGAGGAGCTGGAGGAGTTGGAGAAGGAGCGTGCCAAACGAAAGCACAGCTACGGCCAGCGTCGCGCGAGTCAGACCTTTGCGCTAGCCCAAAGCACAGGCCTGAGCCAGCGTTTGTTGGCACCTCAGGTACTGGTGGAAACCGGTGACAAGAACCGGCGCATGCCTGGCTACGGCGAGCGACACAATCGCGGCGCCATGTTCAACATTGCGGTCCTCGACGAGGCGTCGGCCTATCCGATGTCCGGGTCACTGCGAATCGGGCGCAACACCAACCGGTATGTGCGCTACGACGAAGCACCACCACAGCCGTGCTTGTTGCCACGGGCGGCCGCGTTCGATGCCAAGAGCCAGTCGGTTTTGGTGAGTTGCTTCGGGATCGATGCGTTGATTGCCTACGACGCGTTCAACAGTGACCCAGCGCACGCCGAAAAGCGTCGCTGGCGCGTGGCCGCTGGTCCGAGCGGGATCGCCGTGGACCCCTTCGATCATCGTGCCATCGTCTGGTCGCAGTTCGACAGAACACTCAACATCGTCGCGCTCGGTGGCGAAGAGCTGGAAATGCAGGATGGGCAGCTGCAACGTCAGGTTCGCCGCATCCCGCTCGATTCCTTGTCGGAGCGCGCGCCGTCACTGGCGCGGAGGCTCGGCCGTGCGCTTTTCTACGGCACGGGTGATAGCCGCGTGGCTTCCGATGGGCGCGCTTGCGCGAGCTGCCACCCCGATGGTCGCGACGATGGATTGGTGTGGGCGACGCCAGACGGGCCGCGTCGCACAATCATGCTCGCCGGGCGGCTCAACAAGACCGCACCCTATTCTTGGTCGGGGCGGAGTCGGCGGCTCGAGGACCATCTCAATCTCGAATTCAAGCGTTTGCAGGGGGTGGGATTGCGGGGCGTGCAGCGCAGCGCGCTGCTCAGCTACATCAAGGCATTGCCGCCTCCTCCGAGCGTAAGTCCCGGCGATGACGAATCCACAGTGGCGCGCGGCCGCGAGATTTTTGCCTCGAAACGGGCGGGTTGCGCTGGTTGTCACAAAGGAGCTCAACTGACTGACAACCGTCGCCACGACGTCGGCAGCAAGACGCGCGCTGATCGTATCAACAGCTTCAATACGCCCTCTTTGAAGTTCCTGGCCCAGCGTGGCCCCTATTTTCACGACGGGCGATTCGCCACGCTCGAAGAGTTGCTCGAGAAGACCGACGGGAAGATGGGCAACACTGGGCATTTGGGCAAAGAGGACCTCGAGGCTCTCGAGGCGTATTTGAAATCCCTGTGAGTCAGCCACCGAAGGAGCGAACATGGCCGCGAAAAAACTGACGCTCACCATTGCCCTGGCGGTACCGATCGCATTCTTTAGCCTCGACGCGCTGGCCGCAGGCGTCGACTACACCAAGTTGCCAGCCGGGGAGATAACCGCTGCGCCGGCTGGCGATAAGCGCCCTGACAGCGTGCCGGCTGCCAAGAACGTCGACGGGATCTTTCCGGCGTTGCCGCCGCCCTCACAACATCGAGGGGGCTTGCAAGGGTCTCGCTACATCACCCTGTTCTCGACCAAAGAAGCAGCTGAAAAACACAGCGCAGGTACGATGCGGAGCATGATTCGCAGTGCGGCGGAGGCGCTCGATGCCGCGACAGCAAAGAGCCAGACGATGCCGCCCACGGCTTGTTTCACCGTGCGACAGTACTACCGCGGCCGAGGTGACGCTGAGCCTTGGAGGTTGTCCTTCGAGGACCGTCCGAGCGTGCACGGAGCGATCAAGGGCACCCCCGCGGCGCAGATGTACAACAACAATGGGCCCGTGGCGGTTCACAGTGAGCGTTTGGTGGTCGATGCGGGTGGCGCGAAAGCCTCGCTGAAGATCACCGATGCCTGGTTCGATCCGGAGACACTCGGCGCCAACAAGATCGTCGACAAATCGATGCCGCTCGTGCGCGTCGCTCGAGGTCCGACGGAACTGCAAGTCTTCGCCGCACGCGACAAGAACGGTGATGCGGTGCACTTCGTCGTATATCTGCCCTCGGCTGCTGGCGATCAGGATGCTCGGTATCGCCGCTACGGCTCGCGACATTGGCAGGTGTACCGTGGCAATAGTGGTGGCCATTCGAGTTGTGGCCACGCGCGTGTGAGCCTGACCTCGGTGCCCGGAAGTGGCCACGCCGGTCATGTGCAGCTCGAGGTCGTGCTGAAAGCGAAGGCGCCCCCAGCTGCTGCAAAGGCTGCCCCAAGCAAGCCTGCGGGTATGAGTCCGCGTAGCGTGACCGCACCGATCAAGGAAGTGCGGATCCGTACCCTTCGAGTAAACCTGGCTGTGAGCCAAGGTGTCGCAGACAAAGCGCCCATTCCAACGGTGAGCTTCGGCTGGACCGGAAAAGAGCGCTTCCAACAGGTGTATTGAGCGAGAGCCAGCCTTCGCCGAGGCAATGGTCTTGCTAGTGGACCCGGACGCGACCCTCACCGACGTCTTCTAGCGGCCGAGCAGCAACAGGAGCTTGAGTTTGGGTCGGCCGCGCTCGTCGCGGGCCGGAGCGGCCGCGATGCCGACAAAACGAGCCGCGTCGCTGTTCCCTGGGATTCTGAACAGGTCGGCGTTGAACATCGCCTGGGCGTAGAGCTGGATGCTCTGCAAGCCGTGGTCGTTGCGCTCGTCGAGGTGCTTGCTCAGATTCGCGCCGATGCGGGAGACGGCGGAATTGGGTATGTCGTCTGGCAAGCTGTTGATGTGGTGCTGGGCCAGCTGGGTCAACATGGGATGGTCCGCCAAAGGTGGCAGCCGGGCCGCTTGCCGTGCTGTGGCGAAGCGCTGCCTGATCTTGGTCACTGCAGTTGGAGGTGAGTCGAGATGTGTCGGCCGGGCGAAGATTTGCGTGAAGGTGCGTCCTCGAAGAGCACGGGTCGGGTCTCCCATTACGATTCCGATGCCGACATGCGTAACACCCTTGGCCATGATGTTGGCGTGATGGCCAGGACTGGCCAGCAGGTTGTTCTGGGCGGTGTCGACGTCAGCGGCTGTTGCCAGATTCTCGCGCATCTCCAGAGCTAGATAGCCGGCACGATCCAGCCGGTCTGCGAGCACGCCGGTACGCGGTGAAGCGTGTGCGAAAAAACTGTTGGACACCATGTCTTGGGAATGAGCTCGCGCGATGTCGTCGAGGCGTGGGTCGGGCAGCAAGGCCGGCAGACCGCGGCTGGCGCGGTCGCGGTTGAGTCGCGCGAGCATCTGTCGCTCGAGTGCAGCGACGGCTGGGGTTGCGAGGATGGTGGGCCGCCAAGTCCCAAATGTCGAAACCGAGTGGGAAGGTGGACAACCCGCCACGAGCGCCAGCATCGTCAAGCTGACGAGACACCAGCTCCGCCGCTGGATTGGGGACGGGCGTCGCGTCACAGGTAGCCCAACAACAGCTGCTCGATGTCATCTTCGATGATACCAACCGTCGCCCACAAGACCTTGCCGTTCCGATCGATGATCACGTTGAGCGGCGTAGTGGCTACATCGAAGTAATCCAGCGATGAGCCGACCGGATCGATGTACACGCCGATGCTCAGGCTGTAAGTCTCTACCCAATTCTGACAAAACACCGTGGTGGCGGGCAGACTTGCAGCGTCCTGGAATAGCAGCTGGATGATCTGCACGTTCTGGCCGGACAACTTCTCAGCGGCCTCTTGTAGAAGGGGGGCTTCGGCTTTGCAGGGTTCGCACCAGCCAGCGCCGACGGAGAGCAAAGTCAGTGCGCTCTGACAGCGGATCTGTTGCAGCTCGACGGTGCTGCCTTCGCAATTGCGCAGCTCGAGATCGGGGAACGACTCGTTGCTGCTCGGATCAGTACCGAAAGGCGAAGCGGCGGGCGTGCACATAGCCGACGAGCCACCCGAGCCGCCGCCGCCTTCGTTGGCTGTTGCGGTTGTCGTTGTGGTGGTCGCAGGCGGGTCGCTCGTGCCACTGCACGCGAGCCCCAGCACCATGGTGCCGAGACCAGCGGCCTTGCGCCAAGTGCGGCCGAGGCGTTTGTCTGTTCGACGGAACATGCTCGTACTGCAGTGTTGCCGTCGACTGCCGCGGGCGCAAGCACCCGTGATGGATCAACCGCGTCGTCGCCGTCGCTGCGCGACCAGAGCCAGACCGACTAGGAGGGCTGAGAGCCAACCATGCGAACGCGGTGCTGCGGCGCTGCAGCCGGCTGTTGCGGGTGTGGTTGAGTCGGTGGTGGGCTCGGCCGGATCGGCTGGGTCCACGGTGGGCTCTGGGTCGGAGGACAGATCCAGCGGAGGTCCGTAATGTGGCCCCGGATCCGGCTCTTGGCAAACCGGCAGCTCGTGCAGGATGCTCGCCTGCGGATCGATGACCGCGCCGCCTGAGTACTCGATGCCGTAGGTGCCGTCGTTGTAAGCCTGCAGGTAAACGCGTCCCACCCAGCCTTTTGCCAGCACGATTTGTGCACCGCAACCTGGCTGCTCTGCAGTTTGGGCGACATTGTAGCTGAGCACGTCAGTGGCCTGTCCTTTGATGACCTCGATCGTCTTGAGCTGCGAAACGTAGCTCGTGATCCAATCGCTCTGCTCCTGTCCGCAAGATGTGTCGATCACCTCGACATCGGCAACGACGTCGGCCATCTCCATGAGCTCCTCCTCGGTGTATTGGGGTCCGGCGAGAGCCGTGGAGCTGACGAGCACCAGCGCTGTTGGAATTGCGAGGAGTTTGCATGCAGCGGTTAGGTTCATGCTGGGCACCAAAGCACTTGTCGTGCCATTGCCATGTGCTCGAATTCTGGTTGTGGTCGGCTCATATTGTGCCAGCCCGCCGGCTAGCCGCTGTGCCATCTTGTGACATCGCCTCGATGCAAGCCAACTTCGCCGCATCGGGACGTAAGCGGTAGTATCGTGCCAAGACGATGGCCGCGACCAAGCTCGATGACCCTTTTGGATGGGTGGGGGCCACCCTCGAAGGCAAATATCGCATCGACGCGGTGGTGGGCGAGGGCGGCTTCGCGACGGTGTATCGCGCCGAGCATCTAACGCTTGGTTCCGCGGTGGCGGTCAAGTGTCTCAAGTTGGCAGCTGAAATCAAGGAAGAGCACCGCAACAAGATCCATCAGAGCTTCGTCGAGGAAGCGCGACTGCTGCACAAGCTCAGCAAAGCCAATGCGGCGATCGTGCAAGCGCTCGATCTGGGCGCGGCTGTTTCACCCAACGGAAGCTGGACACCGTTTCTGGTGCTCGAGTGGCTCGAGGGCGAGAGCTTGCGTGAGCTCATCGTGCGGCGGCGAGACTTGCCCGTCGAGCAGCGCAAGATGAGCTTGCCCGCTGCGATAGCGCTACTCGACTCGGCCGCTGACGCCCTCGACGAGGCGCATCAGCAACGTGTCGCTCACCGAGACATCAAGCCCTCCAATCTGTTCGTGAGCAAGGTGGGCGAGCGGCAGGTGCTCAAGGTCCTCGACTTCGGGATCGCCAAAGTTCTCAGGGAAAGCATCAGCATCACCCGAGCGCTGGAGGCTACCGGCACTTCGATGAAAGCATTCACGCCGAACTATGGGGCGCCGGAGCAATTCGATCCGCGCCTCGGCGCAACGGGCCCGTGGACCGATACGTTCTCCTTCGCCCTCATCTTGGTCGAGCTGTTGAGCGGTGCACCCGCGCTCATCGGTGAGGATGTGATTCAGCTTCACATCAGCTCGGCAAGCCCGAGAGAACGACCAACACCGCGCAGTCGCGGAATCGAGCTCGGTGACGCCGTCGAGGCCGTTTTTTTACGGGCTTTGGCCGTCGAGCCCCGCGAGCGCTATCCCGAGCTCGGCCAATTCTGGCGCGATCTCATGGAGGCGATGACGGCGGGCCCGGAGGTCGCTGAACAAGATGAGCCTACCGAAGAGCAGGGGGCTTCGGTCCAAGTCGAGGTCGACTCGCCGGGCCCCTCCACAGACGTCTCGCAGCAACAAAGCCACCAGGGCCAGCACCACCAGGGCCAGCACCACCAGGGCCAGCACCACCAGGGCCAGCAAGAGCGCACCCTGTTGCCGGACACCGATCCGCAAGCGCCCCCGAGCGGAGCGCTCGCCGCGCAACCGACTCAGCCCGTCGAGGCCGAGCCGCGCAGCCGGTGGCGCTGGCTCCTCTTCGGCGCTGCGCTCCTGGCTGGGGCCGTCATCGCTTATGGCCGCTTCGGCCCTCCAACAACGACAGCGTCTTCAGACGCCACGCCCTCCTCGAGCTCGACCCGGGCGAGCACCGCTGCGGTCGCTGCGCCGCTCGAGCAAGCCGGACCCGACCAGAGCGCGGCATCGCCAAGTGCCTCAATCGCTGCATCTGCCGTCGGCCCGGCGGCTTCGACCGCTGCCTCAGCCCCCTCAGCCCCCTCAGCCCCCTCAGCTCCATCAGCCCACGCGCTACCAGTGGGGCCATCTGGTTGTGAGCGTTCAGCTGGCTGCCGCTCCAAGGGCACGTGCAGCTGGTCGGCCGCCAAGAAACGTTGCACCGCGGCGAACAACCAAGATTGCCGCAAATCGCGCGGCTGCAAAACACACAATCGGTGTGAAGCCATCAATGGTGTTTGCCTCGACTTGGCCACGGCCCTCAAAGGGAGCAAGCTCAGCAACTGCGCCGAGAGTCTGGGCTGCAAGGTCAGCGGCCTGTGCACGCCGCTCATCGGCAGCTTGATCACCGGCAAGGGGGGGTGCTGGGCAGCGAGTGACACTGACTGTCAGAAAGCGACCGTGTGTCTCCAAAACGGAGCTTGTTCGGCGCGACAACATCGCTGCATGGTGGTCAATGATGCAGACTGCAAGCGGAGCACGGCTTGCTCGGTGGGTGGCAGGTGTCGCGCCGTGGGGGGCAGCTGTGTGAAATGATGGCTGCGGTGAGACTGGACGATGTCGGTCGAGGCCTCTAACCCGGACCCATTCGGTTGGGTGGGCAGTACGATCGAGGGCAGGTATCGCATCGATCGCGTGGTGGGGGAGGGGGGGTTCGGCGTTGTGTACCGAGGTGAGCATCTGGCGCTTGCCGAGCCTGTAGGTATCAAGTGTCTGAAGTTGCCGCCGAGTCTCAGTGGGGAGCAACGCGACCGTTTCCACCAGAGCTTCATCAAAGAAGGGCAACTGCTGCATAAGCTGTCCAAGGCCAACGCGGGGATCGCACAAGCGCTCGATCTCGGTGCAGCCGTCTCGCCAAACAACAGTTGGACGCCTTTTTTGGTGATGGAGTGGCTCTCAGGCCGGCCGCTCGACCAGGAGCTCAAAGCGCGCCGCAAGCGGGCCGACGGCGCGCTGGACTTGGCTGCAGCCATGAAGCTGCTCGCGCCGGCAGCCTCCGCGTTGGGCGAGGCGCACAAGCAGTGTGTAGCCCATCGGGACGTCAAGCCAGCCAACCTCTTCCTCACCGAGGTCGGCGCACGCACCACCATCAAGGTCCTCGATTTCGGCATCGCCAAGATCATTCACGATGACAAGAGCTTGACCCAGTTGATGGCCGCCACCGGTATGTCGATCAAAGCTTTTTCTCCCCGCTATGGGGCTCCAGAACAGTTCGATCCGCGAATGAACGCAAGCGGGCCTTGGACCGACGTGTTTGCTTTTGCACTCATATTGGTCGAGCTGCTCTGCAACGAGCCGGCGCTGCGAGGCGACGACGTCGTCGGGCTCCATCTGAGCGCCGTCGATTCGGAAGAGCGGCCCACGCCGCGCGCCCACGGAGTCGAACTGACTGATGCGGTCGAGGCCGTGATCGCCAGGGCGCTGGCCGTACGGGCGCGGGAGCGTTACGTCGATTTGACGAGCTTCTGGGATGCGCTCGAGCGCGCCAGCCAGGCTCAGCTCCCGTCAGCCGCTCCGGTCGAGGGCCCGAGCTCACAGCCACCGGGGGCGGCGCTGCCGAGCCTTTCGCCAGAAGAGCTCGAAACGGGTGCCTACCTGGCCAAGCAGGGCTTGGATGAAGCGCTGTCGGTAGCGACCCACGACAGTGAATCGATGACGCGACCCGTCGACAGCGAAGCAGTGACGCGGCCCGCCGCTCCCATCCAACCTGGGCCGCCGCAGCCGGCCCCGCCAAGCGACGAATCCCTGCCGCATCGAGATGCCAAGCCAGCGACCGCCGCAGGGAAATGGGTGCTGCTTGCGGTCGCGATCATGATCCTGATCGCCATCATCGCGGCGGTCTTGCTGGAGCTTTCATGATCGCTTCGATCTGCACGGCGAGGGCTACTGTTTC
>CAZRGL010000212.1:0-16208 GCA_964599485.1 uncultured Polyangiaceae bacterium
GTCCGTCGGTCGCGCCGCCCTCCCGGGTCGAAGCACAGCCCGCAGCGCCTGCAGAGCTGAGCTCGAACATCCCATTCTACGAGCTCGAGCCACTGCCCGACTTCACGCAGTGGGGCCAGGTCGAAAGCAAACCCCTGCGTTCGATTAGGCGAAAAGTGGCGCGCAAGATGGTGACCTCCAAGACGCTCGTTCCACATGTCGCCAACATGGACGAGGTCGACGTCAGTGCGCTCGAAGCAATGCGTCGCAAGCACAACGAAGCGTCCGCGCTCAGTGCCGAGCGCAACCCCGACGGGGAGCCGGCGGCGCGGCTTACACTGCTGGCCTTCGTCATCAAAGCCGTCACCGCTGGACTCAGGGAGTTCCCTCAGTTCAACACGAGCCTAGATCCCTTCGAGCAGGCCATCATCTACAAGCGCTTCGTCAACATCGGCATCGCCGCTGACACCGGCCGCGGACTGGTCGTACCGGTGATTCACAACGCAGACGACAAGAGCATCTTGGAGCTCGCCGGCCAGATCGGCGTTCTCGCAGCCAAAGCACGGCAAGGCGAATTGGACCCGCAACAGCTGCGGGGTGGCACCTTCACGATCACCAATGTCGGTCCCATGGGTGGCAGCGCTGTCATCCCCGCCATCAATTATCCCGAGGTCGCTATCGTCGGCATGGGTAGAGCAGAAGAAAAGGCCGTCGTTCGCGCTGGCGAGATCGTCGTTCGCACGATGTTGCCGCTGACGCTGGTATTCGATCATCGCATTGCCGACGGCGCCGATGCAGCCCGCTTCTTGGGGGGCATCTCGCGCAGGCTTTCCGATCCCGCGACGTTCTTACTCGAGGCCTGATGAGTGTGGCGAGCACGAGTACGGCGGTGAGGCCCCGGATTCTTGAACGTGGGGGCGAAGTTCATCCCCCGAAGACCTGGAAAGGACGAGTGCATCATGGTGATGGGTAGCCTTCGGCAAGAGTGCCAAGTCGCGATCGTCGGCTCGGGTCCGGGCGGCTATGTCGCCGCCTTGCGAGCCGCTGACTTGGGCAAAGAAGTCATCCTCATCGAGGAGCGCTCACGGCTGGGGGGGGTGTGCTTGAACGAGGGCTGCATCCCCTCCAAGGTGCTGATCAACGCCGTGGATCTCATCAGCTCAGCAAGAGCCGCCAAGAAGATGGGGCTGAGCTTCACCGATCTGCAGGTCGATCTGGACGGGCTACGCGACTGGACCGACTCGGTGGTGAGCGGGCTTTCCAAAGGCGTCGACGGTTTGCTCGAACGACGCGGCGTCGAGGTCGTCCGTGGCCGCGCCCGCTTCGAGCATCGCAACGCGCTGCGGATCGAGGGTTCCGCCGTGTCAGGCGTGGACTTTCAGGAATGCATCATCGCCACGGGCTCTCGCGTTCAGCGCTTGCCGATGGCCAAGGATCTCCCGGTCTGGTCATCGACCGAAGCGTTGAAACTGCCCTCTATTCCGGAGCGCTTGCTCGTGGTCGGTGGGGGGTACATCGGGCTGGAGCTGGGGCTCGTGTATGCCGGACTGGGCTCGAGGCTGACGATGGTGGAGCTGTTCCCCAAACTGCTTCAAGGAGCCGATCCAGACTTGGTAAATGTTGTGCTCGCCCACTGCAGGAAGCAGTTCGAATCGATCGCCCTCGAGTCGCGTGTGGTTGACATCACCCACTCGGGTTCGGAGTTCGTCGTCGCGGTAGAGCACGACGGCGCGGTCAAAAAGAGCAGCTATGACCAAGTGCTGGTAGCGGTGGGTCGGCGGCCCAACACGGACGACCTCGGTCTCGAGCACATCGGATTGCAGCCGAATGAGCGCGGACTTCTCGACGTCACGCCCCAAGGCAGGACCCCGGTCGCAAACATCTTCGCCATTGGCGACATCACGGCCGGGCCAGCCCTGGCTCACAAGGCGAGCCGCGAGGCGAAAGTCGCAGCCGAGGTCATTGCGGGCCACCCCTCCGCCTTCGACAATCGCGCAATTCCCGCGGTCGTCTTCACCGATCCGGAGATCGCCTGGACCGGCATCACAGAGCAGGAGGCACGCGCGCTCGACCTGCAGGTCAAAGTCAGCCGCTTTCCACTATCAGCGCTCGGCCGCGCTCGAACCCTCGGCAGAGTCGATGGTCTGGTGAAGATCATCAGCCAACCCGAAACGGGGCTGGTAATGGGTGTGGGCATGGTGGGGCCACACGCTTCGGAGCTGATCGCCGAGGGTACGCTAGCGCTCGAGATGGGCGCTTCGCTCGAAGACTTGATGGTGACCATCCATCCCCACCCCACGATGTCAGAGGCCATTGCCGAAGCCGCCGAGGTCGCGGCTGGACAGTCCGTACACGTACACGCCAATAGCCCACGAGCCCGCTGAGGCCAGAATGTCGTTTGACCAGCTTAGCCGCGCGCCGACCTACTTGGCGGATGACGATTTGATTGAGGCTACGCGCCAGGACGGATTGCCGCGGCTTCGAGTGACGCGGCCGAGTCGCACGATGGTCGTGTTGGGACGCGGCAGCCGGGCCGACCGCGAGCTGAACCTAGCGGCCTGCGAGCGCGATTCCATCCCCATGCTGCGCCGGCGCGGCGGTGGTTGCGCGGTTGTGCTCGACCCTGGCAACGTGGTCGTTTCGCTGACCCTCACCGCTCGAGGGATTGGCAACAACCAAGCCCGCTTCGATTCTATCTCGAGGTGGTTGATCGACGGGCTCGCGCGTGTCGGCTTCAGCGGCGTCGAGCAAGAAGGGATCTCTGACCTTTGCGTGGCCGATCGCAAAGTGGCTGGCGCTTGCTTGTACCGGTCCAAGGATCTGCTGCTGTATTCAGCAACGCTGTTGGTGTCCGCTGACCTCGACTTGCTCGAGCGCTATCTCGCCCATCCCCCCCGCGAGCCCGAATACCGCCGGGGCCGATCCCACGGCCATTTCGTCACCAATCTGCGCGAGTCGGCGGACGCTCGACAGGTGGCTGCCCAACTCTCGCGGCAACTGCGACTCGACGAGCTAAAGCAACCCATCAGGGATTGGCGCGCCGCATAAAACGCCCACCGGCCCCCGCAGCGGCCAACCAACGACGCGCCTCGAGCAGCGTTTCTTGCATGCAGGCCCATACGTGCGAGTTGCAGCGTTTATTCCGCCACCGCGGCCCGCGGTCTCGAGCAGCCGAGACGGTAGATTCGATGGCGCCGAGCTGCTACCTCAAGGACGGATTCGACATGATGAACAAACATCTCCTCCTGCCGGCATCATTGGTGCTCTGCACGCCCTTTTGGGGCTGCACCGCTGCTGGCCACGTCCGCTCCATACCAATCAGCAGCACGGTGATGCGGGACGCGGAGCCGGTTCGACAGATCAAGGTCAACGGCATCGCCACCGTGGAGGTGAGCCCTGACGTGGTCGATATCAGCATCACTTTGGCGATTACGCGCCAGCGTCCCAAGGAGGCGGTCAGTGAGCTCGCGTTGCAGCGCACAGCCCTGGTCGACGCCTTGCACAAGGCCGGTGTGGGCAGGAACGAGCTGAGGCTCGGTCACCTCGACGTGTACCCCGTTCACAAGCCCCACCCCGACAACCACCTGATCGACGGTTACCGCGCTTCGCTCACGCTAGAAGTGAGCCTGACCAACTTCGAGCGAATCGGTGAGGTCATGGAGCTCGCTGCCAACCACGAGGTGCGGCGCATGCACACCCGCTTTCGCAGCACCAAGATGCCACAGATGAAAAACCAGGCTCGCGCGCTGGCCCTAGAGGCGGCTGGCAAGAAGGCTGAGCAGATGGCCGCTGCCATGCGGCTGGGGGTTGGCGAAGTCCTCACCATCGAAGAGTTGGCGCGCAGCAACTCATGGGGCTCACCGTCCCACGGAAACGCCTTCCGGCCCGCCAGCTCGAGCGGCGCGCATCAACTCCAACCCGGCGCCATCCCGCTGCGGCTCACACTCGAAGTGAGTTACCGCTTGGTTGAAATGGGCACGCCAGGGTCAGCAGATGACGAGGCGCGAGCTGGCTTTGATCATCAGCGCTGAGTGCTCAGACCTACCAGCTCGTCAGCTGACGGGGGCGGTGCGCTCAGACACTGATGCGCTTCGCTCAGTAACAGCGCTGGCAGCTGACACGTATTTCTGTGGTCGTCTGCGTGCCGCGCAACTCGATGGTTCTGAGCGCGGAAGGGTACTGCGCTTGCGGTTTTCCCGAAGCAATATGAAAACGCTGTGACCATTGGCTGCGGCCATTGCTCACTTGTTCGCCGGGCAGACAACTTTCATAGAAGCGCGCGACCTCGCTGTAGCCCTTGGCGACCTCGAATACTTCCTCCATCGTGTCAGCGCCATTGCCCAAGGTGGTTGCCATGCTTTTGGCGGGCACGAACACAGCGCCCGGAAAGAGCGGGTAACCAGCCGTGCTGAGTGCGCTCTGGCAGCTTGTGAGCGTTGCTGAAGCGCTCGCTACTTGGTGACTCGTTCCGCTCGCTGCCGTGCCACCAAGCAGCTCCCAGCGCTTGTTGGCGCGCTTCAGATAGACCGTGACCTTGCCCGGAGCGATGCCAGCAGAGCGCGCATGATGGGCTACTTCGGCGCCACCCCCAAAAAAGAACGACGTGTTGTTCTTGAGCACCTGCTGGGCGCTTACTCCTTGCCCGTGCCAGCCGTCGGCGTGGAGCGTAGCGCCCGCTGTCACCTCGCCCCGCAGCACGACATCGGCTTGGGCCGCGCGGGCTGCGTCGAGGAGCTGTGGCGCAGCTTTCACCTGGCTCTGCGCATGACTGACACCAGCGCTAGCGTTGCCGTCGACCAGAGCCCAACCTTGGCCATATGGGTTGAGGTACAGCGTGGATTGACCCTGTGGTGGGTCCCCGCCCCAAAACAATGCGCCGACCGATTGCGGCCCGCTGATCGTGCGCCCGGTGGTGTTCTTGATGATCCGTAACGGTTGGACGGTCGAGAAATGCCACTTGCTACCGCCTTGATACTCGATCAACCGCACGCGCATCACGACCGCTGCGCGCGCGGCCAGCGAGGGGATGTGGTCCTGACTTCCTTCGGTGGGCTTCGCATTGCCAGACGCGGGTAATGCAGAAGTAGGCGTGGTTGTCGTTGGCCCGCTGATGACGGGCACTGCCGCTGCGCCAGAGGGAGCCTGGGACGCAGGCGTGGCGCTTGGGTGGCCGTCCTTGACGCCGGTTTGGCATCCTGCAGCGACGATGAAACTGAGCGCCACGCACATCGAGGGCGCGGCGATTCTGGCTCGCTTGGCGAGCGGCTTTTCGTTGATCATGTCGGCTGGCTGTGACGAGTCAACATCTCAAAGGGTCTGAGTATTCCGCCGTCTCAAACCTGCTTCATCGACAGACCAATACGGCGACGGTCGCGCTCGACCCGCATGACCTTGACCCGCACGCGATCACCCACCTTGACCACGTCCGAAGGGCGCTCGACGAAACGATTGGCCAGCTGGCTGATGTGCACCAGACCGTCTTGATGCACACCTACGTCCACGAAGGCTCCAAAGTCGGTCACATTGGTGACCACACCGTTGAGCACCATGCCCTCCTGCAAATGAGCCATCTCGGTCACGTCCTCGCGAAAGCCCACTTCGGCGAACGCTTCGCGCGGATCGCGGCCGGGCTTGTCGAGCTCAGCGAGAATGTCTCGAATGGTCGGTTCGCCTCGCTGGTCGTCGATGTAGCGGGCGGGATCGATGTTGCGGGCCAGATCGGGATTGCCCACCAGATCGACGAGGGAGGTACCCAGATCGGCAGCCATGCGCTTGACTACATCGTAACTCTCAGGATGCACCGCGCTGGTGTCGAGTGGATTGGCAGCCTTGCGAATGCGCAAGAAACCGGCTGCTTGCTCGAACGCCTTGTTGCCGAGCCTGCTGACCTTCAGCAGCTGGCGACGTGAACGAAATGGCCCGTGCTCGGCCCGGTAGGCCACGATGTTGTTGGCGATGGTCTCCCCGATGCCCGAGACGTACGAGAGCAGCTGCGCCGAGGCGGTGTTGACCTCGACCCCAACACGGTTGACGCAAGAGCCGACGACCTCGTCGAGCTTCTTCTTGAGGGTGGGCTGGTGCAGATCGTGTTGGTACTGGCCAACGCCGATGGCGCGCGGATCGATCTTCACGAGCTCGGCAAGCGGATCCTGCAAGCGCCGACCGATCGACACCGCCCCACGCACGGTGACGTCTTGATCGGGCATTTCACGCCGGGCGATCTCGGAGGCCGAATAAACCGAGGCACCGCTCTCGTCGACGCTCACCACGTGACAGCCTTGGGGCAAACGACCCGCCCGCGCCAGCTCTCGCACCAGCGCCTCAGTTTCGCGGCCAGCGGTTCCGTTGCCTACCGCGATTGCTGCCACGCGATGCTTGTCCGCTAGTCGCGCTACGGTCGAAGCCGCTTCGTCGGCTTGCAGGCGCGGCGGGTGCGGGTAGATGACGGTCGAGTCACGCAGCTCGCCGAGACGATCGATGACGACGACCTTGCAGCCGGTACGAAATCCTGGATCGATAGCCAAGACGGGCTTGCCGCCTAGGGGCGCTGCAAACAGCAGGTTGCGCAGGTTCTCGCCGAAGACCTGCAGTGCCCCCTCGTCGGCTTGCTCGTGCAGCATCTTGCGAACATCTTTGGCAATGGCCGGCGCGAGCAACCGCTCGTACGCATCGGTGAGCGCCTGATCGAGCTGGCCCGCCAAAACAGCGTGGCGCTCGCGCACGACCATCCTGCGCAGCAGCGCCAAATTGCGATCCTGATCTGAGCCTACAGAGACCCGCAACACGCCCTCTTTTTCACCGCGCCGCAGCGCCAAGACGCGGTGCGAACGCAGGCGGCGCACCGATTCGGCGAAATCGAAGTAGTCGCGAAACTTCTCGGCGAGGCTCGGATCTGGAGCCCCCTTGCGTTTCTTGATGCGCTTGCTGCCGAGGGTGCCATGCTGGATCAGCGCTTCTCGCAGCGCGCGACGAACTGGAGCGTCATCGCTGATCCGCTCGGCCACGATATCGCGAGCGCCTTGCCAGGCGAGCTGCTCGTCAGTGATGCCCGCCTCTGGGTTGAGATAGCGCCGGGCAAGCACGCTGGGCGATGACTCGAGACGTTTCTGTTGCGCCCAAATGGCATCGGCCAGGGGCTCGAGACCGGCGTCACGCGCCTTGGTAGCGCGACTCTGCCGCTTGGGCCGATACGGCAAGTACAAGTCTTCGAGCTCGGTCTTGGTTGTCGCTCGCTCGATCGCCTGGCGCAACGAAACGCTGAGCTTGCCTTGTTGCTCAATCGACTTGAGCACCGCCTCGCGCCGCGAGGCGAGCTCACCGAGGTAGCTTGCCCGATCCTTGACGGCGATCAGCTGCACCTCATCGAGCCCGCCGGTGGCTTCCTTACGGTAGCGCGCCACGAAGGGCACCGTGGCCCCCTCACCGAACAAGCGCAGCGCCGCCGCAACGCTCTGTCGCGAGATCTTCAGCTCCTGGGCGATGGTGTGGTTGAAATCGGTCACGCGCCCGAGACTGGCAGATTTGCGGCGGCTCCGCAGCAGACTCGACGCAGGTTGCCGTGACCCGTGCCACAAGCCCAGGGCAAGCACCTGATAACAGGGAACCTTTTGCTGTGCACCCGAGCCCCACCCACATGGTGGTTACTGGTATACAAATGTAGGTTCTTATGTTACACCCTGCTTGGGGAACCACCACGGGAAACGTCATGACTCTTGCACGCACGCCTCATCAAGCCCTGTTGTTCTGTTTGCTCGCCGGTCTCGCAACGCCCGCATGCGTTGGGGACAGCGTCGGCTCGGACTCCTCGTACTCGACGGACTCCTTTTCAAATCCCACCGAGCACGGTGTGTTGCAGTTCGGCATGGCCAACCAGGCCGAGTTCACCAACTCGAACCGCTACCACGCATGGACTTTCGAGCTGACCGGTGAGGCCGATGTGGCGCTGACGACCGAGCTGCTCGCGCAGAACCTCGACTCGGTGATGTACCTGTACAAGAAGGGCGAAAGCGGCTCTTGGGGCAGTTACATCGACAAGAACGACGACCACGGCGAGTCGCTCGCCTCGCGCGTCAGCAGACAGCTGGATGCTGGCTCCTACCGCGTGAAGATCAAAGCCGCCAAACAGCTGATGCGCGGGAGCTTCAGCCTGAACGGCAGCTGCGATGGTCCGGGGTGCCCCACGCCCGACAACGGCACCTGCGACGCCACCGACACGACGCTGCCGCAGGCGGGCGGCTATACGCAAGCATGCGCCATCGCCATGGAGGGGATCCTGACGAGCCCGACCGTAGCTGGAGACACCAGCTGCTTCGAGGAGCGCGCCGTCGCCTACTACAAGCAGTATTGGGACGAGATCATTGGGTGGGAGGCACTGACGGGTGACCCCGAAGACGAGCCTTCGGTACAGGTCTCCTTCCACGGTGACCGCGGCGCCGTCGTCGGCGTCGGCATGGGCGGCGACGAAGACTCGATGGACTTCGTCTTCGACGCCAACGGCAAGCTCATCTTCTACTACCAGCACAACCAGAGCCCGGACTGGGCCTGGTTCTGTGACAGCAGCAACTTCCCGGTCGAGCCCGAGCCCGACGAGGACTGCGTCACCTCCGCCTTGTTCAACCACGATTACGATGTGCAAGATGTCGAGACGGCTCAAGGCGTCATCAACGCCGGTGACTGGGACACGCAAGGCATGCTGCACGTCAACGCTGCGCTGAAGGAGTACGGCGAGACGCAAGGGCTGAGCAGCAACACGCCGATCACCTACGAAGCCACCGTGTGGGCTGGCTATTACAATCAGGGTGGCAACGTGTCGCTGAAGGCCGATGGGGCCGATGACATCCGCTACGTCGTCACAGGCAACCCCGACTACAGCATGAAGCTGACCTTCATCGAAGATGCAGGCGGCGTCCGGTTCTACTGCAAAGACCACTGAGCTTCGCTTGGGCGTGAGGCTGGCCGCCAGCGTCTGTGGCTCGCATAGCCTCTGTCGAATACGTTCGAATTGCGTGAAGCTGCGCGTCGTCGACAGATTTGCGTCGCCTCTGCAGCAACCGTAGGCTCGCGCTCATGAGCTCTCCGAGCCAGCCCTACGCAGACCGCGAGGCGGCGTTCGCCGCGTTCGCCCAACACGTCTCCAAAGGCAAAGCCCAGACCTATCGCGATGTCGGCATCGATGTGGTGATGGGCAAGCGACAAGGGGTTCATTTTCACGACGCCTACAGCGACAAGCGCTGGATCAATTGCCATTGCAATGGTGGGGTCTACAACCTCGGCCACCACCACCCGGCCATCGTCGAAGCCGTACGTGATGCGCTGACGCAGCTCGACATCGGCAATCATCACTTGGTCAGCGGCTATCGCGCCAGGCTCGCCGAACGACTCGCGGCGACGACGGATCAACAGCTCAGCGGTGTGGTGTTTGGGGTGAGCGGCGGCGAGGCGATCGACTTGGCCATCAAGGTCTGTCGCTGGGCCACACAAAGACAGACCATCGTCTCGGTCAGCGGCGGCTATCACGGGCATACCGGGCTGGCCATGGCCGCCGGAGACGCCAAGTACCGAGCCCCGTTCGGAGATCAACTGCCGGGCTTCGTGCAGGTTCCTTTCGACGATGTCGACGCCCTCGACGGAGTGGTCGATGACAGCGTGGCGGCCGTGCTGCTCGAGCCGATCCCAGCAACCTTGGGCATGCCCATCGCCCAGTCCGGCTACTTGCTCCGCGTCCAAGAGCTCTGTCAGCAACGAGGCGCCAAGCTCATCGTCGACGAGGTGCAAACGGGCCTGGGCCGCACGGGCAAGATGTGGTGCTACCAGCACGAGACAGGGCTCGATCCCGATGTGCTGGTCACCGGCAAGGGTCTGAGCGGTGGCATCTATCCCATCAGCGCCACCCTGATGAAGGCAGAGCTGCACGCGCTCTTCGAGGGAGAGCCGTTTATCCACATCTCGACCTTCGGGGGGGCGGAACCAGGGTGCGCTGCGGCGCTCGCCGTGCTCGATCAGATCGAGCAGCCCGGCTTTCTCAAGCGCGTCGACGAAGTGTCGGCCCGCCTGGTCGCAGCGTTTTCCGATCTGCCCTTCGAGCTGCGGCACAAGGGCTTGATGATGGGCTTCAAGCTTCCCTTCGAGGGCGCGGCGCTGCCGCTGGTGCGCATGCTCTACGACTTCGGTGTGTTCGCCGTCTATGCCAACAACGACACCTCGGTTCTGCAGTTCCTGCCGCCGCTCATCATCGATGAGGCGCAGCTCGAGGATTTGATTGCACGAGTCAGGAGGGTGTGGTCCTGACTGACTCGACCGCTCTCATCCAAGTCGACCAGGCCGCTCTCGAGGCAGTCGAGGCTGAGGTAGGCCGCGCGCTGCGAACCGGTGACGACAGCGGTCTGCAGATCGTCGGCTGGGGCGAAATCTCTACCGTGCTTCGGCTCGACACGGCGGCCGGCGCGGTGGTAGCCAAACGACTGCCCTTGTTTGCCGGCCATGCTGAGCTGGCGCGCTACCGAGACACCTTCGACCGCTACCTCGAAGAGCTGAGCGCTCGCTCGGTCGACGTCGTGCCCTCGCATTTGCAACACGTCGAGCGCCCCGACGGCAAGCTCGCGGTCTATTGCGTGCAACCCTTGTTGAAATCGGGGACGCTAGGACCACAGCTGCTGGCGCGGGGCGACGAAGCCATTGCGGAGCGCTTCGTGCAGGCGGTGGTTCGCGCCATTGGCAACACGGTGGGACCACGCCTCGGCTTGGACGGGCAGGCTTCCAACTGGGCCATGAGCGACGCAGGTGAGCTTCGCTACTTGGATGTGACGACCCCGCTGCTACGGGACGAGCAAGGCAGCGAGCTGCTCGACACGACGATTTTCCTCGCCTCGCTGCCGTTTGCGCTGCGGCCTGTGGTGCGACGTTTTCTGCTGAGCGCTATTGTCGACAAGTACTACGAGCCGCGCGGCGTACTGCTCGATCTGGGCGCCAACCTCATCAAAGAGCAACAAGTCGGTTGGCTGCCGTTGTACTTGAGACACGCAAACGTACGTTTGCCTGCTCAGCCCCTCGATGTTGCAGCGCTACGCAGTTACTACCGCTCCGATGCGGCGATGTGGGAGCTGCTGCAACGACTACGGCGCGCCGACCGCTGGTGGCAGCGCAAGGTTCGACGTCGCGGCTACCCTTTTCTGTTACCAGGACGCATCGCTCGCTAAACGCAGCGCGCCAGTCTTCAGATGACCGTCAGTCGCTCGATTGGCATCAGTCGCTTGATTGGGCACAACGTACGCCAACAGCATGGAAGCGGAAGCTCGGCGCAAAACGGAATCGATTGGCGGCCCGCAAGTGGTCGAGGTCGTGCACTTCCCAGCCTCCGCCTCGGATCGCGCGCGCTGCGCCAGAAGCGGGGCCCGCCGGATCGACTGAGGGCGCGCGAGCGAAGTACTGTTCGTCGTAATAGTCGGCCACCCATTCCCAGACGTTCCCGCTCATGTCGAGCGCACCGCTGGGGCTTGCGCCTGCTGGCTTGCTACCCACTGGCCAGGTCGATTTCCTGCCGCAGCCACTGCCCGCTGGACTGAGCGGTACCGGCATCACAGCGAGGCGACAGGACGGCGGCTCGTTGCCCCAAGGGTATGGCCGGCCGTCACTGCCGCGGGCGGCCTTCTCCCACTCAGCCTCCGTAGGCAAGCGCGCCCCGACCCAGCGACAATAACTGTCCGCCTCCTGCCAGGTGAGGCAGTTGATGGGGTGATTCTGTCTGTCGTCGCGCCCCCAGGAACATTGCGCCCTGGCAGCCACGGCGCGCTGCGCCTGGGGCGGCGCACTGCAGCTGCCCGCTTTCACGCAAACACCATACTGACGCACTGTGATCTCGAGGCGGTCGATCCAAAAGGACTTCAGAGAGAGCCGTTTCTGCGGTCGCTCGTCGGCATCCCCGACGCCGCTCGGCGAGCCCCGTAGGAACGACCCTGCTGCGACCAACACCATCACCGCGCTGTCGCGCTCGCGTGTCTTTCGGGTTCCCTGACTCCCCAATGCCGCGACCGTGCTTTGCACCGATGCACTTGGCGCCGACACGGCCGAGCTACGCGCGCTGGGGACTTGCGTGGTGGCCCGAGAAGGAACGGCTGACGGCGCCGACGAGGCAGGCAGCTGGGACCCGTCGCAACCACCGAGCAGGATCGCACAAGCGAGGATAGCGAGCTGCAGTGCGAGGTATCTTCTAATCATGATCGTGGTGGCTGCCGCGCCGCGGCCAGTGCTAGGTATTTGCCCCGAAGAGCGGGGAGTAAACCATGAAACGCGAGCGGAGGCGTGGGCAGCCGTCGCGACCACCATGGGTGAGTTCGCAAGTGAGGACGGGCAAATCGTCATTCCGAACAAGACCATCGTCGCAGGCGCGGCGGCGCCAGCTTGCGCTCGTGCTCAATTGGAACAGGATGACCCTGAGCTGGGCACTCGCGGCGGCGCCCGAATCGCGATAGGGACACGGCAACGCGACGAGAGCACCATGAACGCCTCCAAAACTCGACACCAGGCCATCGCTGTCATCGATTTCGGTGGACAATACGCTCATCTGATCGCCACCAAGGTGCGCCGCCAAAAGGTCTTGGCCGAGATCCGCCAACCTGACGATCCGCCGGAATTGCTGGCTTCCTACCGAGGGATCATCCTGTCCGGCAGCCCTTCCTTTTCATCCCTCGAGCAAGACTCCCAGCACACCAAGACCATCTTGGGCCTAGATCTGCCAGTGCTGGGGTTCTGTTTCGGCCATCAGGAGATCGCCAAGCACTACGGGGGCAAAGTCATCCAAGGCGCGGCCGAATGGGGCCGGGCGGAGCTGCACATCGTGGGCGACCATCCCCTCTTCGCCGGGCTCGACCCAGTTGAGCAGGTCTGGATGAGCCACCACGACTCGGTCGTGAGCCTCGGCCCCGACTTCGAGGAGCTGGGCAGCACCCGGCTGAGCGGCACCGCTGAGGCGCATCGCTTCGCCGCCATCGGCTCGGACAAGCATCGGCGCTACGGCTTCCAGTTCCACCCCGAGGTCGATGACACCACCCATGGCGGCCAGATGCTGTCGAATTTCGTCACGGGGATCTGCGGCTGTGAGCCAACCTGGACCATCGAGCATTACCTCGATGAGCAGCTCGATCGCATTCGTGATCAGGTCGGTGATGGCTCCGTGTTCCTGCTGGTCTCGGGAGGTGTGGACTCGACGGTGGCCGCAGCGATGTTCGGCAGAGCGATAGGCGCCGAGCGTCTCAACATGTTGCACATCGACAACGGCCTGATGCGCCACGACGAGAGCCGACGCGTGCTCGAGCGCTTCGCCGATCTCGGCCTCGGAGAGAAGCTTCACTTCGTAGATGCCACAGACGATTTTCTCGGCGCGCTGGGCAACGAGACCGAGCCCGAGAAGAAGCGACGGATCATTGGCACCACCTTCATCGAGGTGTTCGAGCGTGAGGCGCGGCGCTTGGGCATCGAGGACCACTTGTTGGGGCAAGGCACCATCTACCCGGACACGGTCGAGACGGGCGGCACCAAGCGGGCCGACGTGATCAAGACCCACCACAATCGCGTGCCGATCATCGAGCAGATGATCGAGCAAGGCCGGGTGATCGAGCCGCTCGCCGAGCTGTACAAAGTGGAGGTCCGCGAGCTCGGTCACAAGCTGAAGATCCCCCGCGAGCTCATCGACCGTCATCCCTTCCCGGGCCCCGGCCTGGGCGTGCGGCTGCTCTGCTCGAGTGCTGAGCAGAGCGACGCTGGGCCCGACGCGGCCTGCGTGGCCTCAATCGCCTCCGATGCCGGCCTCGCCGCCCACGTGCTGCCCGTGCGTTCCGTCGGGGTGAAGGGTGATCTCCGTTCCTACGAGCATCCTATTTGGATTACAGCAGACGCCAGTTGGAAAGACATCCAGGCGCTTTCTGATTTGCTGTTGCGCAAGGCCAAAGGCATCAATCGTTGCGTCTGGGGCCTCGCGCCCGCCGCGCCGAGCTCTTTCGAAGCGCTTGCCGCCACCATGACGAAGCCTCGTCTCGATCTGTTGCGCCGTGCTGATCACGCCATGATGGAAGGCTTGCGTCGGCATGGCCTGTACGATCGAATTTGGCAATGCCCCACCGTTCTCGTACCGCTTCGTATCGACGGCGCTGGCGAGGAGCTGTGTGTGCTGCGCCCAGTGCATTCCGAGCGCGCCATGACGGCCTCGGCGGCGGAGTTGCCTGAGGCGCTTCTGAACGAGCTGCGCGCGCGCATCATGTCACTTCCAGGCATCAGCGGCTTGGCAATCGATCTCACCTCCAAGCCGCCCGGCACCATCGAGTGGGAGTAGCCAGCCGCTCCCCGATTCGTCGAGACCGCCGCGCCGACCCTGAAGTACCATGGGCGCCGTTCGGCCAAGGAGGCTGAGCAGACAACGGGGGCAGCCATGCACGTGATGTTGGTGGGCGCAGAGCTCGAGGAGAATCTCGCCATTCGCTACCTTGCCGCAACGCTCGAGCAAGCGGGTCATAGCGCTGAGCTGTGCAGCTTCTCGGAGCAAGGACATCAGAGCGGGGTACTGGCGGCAGCTCGGCAATCACGGCCGGCGCTCATCGGCATGTCCATCGCCTTTCAGAGCCGCGCCCGTCAATTCGGATCACTGGCCCAAGCGCTACGCGAGGACGACTACCAGGGCCACATCACCTGCGGCGGTCACTTCCCCACCTTTGCCCATCAGGAGCTGCTCGAACACTACCCAGCCTTCGACACGGCGGTGCGCCACGAAGGCGAGCAAACCATCGTCGAGCTTTGTGATGAGCTGAGCGGAGCAACGAGCGGAGGCCTGTCGACAATCGCTGGACTCGCGTACCGTTGCGACGATGGCGCGTTGGCGGTCTCTCCGCCGCGGCCTTTGATCGCCGATCTCGACGCGCTTCCGTTTGCCAAGCGCGAAGGGCGCCCGCAGAGGCATCTGGGGATCCCGACCGCGTTCATCGTCGGCAGCCGTGGTTGCTACGGCCACTGTACGTTTTGCTGCATCAACGCCTACGTGCGTGAGGCCGGCGGACCACGCTATCGCTTGCGGAGCCCGGCGGACATCGCACAAGAGATGGCCCAGCTGCGAAGCGAGCGCGCGGCGCGCATGTTCGTCTTCCACGACGACGACTTCTTCACCCGTGACCACGCCCGCGACTTGCTTCGTTCCCGCGCGCTGCGCGATGCATTGCGCGAACGTGGCGTCGACGACATTGCCCTAGTCGTCAAAGCACGGCCCGACGATCTGGACGGCGAGGTCTTCGACGTGCTGCAGGACATCGGCCTGCTGCGCGTCTACGTGGGCATAGAAGCGGGCAGCAGTCAGGGTCTCAAGACCCTCGGCCGGAGCGTCGACATGTCGCTGAACCGGCGCGCCATGAGCTTCCTGCGCGAGCGGCAGATCTACGCTTGCTACAACATGCTCATCTTCGATCCTGACACGACCTTGGCGTCGCTGCGCGAGAGCCTCGACTTCATGAGCGACAACGCCGACGTGCCGATGAACTTCTGTCGTACGGAGGTTTACGTGGGCACGCCGTTGATGAAGCGGCTGCAGCGCGAAGGGCGGCTGCTCGGTGATCCTTTCGGCTACGACTACCGCATCGCCGATCGGGCCGCCGAACAGGTTTTTCAGCTCTTCGCGCGTGCTTTTCGGGACCGCAATTTTCGCTGCAACGGGCTGATGAACAGCAACCTCGGCCTCGGCTACTACCTTCAGCTGTTGCGCTTCTTCTATCCCCAGGCCGTCACGACCAGCCTTCAGGAATCAACGGTCGAGCTGATCCGTGAGGTGAGCCGCGACAGCGTCGGGCACATGCGCTCCATGGTCGATTTCGCAGCCACCCACCAGAATGCACCGGCAGCAACCATCGACGCCTTCACGGCGGATCTATGCCAGCGTGTAGAGCGCAGCGGCCGCGACCTCGAGCGGCGCGTCGCCGAAGCGAGCGCGCTCATCGCCAAAGCAGCACAAAGCAGCATCTCGCGAAAGCCGCCGCTGTGGCGTTCGGGCGCGGCCGCCGCTACCGCAATTGCTCTGTCACCATCGGCATGCAAGCCCGTGCCGCCGCCGCCCGATCCGTTGCCTATTCCCGAGGTCGACATCCCCAGACCCGACGCCGGCACAAGAGCCACCGGACCGAGCACCAAGTCGACGTCCACGAGCTCGACCACCGAATCGGTGATGTCGACGACCAGCTCGAGCACCGACATTCCCATCG
>CAZRGL010000213.1:0-16201 GCA_964599485.1 uncultured Polyangiaceae bacterium
AAGTGATCGAAATCGTTTGTCGACCGCGTCGATTTTGTGGGGAGCACTCAGGGTTGCCCCCCTCCCGCGCTGGCAAGGCTCGAAAATCAGGCGCCTTCGACGGTGACCCGAACCATTTTCACTGGTGTCGCTGGACGATCACCGGCGCTGGTGGGCGTTGCTTCAATCGCTTGGACCACGTCCCATCCGTCGATGACCTTGCCAAAGACCGGATGCTTGGATTGACCGGCGGAGAACCAGTCGAGGTACTCGTTGTTCACCGTGTTGACGAAGAACTGCGCGCCGCCGCTATTGGGCCGACCGGTGTTGGCCATCGACAGGGTACCGGGCTCGTTGGAGAGCTTGTGCTCGGGCGGGTGCTCGTCTTGGGCGTTGCCGTAGGGCGAGTTGCCCGTGCCGCACCGCGGGCTGTTTGGATCGATACTGTTCTCACAGCCGAACTGAAGCATGAAGCCCTTGATCACCCGATGGAAATGAAGGCCATCGTAGAAGTTGCGGCCATTGGCGTCGGCATGACGGGCGATCTTGATGAAGTTGTTGACGGTAAGTGGCATCTTGTCCAGGTACAGCTCCGCCCTGAAGGTGCCCATAGAAGTCTCGAAGGTCGCAATCGGATTCGTCATGGCGGATTGAGTAACGTTTCGAGATCCCGCAAGCAAACGAAAATCCCATGCCTGCCGATCTGCCCATCGACGACCAGCTCACGATTCCGGGGGCGGATTTGTCCTGGACGGCGGTTCGCGCTTCGGGACCGGGCGGCCAAAACGTCAACAAGGTAGCCACCAAGGTCGACCTGCGTTTCG
This sequence comes from uncultured Polyangiaceae bacterium, assembly GCA_964599485.1. GTDB lineage: Bacteria > Myxococcota_A > Polyangia > Polyangiales > Polyangiaceae > JAPYTK01. The sequence goes on from CAZRGL010000213.1 coordinate 804, forward strand.
ATCTGCGGGGCACAACAGCGCTCAGCGTTCGCGTCAAAGCGCGCTTGCGCAAACTAGCGCGGGGCCGGCTCGACGCTGCCGGTCGCGTCGTAGTGACCAGCCAGGCGACCCGCAACCGGGTTCGCAACCTCCAAGATGCTCGCCGCAGGCTCGCGGAGCTCATTCGCCGAGCGTCGCGAGAGCCCAAACGTCGCAAGCCCACCAAGCCTTCGCGCGCTGCCCAGCGTCGCCGGCTCAACGACAAGCGCAAGCAATCTGACAAGAAACAAGCCCGCGCCAAAGTCGACAAGCACCAGTCGTAGGCTCCTCTGTAGGTCCAAGGGCGCTGCCCTGCGGCGCGGTAGGCGCAGCACCCACTTGCTTGGGTCATTTGCTCAAGGACCGGCCGTAGTTGCCGTAGCAGTCAATGGGACCAGACGCGCTCGAATCGCTGCCTGTGTGGTGGCGGCTTTGGGCGCGGCTGTAGTGGTACGTCTGTTGCACAGACCAAGAGCACGTCTTGAGCAACCAGGTGGGGGATTGCCGGGGAAAGCGATGACCGTGAATCAGGAAGCGCCAGAATCAGGAGTCAGATTGCGCAGTTGCAGGCCTGCCCCGGAGGACGGCGGCGTAACCAACGAGCAGATGCTCAAGGACCTGAGGGGCGGAGAACCGGGCCCTGCGTCAAGAAATTGACCGACTGTCAGTGTACCGACACCTGGCGTATCGCGATGACCTGACCGGGCTGCACAACCGGCGGCACTTCGATGAGCGGCTGATCCAAGAATGGAGCCGTAGCCGTCGCTTCAACCAACCCCTGAGCGTCGTGGTCATCGATCTGGACGATTTCAAACTCGTCAACGACACAAAGGGTCACTCCATGGGCGACCATGTCCTGAGTTTCGTTGGCAAAGCCATGAGCCGCACTTGTCGTGACTTCGACGTGCCCTGCCGCATCGGCGGTGACGAGTTCGCGTTCATTCTGCCAGGCACCGATTTGGAAGGCGCTGAGGCGCTCATGGCGCGCGTCGTCGAGACCCTCGACTCCCCTCTGCTTCGCGACGGCTTCAAGATCTCGTTCAGCTACGGCATTGCCGAACGGAGCGACGCCACGTCGCCCTACGATCTGCACGACCGCGCCGATCACGCCATGTACGCCAGCAAGCGTGAGCGCAAGAGCCCGCCCAGCACCCGATCCGCCCGGATCGTCGCTGCCTAAGGCGTGACGTCAGCCACGCGTGCTTTTGCTCGTGCCAGTACTTTGTGCGGGGTGCATCGCCCGCTAGGTGCCGCCCGAGCCACCTGCGCCGCCCGCGCCGCCTGACCCAGCCGAGCCACCCGAGCCACCTGCACCGCCTTGGCTCGCGCCGCCCGCCCCGCCCGAGCCACCTGCGCCACCTGCTCCGCCGTAGCCACCTGCTCCGCCGTAGCCACCTGCTCCGCCGGCGCCGCCCGTGCCGCCGGATCCACCGCCACCTGCTCCCGGATCGTAGCCGCACTGCACGGTGACGTAGGTCACGTAGTCAGCAAGAGTCTTCACGTCATAGGTGTCGGGCTTGGTGCTACTGGGGTGCGCGAGGAAATGGGTGCACGGCAAGGTTTCGTGCTTGGCCGTCAGCTCATAGGTGCCGGGATCCACATTGAAGTAGAGGGCGCCGCCGCGCTCTCCGGTTTCGGTCATCGCAGGATCGACCAGGTTGATGGCGTTGACGTAGTGGGGCCCGCTGCCAGATTTGGGAGATAGCGCGAACGTCACACCCTCCACCGGCGGGTACTTGTTCGAGTCAGGCTCAGGGTAGCCGACCGCAGCCAAGCCTAGGTGGCCCTTGGTCGGATCGAGCGTCGTGCCTGCGCTGTTCGCGATGGTTCCGGTCAGCGATGCTTTGACCATCGGTGCTTTGAGTACCAAGTCCTCATCGGAGGTTACTGCCCCGACGAGCGCTTTGGCGTAATCGGCCTTCACCAGCGAAGCGTATAGCGGCGTGTTGGCAGGCACCTCGATAGCGGCTTCGCCTTTGGCGTCGGATAGCGCGCAGGGGATTTCGAGATCGAGGATGCAGATCTCGACATCGGCGAGCGGATCCTTGGAAAGCGCATCCTCGATGGTCAGCTGAATCTGAATGGTGGGCTGCGTCTCGTTGCCACCGCTACCACCGCTCTGGCTACCCGTAGTGGTAGCTGTGGTGGCCGGATTGTCATCGCCATCTCCTTCGCAGCCGGAGGCCGTGACGAAGGCGAGCAGAGTGGAAAAGCAAGCAATACCGATGAAGATGGATCGAGCCAAAGCACAGAAGGATTGCCTGCCGCTCACTGGCCTGTCAACGTTCGCCGTCATGAGACCGCTTCAATTCGCCGCTGTGGCGTCCTTTGCGCTCGCAGTTCTGATGGGCTGCAACTGCAACAGCGAGCCACGGTTACCAGAGGATTCGACGAGCACGGCGTCTGCCGCGACAGCGACCGCCACGTCCAGCGCTGCACCCAGCAAGTCGATCGGCTCAGCCAAAATGGAAGCAGACGGAACGCTGCTGTTGCGCCTGCGCGCAGAGAGCCCCGACGGGGCCGTCGGCGAAGGCTTCTTCCGTTACCCCAAAGACCACGCCGAATACGACAAGATCCTCAAACACGTGGGCCCCATCAAGCCCGGCGAAGAAAAGCCCGTAGCCCCCTTCCCCGACTGACCTGGGTCAGCCCGAATCAGATCCAAATCGCTACGACCTGGCCCTCGCTGTGCTGCCAGAGCTGCTGCGGCGGGAGGCTTCGGGCGCGATGGTTGACGTAACGGTTCGCGGTCCAAGCGATGGCTGCGGCGTCCAGCACGTCGTCGACGCCGACGCGGCCGATTTCGCCTAGCTCGGCGGGTATTGCGATGCCGGCTTTCTCGAGCAAACGCATGCGTTGCATCATGCCGTTCCAAGTCTTCTTGCTGTGTTTCAGGGGCGCCCCGGCGAGCTCGCGGAAGGAGGCTTCGGGATGGACTTCGACAATGCGGCCGCCCGGCAGCGGGTTGCGTCCGATCGACATCGGCTTGTCGGCTTCGAGCGCCTTGGGGGGACGCGCGGGTGTGATGATACGCGCGAATTTTCGTAGCGATCTTGCGCCGTCGCGTCCTTCCATTCGACGGGCTTGCTCGCGAAAGCGGCCCGAAGGTGGTGCGTCGGTTCGGCTGGGCGGGGCTGTTGAGCCATGTTCGCGAGCTTCGGTACGAACGACCGCATCGACCTCGAGGATCTTGCGGCGCAGGTTGAACATCTGCTTGCTCATGCCGTAGCCGGTTCGCTCGCGGTTCAGGATGTTGGCGTCGCTGTAGCTCTCGAGGCTGATGGCGTCGCGCACCGGAGTTCGAAATACGCTGTTGCGTCGCGGCCCCACGAACTCGCGCGTGAGCTCATCGCAGGTTCTGACGCCGTCAGCTACTAGACCGATGGGGATGTCTACGCCAATCGCTGCTGCATCGTCGAGCCTGTCTACCAGCTCGCGGAAAGTCTTGAAGTGCGTGGCGCCAGCAAATACGCCCGAGTCGAGCGCGACGGCGATCCATCCAGTCTGGCAGCCGTCTGCACCAACAACGAACATCGCGGCGATTCTAGCTTCACTTCGGCAGCTGGAACAAATGCAGATCGCGGCTTGCCCCTCGCTCGATCCCCATCGCGAAGGCGTTGGTGTTGCCCGCGATGAAATGCGCGAACCAGGTTTCGCTGCTCGTGGGCAACAAGCGCAGCGATTGGCCGCGGCCCACATCGAAGAGCACGACGCCATGGCCACTGACCACCACGCGCTGTCCACCTGGCATGATCTGGTAGCCTGTGGCCTGCTTGTAGGGCAGGCGGACGAGCTTGCGCCAACTTCCCGCAGTCAAATCGACCAATCGAATTTCAACCTCTTCGTTCTGGCTGTAGCGGCCATGCAGCACGCCGTAGACGAGCTTGTTGCCAGCTGGGCCGAATGACCACCAACCCGCCAAGTCGGTAGCCTCGCTGAGATGCTCGAGTCGCATGTCGGCTAGGCGTATGCATTCGAGCAGGCGGGGCTCGGGAAGAAAAACGCCGCGAGGCAGCGGTTTGCTACGCGGGTTGATCCGCTGGTAGCAAATGCGTTTTCCGTTTGGAGCGGCCCGTGGATGCAAGGCGGCATGCTTTTTTGAAGTCTTGAGCACACTACGGGTATTGCCGCTCGCTACCTGCGTCGACCAGAGCTCGAGGAACTTCTCGTCGCTCGTGGCCCCGAACTTCCGGGTAGCCTTGCCCGACCACCAAACTTGCCCGTCGGCTGAGCCGCCACGCGTGTGAGCGCGCATACAAGCCCGCAGACCGAAGGGCTGAGGCGTTGCTTGGCCGTCAGCCAGATCGAGCATGTACAGCTGGCAGTTGTTGTGAAAGACCACCTTGCTGGCCGTGTGAAAGACGAGCGGCGAGGTGGCGTGGCGGTTGCGTAGCTGCTCTTTGCACTGCCCGCATGGCGGCATTACGAGCTTGCGGATCAGCTTGCCTCCTGGGATCCCAAAAACGTACAGCTGGCGCTTGACGTCGGTGACCACCGCCCATTGCAGCTTGGGAGAAAGCGCCCAGCCGGAGGCGCTGCCGGCGGTGGACATCGTGACGCTGCCGCCCTTGTAGTGCAGGCGCAACCGGCCGCGCACTGGCATGACGATCTTCGTCTGTCCATCGGCCCCGATGTCCGCACTGGCGCTGTCTCGGTGCAGCAGCCGCGGCCTGACCTTGCGCCCCAAAGGAGCGAAGCTCAGCTCGGCCCCACGCGTGAACAGCCGCGGACCCACCGATTTGGAAGGTGCTGCCGAAGGCGTCGGCTCAGGAGCGCTCGGTCCGGTCGGCGATCCCGTTGCCTCGGTCGGCGGAGTCTCAATATGTGGTGTTGCAAACCCCGTCGCCTGCTGTTTGCCGCTTGCCGTCGGCTCGGCCGACTGCACGACGTGGGGTTGGGTCGAGCAAGCGGCCAAGCACAACAGCAGCGCGGCGCCTATGGTGGTGCTCTTGGGGCTGGCGCAGCGCGCGCGGGCAAATTGCCGCTGAGGCTGCGTGTGGGCCGGCAGGCGATCGATAGCTTCACAAAGCTGTTGCTCATATTTGTATATCGCCACCAGCTCACCCCCAATTCCGCAAAAAGCCAAGAACGGATCGTTCGCTACTTCGTTTTTGACGGGCTCTGAGGAGACTTCAGGGCCTCGCAACCCGCTTGCTCGCCACCTTTGCAGGCTTGCTCGAACAGTTTCTTGGCTTCTTCCTCATCTTCATCAACGCCCTTGCCCCTTTGGTGCAATTGGCCGAGGTGCACGCAGCTCGGAAGCATCTTACTGTCGCAGGCCTTCTTGAAGAGCTTGGCGGCGCGGGCGTAGTCGCGGCTCTTTTCGGGACCGCTGAGCAGGTGGTTCGCCAGATTGTGGCAGCCATCTTCGTTGCCACCGTCGCAGCTCTTGACGAACAGCTCCGCGGCTCGCTTCGAGCTCTTCTTTACGCCCCGCCCCTGAGCGTAGGCCGAGCCCAGATTGCTGCACGATAGGGCGTAGCCCTTGTCGCAGCCCGCCGACAGCAACTCGACACCCTTGGCCTCGTCCTTGACCACCCCAGTGCCGCTCAGGTGAGCGTGGGCGAGCGCATCGCAACCGCGCAAGTCGCCCTTGTCGCAAGCCTTCTGGAACAGTTGCGTCGCTTTGCTGTCGTCTTTGCCTACGCCGCTTCCTTCGGAGTGGGCGAAACCGAGCTCGGTGCAGCCGCTGCCGGCGCCCCCTTTACAGGCCTTGTCGTAGAGCTCTGCGGCGGTCTCAGGTGATGGGCTGTTGCCCTGCAGTTGTCGATCGCCCAAATCCTTGCAGGCGGCCGCGTCTCCAGCGCTACATTTGGCGTCGAGCATTTCATCGCTCTGGTGGACGCCGCCATCAGCAGCCGCTGCCTTGGCAACGGTCTTGAGCGCGTCGCACGAGCTCGCCAGCTTGCCCTTGCACGCTTTTTCGAGCAGCTTGGTACCTAGGGCGACGTCTTGTGCAAGTCCATCGCCGGTCAGCAGCATCAACCCTAGGTTGTGGCAGCCGACCAGCTCGTTGCCGTCGCAGGCTTTGCGGTACGCGGCCGCGGCAGCTTTGGCATTCTTGGCCGTGCCCAGGCCTCGCTCGAGCATCATGCCGTAGTTCACGCAAGCGTCGAGCACGCCTGCTTTGCAAGCCTTGTCGAGAGCCGAAAAAGCGACCTTGTGATCCTTGTCTGAGCCTCCGTCTACAGCCAGATGCAGTAATCCAAGCGCGCCACATGCAGTCGTGTCGCCTCGATCGCATCGCTGTGAACAAACTTCGATGCTCTTGCAATCTGGCAAGACCGCCGCCGGATCGTTGCTGGCGCGAGGATCGTCCTTGGGTCGTGGATCGTCACGCGTGAAGAAATACACAGCGCTGCATGTCGCAAGCAGAGCAACGATGATGACGGCCCGCTTTGGGTCCTCACTGGTGCTTTCGTCCTCGCTCTTGTTGTCGTTCTTGTCCTCGCCCATGCTTTCTGATCGACCTTCCACTCATTGCTTGAGCACGGCCAGCTTATCGCGATGGCGCGCTTGAGAGACATTGTACTGCTGTTGGCTCAGGCCGAGGGCGCGGGCCACGGGCCGGAGCATGTTGGTCTCGGAAACCGTGATGACCCCATCGGCTCCAGCGACGTCGACGAGCACATCGAGCAGCTGCTGACGCAAATCGATGGCCGTCAGCTCGAGCAGCTCGCGGGCGTAGCTGGTCGCCTCCGCTGAAGTGATGACCACCGTATGCTCACGAAGAACGGTGGCAATGGCTTCTACCCCGAATGCGTCCAGCCCTTGCATGCCGCCCAACGTCTGTCGCAACACCCGCTCTTCTTCTGGGGCGTAATCCAAATCTGCATAGGCCACGCAGAGCAGCAGTGCAGCGATGGAGCCCACGATTCGAACGGTCGCCTCGTCCACCTCTCGGCCGTCGGCGTCGCGCTCCAGCGCTTTGCGGACGGCGTCATACAGAACAATCCCCCGCTGCGACTCAGGACTTTCTGGTTTGCGTTTGAGCCAGGAAAACACCGAACCCTCGCAAGTAGCCATAGCAAAGCTCATGGACGAGCACGACAGCAGGTGCGCCGGCCCTCGAGCACAACAAGCACGGTCAGCGCGCTATTCCCTCAGCCCTTGATGCGGTCGGAGCCGTCCCGTTCTCGCTTGGTGATGCGCTGTCGATCGAGATGCTCGAGCAATGGAATGCTTTGCTTTCTGCCGAGACCGGTGATGGTTTTGAAGTCGGCGATGCTCAGCTTGTCTTGGGTGTCGAAGTGGGCGCCAACCCGACCGATCAGCGTCTCGATTGCCCCTGCGTCGAACCACAAGCTCGCGCAGTGCACTGCACTGTTCTTGCGCTCCATGGCTGCGAGCAGCGCACGCGTCTTCTTCACGTCGGTGTCGAAACGCTGCATCATGGCGTTCTCGCTGACGCCTTGAAGGCCAGCCTCGACGACGAAAGCGGTGGCCTCGGCGAGCTCTTGGGCAGCTTTGCTGTCGCCCTCGACACCTGTGAAGTTGGGCAGCTTCACCACGTTGCCTTCGGCCAATAGCGCCGCCGACTCCCCAGTGGTGAGCCGTTCGATGACCAAGGCACAGGCGGCCTCCCCGGCGAAGCTCGTGAGCCGCTCTCTGAGCGTTTGCAGTCGCAGCCCCGGATCGAGCGGAGCGCTGTCGTGATGGGCGCCGACCAGCGCCAGGGCCTTGTCCTTCAGTGTCGCCAGCGCCGCGGCCGCTAGCCAGCCACCATCGCGGGTGGCGACCAGAGTCTCGAGTCCACAGGCAGTCGCAGCTGCTTCTTCGAGCTGGGTTGCTGACAAAGCAAACCGAGAAGGAAGCTCCTCACGCCCAACTGGATAGGGGCTGCGTTCGAGCGCCAGCGCCGCGATCACCGCGTCAGCGTCCTTGTCGTGTAAAGCCTGCAAGAGCGCAGCCCGCTTGGCGGCGCGCACGGTGCGAGGTGGGTGGGCATCGAGTACGACCCCACCGCCGAACACAGCGCCAGCTGGCCCATCGACTTTGGCGCCCCGCAGCACGTAACGATCGCCACCAAAGGCCACCAGCGGCGTGGTGAGGCGCAAGCGGGCGAACACGCCTTGGTCGGTAGCGCCTTCCGCGAGCGGTTGGATCTTGGCAATGCTGCGCGCCGTGCCGATGAAGATGCTGGCCTCGGCGCCGCGCTTGATGTGCTCGTTGGTCCGCAACCATACGTCCAGCACCCGCGTGGGTTTGACGTGCGAGTCGTTGGTGATCACATCGCCGCGGCGCACCTGTTCGAGGGTCAGCCCAGCCAAATTGATCGCTAGGCGCGTTGGGGCTTCGGCGACATTCTTGGTCTCGCCGTGCACGTGCAGCGCTCGGGCCACGGTGGATTCGTCGCGGTTAGCCGCCAGCACACGCAGCGGCCCGCCGCTCTGCAGGGCGCCTTGTACCAAGGTTCCTGTCACAACAGTGCCCGAGCCGTGCACAGTGAAGGCCCGGTCGACGCTCAGGCGCACCCGCTTGCTGTCGCGCCTGCTGCTCGACGTCGCATCAATCGCTTCCAGCACCGTGGCGCGCACCGCTTCGACGCCCTCGCCGGTCTTGGCCGAGCAGACCACGACCTGCGCCTCGATGTTGTGCTCAGCCAACAGCTCGAGGGCTTCTTCACCAGCCAGCTCCGCCAGCTCGTGATCGGCCCGGTCGACTTTGGTCACCGCCACCACGGCCCGCTCCACGCCGAGCAGCTCGCAAGCAGCGACGTGCTCGCGGGTCTGCGGCATCACCCCTTCGTCGGCGGCCACCACCAGCAGCACCAGGTCGATGCCGCTCGCCCCTGCGATCATGGTGTGCACCAGCCGCCGATGGCCGGGCGCGTCGATGATGCTGATCAGCAGATCGTCGCGCACCCGCCAGGGGGCAAAACCCAGCTCGATGGTAATCCCGCGTCGTTGCTCCTCGGGCAACCGATCGGTTTGCACCTCAGTGAGAGCAAAGACCAAAGCTGTCTTGCCATGATCTACATGCCCTGCCGTGCCGATGACCGCGTGCCGCACGAGCCCAAGCGTAGTACAAGAATCTCGGAAGCGCTTGGCTGGCTGGTGCCGTCCCCGGTCTTCAAAACCGGTGTGGGGCAGTTACGCTGTCCCGGGCAGGTTCGATCCCTGTGCGTTTCCGCCGGATATCGTGGGGCTGCGTAGAGCGTGCCTCGCGCATCATGGCCTTCGGGCAAACGGAACCGTGACAAGACGTGACCAAGACCATGACAGACAAAGTCGTCCTCCTCACTGGATCCACCGCAGGGATCGGCATGGAGGCTGCTCATCAACTCGCGCAACTCGGGGCAACCTTGGTGTGCGTCGCGCGCAACGAACAGAAAGCCAAGTCGCTGGTCGACACGCTTCGCAGCGACACCGGCAATGACGACGTCAGTTATTTGATTGGCGACCTGTCGCGGCCGGCCGAGGTTCAGACTGTGGCGTGCGCGTTTCTCGAGCAGCACCAGAAGCTCGACGTGTTGTTCAACAATGCTGGAGCGATGTTCACCAGCCGGCAGCTGACCCCCGACAGCCTCGAACGGACCTTCGCGCTCAATCACCTGAGTTACTTCGTGATGACCGTCGCGCTGCTCGATGCGTTGAAAGGGGCGCCGGCCGCGCGGGTGGTCAGTACTTCTTCGGCCGCCCACGGGCGCGGCCATCTCGGCTACTTGGACGATCTGCAATCGGAGCGCTGGAAGTTTGGCGGCGGCCGGGCCTACGGCGACAGCAAGCTTGCCAACATCTGGTTCACCGTCGAGCTCGCGCGACGTCTGGAAGGCAGTCAAGTGACGACCAACTGCTTCCACCCCGGCTTTGTCGCCTCTCAGTTCTTGCGCAACAACGGCTTCATCGGCTCGCTCTTGATGACGCTTTCACGTCCGATGCAGCGCAGCGTGGCTCAAGGCGCGGACACCGGCGTTTGGCTCGCAACATCCGATGAGGTTGCTGGCGAGACTGGCGGCTATTGGTTCGACCGAAAGCGCCGCAAGGGCACCCGCGCCGCGCGCGATCCGCAGGCTCCCGGAAAGCTGTGGTCTGAAAGCGAACGGATCGTCAGCGAGCTACTTGGCAAGAGCTGGGCGACTGCTCGTTAGCCTGGCGCTCGCCCTTGGAGTCGACGTCATGAAGAAGATCCTGACCATTTTTGAACGAGGTGACGACTTCAAGGTGTTTTTGCCCGCGATGCTGCTTTGGATAGGTTGCGGCGGCACGGTTGTCGACGAACCCACCCAGAGCACCAGCACGGTCACTGTGAGCTCGACCAGCAGCACGGGGAGCACGGGAAGCACGACCGGCAGCATGAGCGGCTCCGGCGGAAGTGGAGGTGCGACCACGACGAGCTCGACGGGCGCTGGCGGAACAGGCGCCGCCGGCGGTGGCCTTCCTGCTGCCACGTGCGCCGGGCTCGACTATTGCGACTGCTCTGCCAACGCAGCGTGCACAATCGTGGCTGAGCCTTGTTTCTGCCCCTGCGGCGTCGAGCCCTGCGAGCCGAATTGTGATTGTCCTTGTAGTGGCGGCAAGTACCTGGGCTGTGCTCCGGTGAGCATCACCAACCCTGGCGCGCTCGAAGGCATTTGGCTCATCGGATGGAGCGGCGGCGCGCACCACTTTTCGTGGGTGCGCATCGAGCCGAACAACAAGCTGACCGTCAACGACGGCGCCGAGCTGTGGAGCAACATCCCGCTGTACACCTGCAATGGCGCGGGCAGCTGGATGCTGACTGCCAAGCCAGAAACGCTAGGCCTTCAGCTCCCAGCTCCCTGCGGCTTTGCGCCTCATACCTTCGAGCAATGGAAGGGCCAACCCGTTTGGCCCAAGGGCTGTTTGCAGGAAGTGCTCTTTGAGCAGAGCGCAATGGCTCCGCAGCTGCAAGGTTGCCGTTTTCCTCTCAGCCAATGCAATGCCGACATGACAAAGTGCGCTGATGCGCTCGCACCATGACCGTGCGTCACTACCAGTCGGTGGGGAAATAGTCCTTCAGGAATGCGCCCCAGGTGTGTTTGCCGGTGAGGAGTCCGGTGAAGATGGGATCGACGATGCGGGCGGCGCCGTCGACGATGTCCAAGGGCGGGTGAAAGCCTTGCTCCCTCTTCTTGCGCTCCGCTATCGCGGCCGGATCTTCGTCGGTGATCCAGCCGGTATCGACGCTGTTCATGTGGATGCCGTCCTGCAGGTAATCGGCAGCCGAGGTGCGCGTCATCATGTTCAGCGCGGCCTTGGCCATGTTGGTGTGCGGGTGCCGGTCGGTCTTGAGTCGTCGTGAGAATTGCCCTTCGACAGCCGAGACGTTGACGATGTGCTTGTCCTTGGTCGGCACCTTGAGCATCAGCGGTTTCAGTCTGGCGTTGAGAATGAAGGGCGCAACAGCGTTGACCAGCTGGACCTCGAGCAGCTCGACGGCCGATACGTCGGCAAGGGGCAAACGCCAGCTGTTGATCTCGCGCAGATCGATCTGCTGCAAGTCGGCGTCGAGCTGGCCCGCCGGGAACAAATGCGTGCTTCGATCGAGATCCTCTTCGAGCAGGGCTAGTTGCGACAGCGCTGCAGGATCGCGTAGGCCCACGGCGCCCGCTGCGGCGACCAAAGCGTGACGTGTCCCTTGGTCGTCCTGCTGCGTCTCGCCGCGCATCTGCTCGTAGGCCTCGAGCGATTGGCGCGCGCCGGCGCCGAGCTGTTCGATGGGCTTTTCCTCGGCTTGCATCAGGTGATCGTAGAAGCCGACTGGTCGCCGCACCGTTTGGCAGGCGTTGTTGATGAGAAAGTCGAGTCGCGGCAGTCCTTCGCCTTGATAACCGGTGTTGAGAAACTGCGCGAAAGCTTCGACGCTGGGCGTGTGGCGAAGATCCAAGCCGAAGATCTCCAAGCGGTCGAGCCACTGAGAAGCATCCTCTTCGGCGGCGTAGCGCTCCGCGGCATCGCGCGGGAAGCGTGTCGTGACGATGACGTGGGCGCCGCAACGCAGCAGCATCAGGGCGGCGTGAAAACCAATCTTCACCCGCGCGCCGGTCACCAGGGCAACCCGGCCTCGCAGATCCGCGCTGGGGCTGCGCTTGTTCCAGTTCAGCTCCGCACAGCTGGGACACAGTGCGTCGTAGAAGAAGTGAACCTCGCGGAAGTCGGCTTTGCAGACATAACAATGGACCGGCTCGGTCAGGCGTGGCCCGGCCTCGGCCGGCGTGTCCTTTTCACCGCGCTGAGATGACGACTCACACGCCTCCGCCGCAAGCAAGTGAGCAGCCACCAAGTCGCCGCGAGTCCGATCGATGGTGGCGCCGCGGTGCCACGGTGTGAACACGCGCTGTCGACGGCTCTGGCGAATGCCGGTTTGCTCGAGCAACCCCTCGTCACGGCTGCGCCGCTTGGCGTCTTGCCGCTGGCGCGCGGCAGCGGCCAGCTCACGTTTTGCCCAAGGACCAGGACGGGCCACTTGGCCGGCTGCCATCAAGAAACGCTGCCGCTCCTCGTATGGCAGAAGCGCCAGGGCTTCATAGTCGTCCAGAATCGCTTCCAAAAACGCCGTGGTTTCAGCGATTCGCTCCGCTAGATTCTCGCGGTCGACTGGTTTCTTCGGGTCGGGCTTCACGGCGCGCCACCGGTAGCACGTTTGGCTGCTGGGAGGTGCCGGTGCTCAGGGCGCTGGTGTGAGGCTCAGGTTGAACAGGGCGGACCAACTGCGAAAGCTCATGATTGCGGCTTGGTGCTATCGTGCGCCCATGTCGGCGAGCACGCCAGCAAAGTCCGATCTGTCCGGCCGCTGGCTGGTGGTGGTTTCCGCCGTCGGTGCCACCTGTTTCGTTGCCTGTTTCGTGGTCGCTGCCGTCCTCTACCCGGGGGGCTCGTGGATGAATCGTTTGGCGCCTGGCCACTCGCTGACCAAGAACTTCCTATGCGATTTGATGCAGGTTCGGGCCTTGAACGGCCAAATCGCAGAGGTTGGTTCAATCTTCGCACGCATCGGTACTTTTGCGATGTTGGTGGCGCTGGCGAGCTTCTTCGTCCAAATCGCCAAGCTCGAAAGCGGCAGTCGCGCAGCCAAGGTTGCGCGCAACGCAGGACTGTTGGCCTGCTTGTTTGGGTGCGCTGTTCCGTTGCTGCCCTCGGACCAATTTCGAACCGCCCACCTCGTCGCGGTGGTCTGCGCGTTTCTGCCCAGTCTCGTGGCGGTCATCGCGGCGTCGATCGTCTGTTTTCGGGCGCCGGGGGTGACTCGCTGGATCAAAGCGGCAGCGCTAGTGACCTTGGCCTCGGGCGCGCTGGACGGGCTGCTCTACGGCTTCGCCTATGGCACCTACGCGCTCAAGATGTACCCGCCTCGCAGCGTCTACGTGGTCGTCAATCACCTCCTTCCGCTACTGCAGCGCACCGCAACATTTGGCCTGCTGGCTTGGCTGCTGGCGGTCACGTTGCACACCCGCGCCACGCTCGCCGCCGAGGATGGGCAGCCCGCACCAGCATAGCCCGTGCAACCTGCACCAAATGCGCGGTAGCCTGGCGCGACAATGACGAACTACCTGATGGCTGTTGGGGCGGCGACGTTGGCTTGGTTCTTTGGTGCCGCCATCCTGTTTTTCAACCCAATCGTGGATCGCATCTACCGGACCGAGGAGGACGACCCAGCGGGGTGCGTACCCTGCCACAGAGCCCCAAGACCATTGGCATGATCCTGGGGGCCGTCATCGTCCAGTGTCTTCTGTGGGCAGTGGTCTTCCAAACGATCAAACCAGCGCTCGGCGCAGGCCTGGTCCGCCCGGCGCTGATGTTCGCCGCCATCATCTGCGTGATGAAGATCGTGCCTCGCGACATCGATCGCGTCTTACTCACGACCTACCCGAAGAAACGCATGACCATCGAGGTCGTCAACGGGCTCATCCTGTCGCTGCCAGTTGGCTTCGCGTTCGCCTGGTTGCTCTGACAGCGACTATCCTTCGGTTGTGGCCAAAAAGCTCACGGCGCTCGAGCGCATCGATCCGCAGCAGGTTCCACTGCCCAACGGCACCAAAGTGACGGCTCGGATCGAGCTGCATCTCGGACAGCGGCGCATTGCGCAAGGGGCTGTGGGCCAGGTGATTGGCTCGGCCGACGACCACGTGGACGTCAAGCTCGTCGACGGGACGGTGGCTCGTTATCTGCGTGCCGACTTGGTGCCCACCAAGCTCGGCCAGCTGCGCTACGCCGTGAGGCGGGAGCAGGCTTGGCAGTCGCTGCGTGACTGCGTGGTCCTCCAGACCGTGGTGGGCTCGCGCGCCTGGGGCTTGGCAGACGAAAAATCAGATATCGATCTGAAGGGTGTGTTCGTCTTGCCCTTCACTTGGACGACCTCCTTGGTCGAGCCGCCGAGCGAGCTCATCAGCGCCGACGGTAGTGAGACCTTCTGGGAGATCGGGAAGACCTTGCGCCAAGCCCTACGGGCCGACCCCAACACGCTCGAGACATTGTTCTTGCCGGGGGCTACGGCCAGCGATCAGATGGGAGCCTGGCTGCTCGAAGCGCGCGCAGCGTTCGCATCGCAAGAAATCTACGGCAGCTTCGGGCGCTATGCGCTGTCACAGCTCAAGAAGTTGCGACAGTCGCTTCGCCTCGCCGAGCATCGCGCCCAGCTGCTGTCCTGGCTGAAGGCCGAGCCGAGCATGTCACTCGACGACGCGGCGATTCGCCTCGCCAGCCGAGCCGAGGTCGAGGCGCCGACCGAGCACGACCGGACGCTGCGCGCCAAGCGGTACATCAAGCAGCTCTACGGCTCGCTCTACGATCAAGGCCTGCTGTCGACGCGTGACTTTCCTGCTCTCGTCGACTTTGCCCAAGGCGAGGAGCTAGACGATGAATTGCCCCGGCAGCTTCGTCCCAAGAATGCCTACAACCTCATTCGCCTCATCGCCTCGGCGACGCGTTGGCTCGCAACGGGCGATCCTGAATTCGAGGCCACGGGCTCGCTGCGAAGCCAGCTGCTCGACATCAAACGCGGACAGGTTGCCTTGGCCGATGTGGTCGCGCTGGCTGAGGAGATGATGCCCGCGCTCGATCGCGCCCGTGAGCACACCCAGCTGCCCAAGCGCCCTGACGTGGCTGTTGCAGATCAGCTGCTGAGACGAATCCGCCAGGAGGCCGCTCGGCGCCATTTCGCCCGAGAGGCTGGACCTTTTGGGGCTGATGTGGCCCCCATGCCCAAAGCCAGCGAGGAGCAACAGGACGCATGACGAGCTTGCTCAATGACGGCCAACTTGTTGTGGCGCGGGCCGCGCTCGAGCGTGAATCGCAGCGTCGCCAACATGTGGTGGTGGCCCTCAGCGGTGCGCATGCGTACGGCTTTCCCTCGCCCGACAGTGACTTGGATCTCAAAGCCATCCACATCGCGCCGACCCGCCAGTACCTGGGTTTGGCTTC
>CAZRGL010000214.1:0-5486 GCA_964599485.1 uncultured Polyangiaceae bacterium
GGATCGTTGCTATTGTACTGTCTTCTGTGCAGACTGGTGCCATGCGGTCCTCATCAACTGCGTCGGAACTTGCACCAACCCCAAAACCGAGGAGAGCTTCTGTGGAGCGACTGGCGACTGCACCGGCGCCAACAACGGGGATGTATGCGCACCGGGATTCGTTTGCAACGGCGCAGGGGTCTGCGCGCTGAGCTGCCAGGCGGGCCTGACCAACTGCAACAACACCTGCACCAACACCGACTTCGATCCGAAAAACTGCAAGACCTGTGGAACCGTGTGCCCGGGCGGAGTGTGCAGCGCGGGAACCTGCGGAGCCACGGGTGTCTGGCAATTCGTAGGCGTCGGCAATTCCACTTTCGCCTCCACGGTGAGCTCCGTGGCCATTGGCACGCTGCCTGCGGGCGCGACGAAAGTCGCCTTTGGAGTCTGGGCGGGCGAAAGCGAGGACTTCGACCTGACCGGCAACCAAGGCAACTACACCATGAGCCTCGGGACCAGCTCCTGCACCCGCTCCGATGCGCCCTGGGTCACCGTCGAAGGAGAATGCATCGTCGTGTCTGATACGCAGACCGACTTCCTCTACGACAACAACTACCCGAACTCATCGATCAGCGAGTGTGACATCCAGTTCACCGCGGCCACCGGCGCTATTGTTTTTTCCGACACGTCTGCCAGCGAAGACTGCGGCTTCGCGGTCTACGCGTTGATGCCTTGATGATGGGCGCCACACCGGACTGGTCGCACGCACAACCTAGTCATTGCCAGAACGCTCACTCACCCACTTCTCGTAGCAGCGAATCACCAGCTTGGACCAGCCGCGCAGGTTCTTAGCAGGAATCAGTCCACAGCTGGCCTGCGTACGCCGGGGTTGCTCTTGTGGACGCCGCGTCGGCCAGATTCACGGCGACGCCACAGAAGACGCGTTAGCATGCTCGCCTATGCGAGCTTGGCCTCTTGCGCTCCTCATCGTCGCCGCAGCGACAGCAAGCGTCTTGGCGCTGGGGTGCGGGCGTAATGGCAAGGCCGAGATCACGGGAGTCGTCGTCGACGGACAAGGGGCTGTCCGCGGCGCTTCCGTGCGCGTGGGAGGCCGCCACGATGTCCTGACCACAGATCGCCAAGGCAAGTTTGCCAAGCCCGTCAACGATCCTGGCGAGGCCCTCTCCCTAGCGGCCTGGGCGGACGGCTACTTCATCCGTGAAGTAGGTCGGATCAAGCCGGCCGATGGTCTTGTTCGCATCCAGTTGGTCTCGCTCGCGGGACAAGACAACGAGCGCTACGCGTGGGTCGGCGCCCAACCCAAACACGGCCATCCCAAGAGCTGCGGAAAATGCCACTCCGGCAGCGGCAACGAACCGAGCTCCACGCTGCCCTACGACGAGTGGCAAAGGGATCCGCACTCTAGCTCCGCGCGCAACCCGCTCTTCTTGACCCTGTATCAGGGTACCGACACCCAGGGCAGGCAGAGTCCAGTCACGCGGGTGATTGTGCCCAAAGACTATCGCCCCGTACGTCTGCCGCCTGATCGTTCCAAGCCATACTATGGCCCGGGCTATCGTCTCGACTGGCCGAAGGCGGCAGGCAATTGCGCCGCTTGCCATACGCCGATCGATGCGGTCAACCATCCTTTTGGAACCGACCCACTGAAAGCCAAAGGCGTGGCTGCAGAGGGGGTCAGCTGTGACTTCTGCCACAAGGTTGCCGGCGCGCGCCTCGAACCGAACACGGCAATGCCCTATCCCAAGACGCTGGGGGTGAGCTCCTACGAGCTGCACCGGCCGCCCAAGGGGCATCAATACTTCGCGACGCAGCTGCACAATCCCACCGGCGGAGGGACGACCGTGCCATTGCTAGGACGCAGCGCGTTCTGTGCTCCTTGCCATCATGGCGCGTTCGGCGACACCGTCGTCTACGATAGCTATGGCGAGTGGTTGCGCAGCGCTCACGGTCAACCAGGTGGCAAGAGTTGCCAAGATTGCCACATGAAGCCGCGTGGAGGCCGACGATGGGCTCGGCAAGAAGTCGGCGGCATCTTGCGCCCCCCCGAGGAGGTTTCCAGTCATGACATGCGCATCCGACCGCTGCTCACCCGGGCCCTCAGCCTCGATGCACGAGCGGTTCACGACAATGGGGAGGTGGGCGTAACGGTCGAGCTCACCAACGACCATGCCGGTCACCATGTTCCCACGGGCAGCCCGCTCCGGCACGTGATCCTCGTGGTCGAGGTCACGGATGATGCGGGCCGTTCGCTCGAACAAGTGGCAGGAGCGCGCTTGCCGGACTGGTGTGGCCACTTGGGCAGCTCACTTGGTAACTACGCTGGTCGAACGGTGTACGCCAAGGTGCTGGAAGACATCTGGTCGGGACAGGCTCCAACCGCGGCCTTTTGGAGACCCACCCGGGTTCGCAGTGACAATCGCATCGCGGCAGGAGCCAAGCACCGAAGCCGCTACCGCTTCCGAGCCTCGTCGTCGAAGGCGCAGTCGGTCCTGGTGCGGGTGCTCTATCGGCGCGCTTATTCAGAGCTCGCTGTGCAGAAGAGCTGGACCATTCGCGACGTCGTGATGGCTGAACGACGATTCAAGACGGCACCGCAGTAGGCACGCGTGATGGTTGGGCTGACGACGGTCCTCGCAACACGGCGCCGCGGTAGGGTGGTGAATGGGCTGACTAGGGCGAGCCCAGACGAAAGACGCCGAGGCCCGACGAAGCAGCGTAGAGCACCGCGCCATTGCCGCTCAGCGCGAGCTGCAAGATGGCGGCGCGTCTCGTGCCCGGACGCACATCGGGCAGGGCTTTGAATTGGCTTCCGCCGTCGGTGGAATAGAACAGTCCGTGCTCCAGGGTGCTGACGTAGATGGTATTGGGGTTTGACGGGTCGATCTCGACGTCGCTGAACATCGCGGTGTCATCGAAACCGGCCACCATTCGACTCCAGCTCTGTCCGCCGTTGGTGCTCTTGAGCATCCCGGAAAGCGAGGACGCGTACATGTTCGTGGCGTTCTTTGGGTCAAAGACAATCTCGGTGATGAACCCGGCGTTCGGGCTTCCCTCGAAGCTGGCCGACTTCCAGGACGCTCCGGCATCGCTCGATACCAGGATGCCTCCGGCGTACTGGGTGCCGGCGAACAAGCTGTTGGGATCGCTCGGATGGACGGCCACCGACAGGATGCTGATGTTGCTCACCGCTGGATCTGCTAGCGCGGTCCAGCTGCCGCCGCCGTCCGTGGACCGGTACACGCCGGCGCCATTGATGTTCTTGGCTTGCTCGAGCGTATGCTCGGGCGCGACGAGGTAGCCTCGGGCGACAAGCATTTCGGCCGGTTTGCTGGGCGCAAACGCAAACTGATGGATCCTCAGCTCAGGATTGTCAGTAGCCACATTGCCTTGGCTGGACCAGCTCGAGCCGCCATCGTGGGTGAGGTAGATCTCGGTCTGGCTGCTCGCCACGATGTGTTTGCTGTCGGTGGGCGCCATGGCCATGATCAAGATCTGCCCGCGATACTCGGAATAGCCGATGCTCTTCCATGAGCTGCCACCGTCGGTGCTCTCGAAGGGAGCCATGGCCGTGCCGGCGATGACGCGCTTGGGGTCATTGGGATCGATCAACAACGAGGCCGGATCGGAGCCGGAGTAGCCGTTGCTGACCATCTTCCAAGTGCGGCCGCCGTCGGTGGTGACGAAATTGCCCCCGTCGTAATTGTTGGCGATGATTCGAGAGCAATCGTCCGGATCTTCCTGCAGATCGATGGGATTGCCGGTGTTGATGTTGGGTGGCCCCCATTTCTCATATTTGGCGGTGTTCTCGCTGACCGTTGTCCAGGTTTTGCCGCCATCTTTGCTGCCGTAGAACGCCCTCAGACTGACGGCGTAAGCGATGTTCGGATCGGAGTCGCAATACTCCACGGAGCTGATCACGTCGCCGCCGAGGACTTTTTCCCACGAGGCGCCGCCATCGGTGGTGAGAAACACGCCGCCATAGCGGTCTTCTTGTCCTTGTGGATTGATGATCCCGCAGCCATCGAAGCCGCCTCCTGCCAGCAGCGTCGAGGGGGCCGATGGCTTCATGTCGAGCGAACCGATGTAGAGGACGGACAAGCCTTCCTTGTGGCCCTGTACGGCCCAAGTCTTTCCGCCGTCGATGCTCTTGATGACCCCTACGCCGCCGCAATCGAGGTGGCTCGGCTGGGAGCTCGGGAAGTTGATGGGCAGCCGATCCCAAATGCCGGTCGAAGCGTAGATGGTGTCGGGGGATTGGGAATCGATGAACACGTAGCGGGCGAGCGCCTCGCCCTCCCAGACCTTGCTCCAGCTCTGGCCACCGTTGGTCGTCTTGTAGATGCGACCGCCGAGGTGCTCGGGATCGCTGATCGGAAACGCGTCGGCCAGAATGTCGCCACGAACTTCGGCCGTGGCGTAGACGATGTCCGAGTTTTTCGGGTGCACGGTGAAGCCTCGAAAGGACAGCCCATCATTGGGGGTGATACCGTCGCTCTTTTCAGCCCAACTGATCCCGCCGTCGGTGGACTTGAAGATGCGTCCGATTTGGTTGGTGCCAATCCACAGCGTTTGCGGCTGCAGGGGATCGACAGTCACCGAAAACACGGGCGTCTTCTGCGTGTCGAGCACGGTGGCGATGTCGCCGTTGGTGGGTTGCCAGCTCGTGCCGCGATCGGTGCTGATGAAGATGCCCGCTCCCGAGTCGCTGACATACCAGGTGTTGGGATCGGCAAAGTTGTAGCGTACGTCGTAGCCCACCCCTCCCGGCGGCCCGTGCAAGGCTTGCCAAGCCTTGGATTGGTGGGCAGCGGGTGGTGGAGCTTGGCCAGCGTCAGGCGTGGAGGCGCTGTTGCTGTCGCATCCAAGGCTCGCCACGGCAGCGGCCAAGGGAAGCGCTAGCCAACACAGTCTGGGCATGGTTGGAGCCGTCGGAGGGATGCGGCTTGGGGCACGCGGACCACTGGTCGATATTGTGTTCAAATCGGTCACGACGCGTAGAGATTGGCAGATTTGGGTCATCTCCGCATCAGTCCTGAGGGAAAAGCAGAAAGGTCCTGTGCGAGTGGGTACTGCAGCGGCGGCGGCATGGGTGCTCTAGTGGTGAAGAGCCCAAGAGTACGTAGCTCAGAGCGACGAAGCTGCGTCAAGGTTCGAGGTCCACATCAGCTAGTGCCTCGGCGACGGTTGTCTTGTGCTTGGCCTGCCGGTGCCACAGCCACCAGAACAAGATCGCCAGCAGATTCAGCACCGTCTGAGCTATCCAGAATCGGCGGACTTGAACCTCCCAGGCGGACATCGTGTAGCTCATGTAGCCCATTCCGCCTGACTCCTGTTCGCCAGGTATGAACAGGATGAGCGCCGACAGGACGAGGAAGCCCGCGAGCCAGGCGAGCACCTTGCGCCGTTCGATTCGCCACGGTCGTGACAACAGCAGCGCATGCACGCATATCAGTGTCACCGGAAGAAACGGCGTGGTGCAGGCCATC
>CAZRGL010000214.1:5496-16154 GCA_964599485.1 uncultured Polyangiaceae bacterium
TCACAATTAACAGATGGCCTATGTCAATCAGCCGTGCGTACCGAAAGTGAGTTCCGCGCAAGAGTCGACACGACACGACCGGGTGCGGATTGCCAGATTACGTTCAATCTTGCACCATCTCGGACGTCTTGCCCATTTCGATTTCCGTGCCTGCGGTAACTCCGAAATCAATGTAGGGCTTTAGAGGTTGTCTCATAACTCCGAAATCAATGTAGGGGTTTATCCGGATAAACCCCTCCCCTACGACGATTTCGCCGATAGATTGTCGGGTTTGTTTCTGCAGTCGCTTGGCGTGCACAGCTGAGCTGCTTCACCGAAGCGCGCGGCCCCGTGTGGCTATGAGCCGGTGCTGATGTAAAACCGTCCATCTTCCTGTGGCATCAGTCCCTCGAAGATGCGGCCGTTCTGCGGCGAAATATCATTGTAGACTTCCATCAGCTCGCGCAGCAGCTCCATGTTGGTGAACTTCTCGCCGTCGCTGGCTTCGATGGTTGCCTCGGGGAGCTCGTCCGCGCCGAAATAGCTGCAGAGCGTCAAGGACGGTCTTGCGATCGCCACCTGATCAGGCGCCCAGCCGAACGTCAGCTCTTGCTCTTCTTGCGGGTTCCACTGCGAGCGGTCGAGTGCGTTCCACCCGTCGCATCTGCAACGCTCCACGGCTCGCTGCAGCGACTCGATCCAGAGAGCCATTCCGAGCGCTTCGTCTCCCATGGGAGCGCCATCATCTAGGCTGATGCACTCGTTGATGTAGGGTAGCGGTTGGTCAGGGTTGGCGTTCCATGGTCCGCGAATCTGCCGCAGTGCAGCGCCAGCCTCTTCGTTTTGGTCGGCATACTTTTCGAGTGTCTCGCTCGCAGTTTCCGCGCGAGGACCGAAGAACGCGAGGGCGTCGGCGATGACGCTTCGACGATCGGGTTTTGACTCGTACAACTCCGTCAGCACCGGGACGCATTCTGGCAGCAGGCCTCGCAGAACCCAACGCATGTGAATGCGCACAATGCCATTGGGATCGTCCAGCAACTCGACGATGCGCGGCACGATTGAGTCCGCTTGATCGTTCAGCTGTGCCAAAGCGAGGCCAGCCGCCACGACGACCGCAAGATCGTTGTCATCGAGGTGCTTCTGGAGCGTGCCGGCCGCCTCGGCGCCGTAGTGGCTGAAGGCACCCGCTGTGACGACGTGCAGCGGCCACTCGGACGTCTGGGTTTTGGTCAGGATCTGTTCCCAATGCTCATCAAAGCTCTTGGGCGGACTGAGGTCGTCCGGCGATGACTCCTCTTGTCCAGGCATGCTGACGGTCCCGTCCGCGTCGACGTGGTAGTGGGCGAAGCAACGGGGACAGACCAGCTTGCCCGTCTCGACCAAGGCGTGTTCGAGCGCACAGCCCGGGCAGACATTGTGGACGCGGTCATCGTCGTCAGTGTCTTCAGAGTCAGCCGCAGTCCTTTTCCTCGAAAACAGCGATTTGAGCCAAGACAACATCGTCATCTTCCTTTCGAGATCCTGTTTCGCGACTGCACCATTTATTTGGCGAGTTATACGATCGTGTAGTTACCTTCTTCCTTCTGAGTAGACCATTTTCGGGACGAACCGCGTTCCGTCACCCGTCGGGAGGAGCCACCGCCCGTTTTCAGGCTTCAAATTCCCTAGCCGCCTAGCTCGACGATAGATCCGGCTTGGATTTGCGCCTGCGCGTCAACAGCGCAAGCCCAAAAAGCCCGAGGGTGAACAAGACCAGTCCGCCCGGGATGCGAAAGCTGGCTCGCTTGCCGCCGAGCACCACGCCTGCGCCGCTGAAGCCATCGTCGAAATCGGTGTTGTTGCCGGGATTCGGGCCGCTGCCCGCGCCGCTATTGCCGGCGTTGTTGCTGCTAGGACCGCAGGGGCTGTTGACGTAAGAGGACGCCACGAAACGAGCTCGTTTGTTGTGTTGCGTGCCTGCCGCCGCGAGCTCGAGGTCGTTTTGCAGCGCGGAGCGAGGCAGCTCTGCTTCGAGGCGCTACCGTTGGGGGTGCAAAGCAGGGCAGGATTGGGCCTGAAAAAGCGAAGCGCGTCTTGCCCCGGTGCTTCTTGCCGGAGTCCCAGGTATGCGGCCGCTGTCCGGGGATCATCAAAGCCATGGCTCCGAGATCTGAGATGGAGCGCAGAATGTACGCTGCGTCTGCGAGCGGTTGTCCTTCGTGGCACAAGTTCCATTCCCGGCCCGGGCGCGCCAAACCGACCAGGCCCATGGGTGAGGGCAGCGCAGCATAGATCCCGAAGGAGTGGACATAGTCCACGAGCTGGTCGTAGCAGTAGTAGCCCATGGTGCTTTCTGTATCGACGGAGTAATCCTGACGGTCCAAGGACAGCTCTCGGAGGTCGATCTCGTCGCCCCATGGGTACAGTCTCCCCTGCCGACCACGGGCTGCAATCTCCCACTCGTACCAGCGGGGCAGCGTGCCGCCCACGGCTGAGGTCACTCGGTCTGCCGTCCAAGGGTCCAGCGCAAGAGCCGGATTGGGCTCTGGCTGTCTCGCAATCTCCTCTAGCTCCAGCCGCCGTCCAGCTTTCTGTTGCGCACTCGGGGTGGGATGCACCTTCACGGTTTCATCGCCGCAGCGCTGCGCCTCGAGGGCCTGCAGCTTCCGCTCGGGGACCAGCTCCTCGAGTCCCAGCAGGTCGGGGTGACTCACGAGGCGGAGCCAATCGTCCAGTCGCAGCACATCCCGGCTGATGTAAAGAGGTTCGACCAGGCGGACTGTCCTGCTCGGCGTGGCCCTTGGCTCGTTCGACCAGAAGATCTGAGGTGGGTTGGCGAGGAGTGAGACACCCAAGTCGACACTCGAGCCGACCTCGTACTCAGCCGGCTCCACCTCGACGAACCCAAGCCCACAATCCTCGAGCAAGAGCAGATTCTCCTTGGTGCTGAGCGTGCTCTTCTGCGTCCCCATCCGGTGAGTATACGCACCTTGACGGTCACAAAAACGGATGTCGAGGCCACTGGTTCAATCAGGAGGTCCACCATGCTCTTTCGCCATGCCATTTTGGTATCGACGACCTTGCTGTTGTTGCTGCTCAGCGGCTCGCGGGCACAGGCCCAAGCTGGCGCAGCCATCGTGTCGAGTGAGATTCGTTTCGAGGCTGGTGCTGGGTATCGGTTGCGGGCTACGCGCTCGGGTCGTCGTTTCGTGGTCGCCCTGCGCGGCGTCGACGCCAGTCTCAAGCCGGTCTCCAGGCGGCTCGTCCTTCATCGGGGCGGTCCGGTCATCAGCGCCCTGGCAGCACGAAGCGATGCGTTGCTCGTTGCGCTGACAGGTGAGCGCTCGGGTCGACCGTTCGTGCGTTTCGCGCTCGTGGCCCTGAACAAAGCCACTAAAAAGGCCGGCGCCTTCGGGAAGGTCAAGCTGGTCGACGCCACTTCGCTTCGGGTTGCAAAAAACGGAAGCCCAGCCACTGTCGTTGCCTGTCCCGATCCGGACGGCTTCACCGTGCTCTGGCAGGAGCAATGGATGGTTGGCAACAACCTCAGAGCGAGGCCCGAGGCGCGGACCTACATGGCGCGAATCGCCGCCGACGGCAGCTGGCTGCAAAAGCCCAAAGTCGTGCCCGTGCCCTGGGCCTACGGCGCCATCGCCCACAACGGCGCCGGCTACCATCTGGCGCTCTTCTACGACCTAGGTCAGCCCGGCCAGACGCGGTTGTGTTTCGTGACGCTGAGCCCCACGGGTCAGCCCCAGCAGCATCCCTGGTTTGCGACGAAGCCGCAGCTCATCGACGAAGTTCAGCTCATGGCCATCAAAGGCGGCGTGATTGCCTACTATCGCGGAGGGCCGAAAGGCGGCAAGCTGCGCTCGGTTCGGGCCACCGCCAAAGGTCAATGGGGCAGTGTCTCGAAGCCGTCGACCGATCACGGTAGCATCGCCGGAAACGTCGATTTTGCCCTCAAACGCGACATGAAGGGTCGTGTGAGCTTCATCCTAGAGCGCTAGTGTGGACTCACCAACGCTGTGTTTGATCATGTGGCGAATCCAGAAGTCGCCCACGAGCTTCCTTGCCAAGCGGCCCGTGCGCTGCTTTGCTCAGAATGGGGGCGAGCAAAGGCGAAGACATGGTTGCCAGAAGCGGGCTTGGTTGGGCGGCGTTGTTGATTGGGGCTGGTCTCTTGGTGATCTCCTGTGAGACCGAGCAGAACAGCACGCTGACGAACACAGCCGCAGGGGCCTCGACGACGAGCGCCATGGGCGGCTCGGGGGGTATGACCAGCATCAACAATTGTTCGCCGCCCTGCGAGGCCGGGCAGTTCTGCTCCGCTAGCGGCAAGTGCATCGACGACGGCACCTGCGCTCACGACGACGATTGCGCCGAAGGCACCGAGTGCGATCTCGATTCGGGCATTTGTGTGCCCGGTGGCGAGTGCGGCGATCAAGAGATCGCGATTACGCCCGTGCCTTCCAACGTGATGTTTGTCGTCGACCGTTCGTGCAGCCTCAGCAACGCCCAGTTCGGCATGGTCGAGGCTGCCATCACCAAGGTGACCACGGCACACAAAGGAAAAGCCAACTACGGTTTGATCCTCTTTCCCGACAAGACGGGGAAGGGCTGCGACCAAGATGATGTGCAGATCCCCATCGCGCCAGGGATGGAGACCATGATCCAGCAGCTGATGCAGATCACCAAGCCTAACGGTCCTTGTGTGACCAACATCAGCCAAGCCCTCGCAAAAGCCGCCGAAGAGCCCGCGTTCTCGAAAGACGAGCCGGGGTTCATCGTCTTCTTCACCGATGGCAAGCAATCGTCGAGCTGCGGCGGCAACAATGAAGATCCCGTCACTATCCAAATCCTCACCGATCTGCTCGCGAAGAAAGGTGTGCCCACCTACGTGATCGGTTTTGGCAAAGGCGTAGACGCGGGCGATCTCAACGACTTTGCGATGGCCGGGGGCAAGCCGCTAGCCGATCCGATGACCAAGTACTACCTCACCGAGGATCAGAACACGCTCGATGCGGCCTTCGCGGCGATTGTTGCCGACACGCTGTCTTGCGAATACGAGCTGGCCAATCCGCCGCCCGAGGGTGAGGACATCTACGTGTTCTTCAACGACGATCCGATGCCCATCCCCCAGGACCCAAACCACGAAAAGGGCTGGGATTACGATCCGATGACCAACAAGCTGCCCTTCTACGGGGTGGACTGCGCCGCGATCACGGACGGCACCGTCGTCGACATCGACATTGTCTACGGTTGTCCCGAGCCGACTCCGACCTAGGTCTGGTACACGCGACTTTTTGGTTGGCTGCGGCTTGACAGCTGTGCGATTGCTCCTAAGTTGTTGTGACACTCTTTGGTGTCGCATTGCGCAGGGTGATAGTCCACGCCCGTTGCGCCGAGGTAGCAAACCCGATGAACGCTCTGCTCGCTGTCCGGTCTCGCCCATCCGTGACGTTGGCGCTCGCCTGCATGTTGTCCGTGCTCGTGGGGTGCACCGACCCACAGTCGGAGCCAATACAGCCTGAACCGGCAGGTCCTTTTGTCTTCCGTGAGATGGCACTGACCACCCTCGACAACATGGTCGACCATGCGCTGACGCCTGAAGGGCAGTGGCTCTACACGGCAACGGGAGATACGCCAGGCGTGGCGCCGCGGGCCTTGTTTGCTTACGGCAAAGCGCTGGGGCGAGCTGACCTGGAGCAAATCGCGCTGGAGTCCACCGACTTGTACCGCGAGCAGGCAGCAGATGTGTTGATGCGCTGGGCCAACGGTGAGGACGTCAGCAGCTCGGAGCTGACCACGGCCTTTGGTGGAGCCTCGTCCCTCATCGATGCCTATCTGCATACCGGTGACGCCTCCTACATCAACTTCATCAGTATTCGGCTGCGCATGATCAACGAGATGATCATCGAAGAGCCCACGCTGATCGAGTCGGGCGGCGCGTTCTCCATCTACGGACCGCTGTTCACCGGCGGCGGTATCGCCACCATCAACGCCGAAATCGCGATGGCGATGAAGAAGGTGATCGGTGAGCTCGACTCGACCGCTACCCTGCACCTCACCCAGGCCGACCAGATCCTCGCGATGCTGGAGCCCTACCGCACTGACGACGGCCACTACACGACCTCCCCCTCCGGCACGCTCAACGCCTCGGACAGCTCCAACATGCTGATGGCGCTGGCGACTATGGCCCAAGCGACTGGCGAGCAAGCCTACCTGGACCAAGCCCTGACAATCGTCGACGCGCTGAGCCCGCTGTGGGACGAGATGCAGGGGGCCTACCTCAATGATGCGACAGGTGGCTACATCGGGCTGGCCGAGAACAACATCATCTTCCACGGTCAGCTCATCTTGTTCGAGCTCACCGGTGACACGGCGATGCTCGATCGCGCCGAGGCCTTCTACGCCTACGACGAACGCGTTCTGTTCAAGCAATTGCCCCAGGCTTTCGAAATCAAAGGCAAGCCGTGGACCGGTGGCTTCGCGGTGATGCTGCACGACAACGAGGGCGCCTACGACAAGTGGTATTGGTGCTCCGGCTGCAACTTCATCGCGCTGCACAACATCTTGCGTTTGAACCAGCTGCGCAACAACTTGGGCCCCGCAGAAGCGCCCTGAGCAGCCGCGCTGCAGCGTCGCCGCGCAGCAGAGTCGCCGCGCAGCAGCGTCGCCGCGCAACAGAGTCGCCGCGCAGCAGTCGCCGCGCAGCAGAGTCGCCGCGCAAGGGCGGGTCGCCATGGCGTGGCCAATGGGGTACACCCCATCGGGGGCATGCCCGTGCACATCGAATCAATGTCGGCGGTTCGCATCGTGTCGCGTGACGCGGCGCGGCTGGCGACGTTTTATCGGGATGTGCTGGGTCTGCCGCTCAAACAAGAGCAACACGACCACATGAAGCCGCACTGGGGATGCTTCCTTGGTGATTTGTATTTTGCCGTGCACCCGTGCCGGGACAGCGTCGAGCTTTCCGGGGAGCAGGGAGCCGTGACGCTCGCTTTTTCGGTCTTCGACATCGACGCGGTGGCGGCGATGCTCGAGCGGCAAGGTGTCGAGCTGTTGTACCCGCCGCGCGATTTGGGATGGTGCAAGCGGACCGCTGTTAGCGATCCCGATGGCAACAACATCGAGCTTACCGAGCTCGGTGCAGACTGGTACCGCCACCTCGAAAAGCACCAAGAGCCCAGCGACCCTCCCCCGCGCGAGCCCAAGCTCAAAGCGCTCGATAGCGACTAGCCAGACTGGCCAGTCCCCTGGATCCGAGGACGAGCTGATAGTTGCATCCACTGAGCTTCAATGCTGGTAGGAACTGCGGCGGTGGTGCTGTGGGAGTTGAGCTGTGAATGATGGTCGCGGGTGACGCAGAACAGTCTGCCTGGACGAACAAGCGCATTGGGCGCCTTCAGCATGAGTGCGCTGGACAGAGCCAGATCTTGAGCTGGTACGGTGACGCACCCGAAGTCCATTTTGCTTGGTGGGTTGCCATCGTGATCCTGTTAGGCGCCATCGCAGCTGTGATAGCGCTGGCAAATGGCATCGATAACGCCGCGGTGCTCTTCGGGTTCTGTTTCGTAGTGATGGGGGCTGCGGGTTGCGTTTGCTACGTTCTGTGGAGCTGCGTTCGCAAGGCGTTGCTGACGACATTCGTCTTGTCCCCGGCACGCTGGGAAATTGGGCGCCAGGTGTTCGGCCGTAGCACGCTCTACGAAACGGGGCTGATGGCCAACACGACCCTTGCCCAGAAAGCAGTGGATCGCGGGGTCTACGAGCATGACCCCGACACCGGGCAACAAGAACGGGTCGGAACGCGCACGCACTATTGGCTCGAGCTCCAGTTTGGCTACCCAGTCGCTGGCTCGTTTACGCTGGGCGACGCGCTCGACCGCGTGGAGACCAAGTACGTGCGCAAGGTGTTCGACGCGCAGCAGGAGCTGAGGAAGGCGCCGGCTTCGCTGCCGCCTTCGGAGCAACAACAACATCAACATCCAGAGCCCCCTCCTGCGCCGCCCGCTGTTGCGTTTGACACGCTCCTGCAAGCGGCGTGGGAGCGCGCCGCATCCGTGCACGGAGCGCGGCCGCGCTTCGTAAGTGAACGCACGCCGCCAGGCTGGCAGCTGCACAAGTTCTTCAATGCGCGTTGGATGGGCGACGGACCGCCTCAGGACATGATCGTCGTCGTAAACGAAGTTGGAGAGGCGGTGCACGTGGTCGAACAGTCCCGTGTCGGTGCTCCGCTGACGTCCGAGCTCTGCGCGAGCGCCTCGGGGGTTCTGATGCGGGAGCCGTCCATCGACTTGGCCCAACCGCTGCCTTTGGCTCGGGCCATCAAGGAATTGCTCTCGATCGGCGGAGGACAAGTCGCCGGGCCAGCATATCTGCAATCGCTGGTGCCAATCCCAGCGGCCGTCATGGCTTATCAAGCCGGACCCGAGCTGCGCCGAACGAACAGCGGCTGGAATCTCGTCTTCCTCACAGCCATGCCCTCCGGCAGCTTCACCCGTTGGTCGATCAGCGGAGCAGACCGCACCATCGAATCAGCCGAACGCTCCGAGCTCTCCCCCGCACACCCGCACCACGGCAGTCCCGGACCCTGCTAGCCGCCGCACCCAACAAGTGAGCCGAGCCCGGGCTCGAGCTCAACGGTGGGTCAAGAACTTCTCCAACCGAGCCATCAGCTTATGCTCTTGGGGATCGATGACCTGGTCAGCGTCCATGACGCTCCTGACCGTATCGAGGAAGATCCAGGCGTGCTTGGCGGGGATGAGCGACGGATCGACTTCCTCGGGGCGTGGCGGGACATCGAGCCAATTCAGAACCGTCTTTCGGTCGCGCGACTCCAACGAAATACGACTCAACATTCGTCGGACCAGCTCCTGCTCCTCGCGTTGGATTTCGCCGTCCGCCCAGGCGAATGAGCAGACGAACCTCATCAACCGTAGGAGGTCGAGACGCGTGAGATACCCGAGCACGAGGACATATTATCTCGCGCGCACGTCGCCGTCGCTTTCTCCATCTTGCGCCGCGCAGCTCGCATGTCGAAGCTGTCGGGACGCCGGCTGCGACCACCGCGACCCGCGAGGAATGAGGGCGCGCGTGCCAAGCTGAGGTTTGGCGGCGGATCCGGACCTGCAAATTCCCTGCGCTGGCATTATCGCAACTTAGGCGGCACACCAGAGGCTTTTCGCTATGCTCGCGCGGCGTGGCCAGCAAGAGGCAACCATCCGGGCCCGCCCCGGCCAGCAAGCGTGGCGTCACCTTGGCATGGGTGCTGTCCACCTATTTTGCCGAGGGCTTCCCTTACTCGATCGTCAACGGCGACATCGCCAAGCTGCTGTTCACCGAGCTCGGCACCAGTCTCTCCGGCATTGGTCTGACTTCACTGTTCCACTTGCCGTGGAATCTGAAGTTCCTCTGGGGACCGCTGCTCGACCGTTTTGAGACGAAGCGCAAATGGCTGATTGGTGTGGAGGTCGCGCTGACGGCTTGCTTGGTGGTCTTCGCGATGCCTTGGCTGCGCTCGAGCATGTCGGCGCTCGTTGCGTTGCTGCTGTTGGTCTCGTTCTTGTCGGCCACCCACGACATTGCGATCGACGGTTTCTATCTAGAGTGCCTCAACGAGGAGGAGCAATCTCGTTATGTTGGTGGCCGCGCCTTCGCGTACAAAGTGGCGACGGTGGCGGTCAACGGTGGCGCCATCCTGCTCATCGCGCACTATGGCTGGACGCTGGGTCTGTGGGGACTGGCGGCGGTCATGTTCTTGCTCACGGTCGTGCACTGGGCGGTGCTGCCTCGCAGCGAGCAACGCCAGCAGTCCATCGGCGTTCTGCTTGCTGGAATACTGCGGCTGCGCCTGAGAATGCTGCTGACCGCAGGGCTGGTGGTCGCCATATTCCTCCTCGAGCGGCGTTTTGGGGTGCTCGGTCCCTTGTGGGCGCGCTTCCGCGCTGGCCTCGCATCCATTCCGGTGCTCGGCAAAGTCTCGCTGGCTGGCTGGATCACCTCCTCGCTGCTGTTGGTGATGTTGCTGCTGCTGGCTTTGCGCGGTCGCATCAAGGCGCGACTCGAGCGCAGCGACGCACCGTACGCGCGCACTTTCGTCGACTTCTTGGACCAGCCCCAGACCGGTCGCATCTTGGCGTTCGTGGTCTTCTTCCGGACCGGCGAGTCGCTCCTCTTTGCGATGAAGGTTCCGTTTTTGAGGCGCTTCTTGGAGCTGAGCAAAGATCAAATCGGACTCGCCAACGGCGTCTACGGTCTCGCCGCCTCGTTGGTGGCGACAGCGGTCGGCGGATGGCTCATTTCTAGGCAGGGGTTGCGCCGCTGGATCTGGCCCTTCGTGCTTGCTCAGAACCTGCTCAACCTGCTCTATGTGGGCCTCGCCATGAGCGGTAAGAGCGTCCCCTTCGAAGCGGTTGCTGCCGTCATTTGCCTCGAGCACTTTGGTCAGGGCTTGGGCACAGCGGTCTTCATGATCTACCTGATGCGCTGTTGCGATCCGCGCCACAAGGCGGCACACATGGCCATCGTCACGGCGCTGATGAGTGTGAGCTTCACCATCGCGGGCATCGCCAGCGGCGCTATCGCCGATCTCATAGGCTTCAGTGGCTTCTTCTTCGTGAGCTTCCTAGCCACCATCCCGGGCATGGCCCTCATCTTCTTCATCCCCCACCTAGACGGCCGCGAATCAGCAC
>CAZRGL010000215.1:0-15984 GCA_964599485.1 uncultured Polyangiaceae bacterium
AGCGAACGTCCGCTTTGCGCGTTTCGGTGGAGCCCAGCCGCTCGTACTGCCGGTCTTGCAACAAGCGCAACAGCTTCACCTGCATCGCCGGTGTGATGTCGCCAATCTCATCGAGAAAGAGGGTGCCGCCTTGAGCTACATCGACGCGCCCTAGCTTGCGCGCAACCGCTCCGGTGAAGGCCCCTTTTTCATAACCAAATAGCTCGCTCTCGAGCAGTGCATCTGGCAGCGCCGCGCAGTGGATCTTCACGAAGGGCCCATCGTTGCGGTCGCTCGCATCGTGTACCCCACGAGCCACCAGCTCCTTGCCCGTGCCGCTTTCGCCGCGGACCAGCACGGTGACCGTACTGGGCCCAGCTTTCTTCACCAACGCGCGCACGCGGTTCATCACTTTGGACTCACCAAGCAGCTGGGCAGAGCTGCCAGAGCGCGCCAGTGTCAAAGCCCGCCGAACGACGTGGCAACACTCGTCGGCGTCGAGCGGTTCGATCAGCGAAGCCACCGGTATGACTGCCATGCCCTCTGTTGATCCCACCGCGATGAACGGCACCCGATCGGCCCGTTGATTGAGGGCAACCAGCAGCTCTCGGCCCCAGGGCAGCGCGAGCGACACCGCGGCGCACGCAAGCTCAGGATCCGCGAGGGCCTCGAGCGCGCTGTCGAGGTCTCCCACATGCCTGACCGGCAAGGACCCCAACATGTCCGCCAACTCGGGCGCAGCAACCAATACGAACGCCGCTGACATCCGCTCCAGCCTACACACCAGATCGAGCGCGGTACAGGCGGGGTCGCACATTATGTCCACCGGCCAGTGAGCCAGCTCACGGATCCATCTGGTGGCTGGGCCATGTACAGCTCCCTCATGAAAGTACCCGTCTCGGCAGCTCCGAACGACGAGGGCTTCGTTGCGATACCTCGACGTAACAGCAGCACGCCATCGGTTCGCGTGGCCCTCGCCGATCTGGGTACTTTCTTCCAGGGAGCTGTACTAAGCGTGGTGGTGATGAAGGCCTACTGCGTCCGAGCCCTGTTCTTTTTGGCTACGCTGCTCTGTGGTGTCGCGCTCTTCGCTTGCACTGGGGAGCCAGGTAGCGGTACCGCAGCCGAGGACACGCGTACGGTCAGCGAGTTCGACGAGGTGGTCGTGAGCGGCGCGCTGCAGCTCGAGCTGAGCTTGGGTAAGAAGCCCGCTCTGAAACTCAGCGGTGACGACAATCTGTTGCCGTTGATCGAAACCAAGGTCGAAGGCAGCAAGCTGACCGTCAGTAGCAAGAAGAACCTCGACCCGAAGTTGCCCTTGCGGCTCGAGCTGAGCGCCAAGAACGTCAAGCGGGTAGCGCTCAGCGGTGCTGGCAAGATCAACGTCGAAGGGGTCGACAACGACGCGCTGGCCATCGAGCTCAGCGGCGCTGGTGACGTGCTGCTCAAAGGCAAGACCAAGAAGCTGAAGATTGGTTTTTCGGGAGCCGGCAAGGCCGACGCTACGGGCCTTTCAGCAAGCTCGGTATCGGTGAGCATCAGCGGCGCGGGCAAGGTCGAGCTCGGCGAGCCCAAAGAGCTCGATGTGAAAATCTCGGGCGCCGGAAAGGTGCGCTACGACGGAAACCCGAAGATCAGCCAGAAGATCTCGGGAGCGGGCAAGTTGGTCAAGCGCTGACGCGCGCTGACTTGCGGCCGGTGGGGGACAGGTCGATGCTCGCTGCATGAACGAACAGCAGCGGTATGTCGAAGCGACAGACGGCTGCCGGCTCGCTGTCGATTGTCAGGGGGCAGCCGACGCGCCGGTCGTCATGTTGGTGCATGGATTGGGCTTCTCGCGGCGGGCGTGGCGAGAGCAGACCG
Organism: uncultured Polyangiaceae bacterium; assembly: GCA_964599485.1. Taxonomy (GTDB): domain Bacteria; phylum Myxococcota_A; class Polyangia; order Polyangiales; family Polyangiaceae; genus JAPYTK01. The sequence goes on from CAZRGL010000215.1 coordinate 1,843, forward strand.
AGGTCTTGCTCGCGGCGGGTTACAGAGTGCTGAGCTTCGATTTGCGAGGCTTTGGCGGCAGCGATGCGCAGGCTGAGGGCTATGACGTCGCGACCCTCGCGGCCGACTTGGAAGCAGTGCGAAGCGACGGTGGCTGCCAAGCGGTGCACCTGGTGGGCCACTCGATGGGCGGCATGGTCGCGCTGCGTTATGTGCTCGATCGACCCGATCAGGTTCGTTCGCTGTTTCTTGCCTCTACCACCAGCCACAACGGTCGCCGCGCCGCGGCGTTTGCGCGCATCATGGCGCTGCTGTCGCAAGAGGGATTCGAAGCGGCCAAATCTGACAGCCAGCGTTGGCAGAAGATCGAAGCGACCATCGCCGAGGTCATTCCCTTCACTGGGCCGATAATGGGTTTGCTGCGCTCGCTCACCAAGGAGGCAAGCCCCGCAAGAGCCCGTGCTTGGGAAGCGATTGCCGAATTTACGGTGAAGGACGAAGTCGGAGCCATCAGCTGCCCGACCACCGTGATGCATGGCAGCCTCGATGCCAACATTCCCTTCTTGGCTGGCAAGCTCGTTCACGACGCCATCGAAGGCTCGGTTTTCGTCGAGGTAGCCGACGGGCGTCACAACTTGCCCATCGAGCAGCCGGCGCTCTTCAACGAGCAGCTGCTCGCCCACTTACAGCAAGCCGAGTAGGCGACAGTCTCACCGCTACGGTGCGTCCGGCACGCAGCCCTTGCCGACTTGGACAACACAGCGCTGCAGGTGTCGCACCGTGTCGAGCAAGGTTGCTTCCAGCTGTGGCTGACGTTACGGCCAGCTCAGGACGACGCCTACCGCGGGCGTGGCGGGCACATCCACTACGACTGCAATCGCTTGCAGTGGGCCGCGGTCGTTGCCAATCGAAACTCCGCTGCCACGCGCCACCTTCGCCATCCAGCGCTTCTTGCCGACTTTTGCGCTACTCCAGGCCTGCCAGCTCGGCTTGTTCAATGCCACCATCTTCGGGCCGCGCTCGAGCAGTCGTGTGATGTTTTCCTAGCCGCGACCGGGGCTGCGCCCGCCCATGGGGCCGCAGCGGCCCGCCTCATTGTTGTCCCGGGGCCACGCCAAAAGTGCCCGATGTAAACCCCGATCCTGTCGCGGTGTTCGAGTTGCAGAAACTTCATCGTCTTCATGCTGGCGGCGGGCGGGAGGGCCAACAGCTCAGTCAAGCTCTTCGGCCTAGCAGCGGCGCTACTGCTGCTGGTCGTATTGGGTTGCCCGGTAGCTGAGGTGCTCGGCTTCGGGGCTGACGTGGTGGTAGCTGACGAGGTCGCCGGCCCTTTTGTCGCCGAGTTGGTCCCCTCTTCAGGGCAGCCGAGCAGCGATATCGCAAGCAACAAGGATGCCCAAAGCGGGAGGAAGTGAGCGTCGAGGCGCGACATGAGCCGCACCATATCGCCCGGACCGCTCCGTCGCTAACCCGGATTTCGATCAGTCTGCTGAGTTTCGCGCGTCTTGCCCACACGCCCAAGGGGGGTTTTGTCGGGACAGGGCTGCCGTCATGGGGCATAGCTGAGCCCAATGGCGCTCGGCTCTCAGCTACTCATTGCCTGTTCTGGCCCCGGCGCCATGCAGGCCATCGTGCGGGCCGAGCGTGTTGGATGGGCGCTGTTGGTGCTCAGCTTGCTGCTGGTGGCTGCTCCGCCACTGCGTGCCCTCATGCGTGGCCATGCGGTGGGGCGCTCGGTTTGGGCTCTGCTCGTCGTGCTGATCCACCCAGGCTGGTGGCTCAGTGCTCGAGGTGGGGATTGTGGCGCAATGCGAATGCTCGGCTCGATCGGCATGACCGTGGTAGCAGCGCTCGTGTGCTCCGCGTTGCTGTGGCGCTCCGCGCGGCAATCGGCTGCGGTTGCCAGTCAGGATGGTGGGTCGTCAGCTAGCGACAGCGGTGACTGACCGGCGGCTCGCGCCGAACGGGTCTGCCGACCTTCCCAGACGACGCCTACTTGCTTCCAAACCGTTCGGAGCAGGGCGCAGTAGTCGTCGTAGAGTGCGTGAAGATCCCATACCAAGTGCTGCCCCAAGTCGGTGGCCGCGTAGAGCTTGTTGCGCTCGAGCAACAAGTGGATGAGCTGTCCATGTAGCTTGGCGTGAGAAAGCCGCGCTCCGTTGAGTTGGTCCCAAAGCCCTACGGTGCCGTCGGCAAAACCCACGACGATCGTGCCTGTCGGTCCCCACACGATGGCCGTGGGAGGGCTCGACGGCGTCAGCTCGAGGATGATACGTGGCTGTTTGGCCTTGGCGTCTAGACCATGAAGCTCGACATTTCCGTCGCGGAAGCCCAATGCCAACAGCTTGCTGTTGGCCGACAGCGTCGTCACGCCGCGACCGACCCTGCGCCGGCTGCGATAGCGGCCCGCGTCGTCGAGCCGAAAGAGCTCGCCACCCGCGACCACCAGGAGCTCCCCGATCCAGGCCACAGCGTCGACGGCAGTGCCGACCGCGAGCGCGTCCCAAGAGGTCTCTGTGAGGCGCCACAGCTTGCCATCTTGGGAGCGTCCCAGGCAGGCCTTCGGTAGGGCCAAAACCTGGCTCATGCCGCTTAAATCGCGTCGGGCCAAGCGCTTGTCCGCGGCGACGTCGTAAAGCTCGAGCTCGTCGGCATAGGAGGCAAGACAGAGGGTCGATCCGTCGTCGCTCAGTACGGCTCGGCGGGCTCTTTCTGCGGCGCGGCTCGCCCAGCCGCTCTCGGGAGGATCGATTTGTTTGCTGGTGTCGAGCGATAGCCATCCTCGATGGGTGAGCAATCGTGCTGGCTTTCGCAACATCAGAGGCGCACGCCAATAGGGCTTTCCGCTATCACTGAAGAAGAGACGAACTGTGGTGTCGTCACTGGTGGTGGCAATCAGTTTTCCATCAAGGCTCACCCGCGCGAAATTCACCTCGTCGCGATGCCCCCGGAGCAGCGCTGGCTCGCCGACCTTGCCATCGACGAGTGTGTACAGCCGCGTGTCGCCGTCAGATTGGGGCACGACGATCCGGCCGCGGGCCGCATCCACATCCAGCCAATAAGCTCTGGCCTTGGTCTGCCGAAGCACGCGGCCCGTCTTCTGGCGCAGATCCCAAAGACGCAAGCTGCCGTCCGCCCCGCTGGATACCACCTCGTTCTCAGAAGCGAAGCCAACACCCCATACCGTGTCGGTATGACCCTCGAGGAGTTGCGTTTGGCGGCCACTGTCGACGTTCCAGATTCGAATGGTGCGGTCGTCGCTGGCGCTGGCCAGCTGTCGGCCGCTGAGGTCGAAGGCCAACGCCCACAATAGGCCTCGGTGCCCCTTCAGCGTTCGGCGGCCCCCGGGGGGCGCGAGATCGTGCAACACGACACTGCCATCGGCGCAAGCGGCGGCGAGGCGTCGGCCGTCGGGACTGAAACGGACCTCTGCGACCGAGCCAGGATGGCCGCCGAGCAACTTGGGCTCCTTGGAGGCGTCGGCCAAGCTCCACAACCGTATGGTCTTCCGTGCGGCTGCCGCCAGCAGCTTTCCATCTGGGCTGAAACCCACGCCGATGACTCCTGCGCCAGTGCCCCGCAGCATGCGCAAATGCTCTCCTGTGTCGACCCGCCACAAGTGCACTTGACCGTTTCGAGTACCTGTGGCGACGAGCTTGCGATCGGGGCTGAAGGCGACACCGTTGACGGCATCATCATGGGCTTGTTGCGTGCTGGAAGCAGGTCGATGGACGTTCGTGTCCCACAGCTTGACGGTGCGGTCGATCCCCGTCGAGATCAGCAGGCGACCCGCAGAACCGTAGGTAGCGTGCCGAACAGCGTTGCTGTGACCCCGAATCACCTGGATCAGCTTCCGCTCGGCGAGCCGATAGATCCGCACCGTGTGGTCCAGGGCTGCTACCGCGAGCTTGCGGCCATCGGGGCTGAAGCTCATACCGCGTACGCCGGTGTCTTGCGGCAGCGCCACCAGCTTGGTGAAGTCGTTGCCGCTGCGCAGCTGGACGGTTCCGTCGAAGCTCCCCGAAGCGAGGGTCTTGCCGTCTGGGCTGAACACCACCGACAAGACGCGGTCCGTGTGAGTAGTGAACCCGGCCAACGCCTTGCCCGAAGGCAGGCTCCAAAGCTGTACCTTGGCGTCGATGCCCCCCGTAGCGATCAGCTTGCCCGTTGGGTGAAACGCGACTGCAGGCACTGAAGCATCGTGGGCGCCATCCAAGGACGCGAGCCGCTTTCCGCTGCGCACTTGCCACACGGCGGCCCGCCTGTCGTGTCCACTGCTAGCGAGCTGCTCGCCGTCCGTGCTGAAGCTCAGTGCTTGCGTGCCACCTTCATGGGCGTGCCAATGTTGGAGCAGCTTGCCCTCGGGCATCTTCCACACCGTGATCGCCCCGCTCCAGCTGCTCGAGGCGATCAAAGCCCCATCGGGCGAATAGACCACAGCGGTGGCCTGATCCACGTGTCCGCGCAACATTCGCGCGGCGCCGGTGAGCACGTCGAACAGGTAGAGCGAGCCGTCGTGGTTGGCGCTCGCAACCGTCTGGCCGTTGGGCGAAAAGGACGCATGATAGGGAATGCCGCCGAGCGTCTTGGACCACCGCAGAGGCTCGCCATCCAGTTGCCACCAAAGAGCACGCGCGCTTTGGGCATCCTCGATTTCCAGCGCTGCCCGTAGCTTGGCCCGCGCTTCGAGCATATGCCCGCTGTGCAGCGCCGCCAGCCCACCTTCGCGCAGGCTTTCTGCTCTACGTTGCTCGGCTACTGTTCGTTGCCGCTCTGCTTGGACACGCTGTTGCTCGGCGCGCGCCCGCTGACGGTCGGCTTCGATCTTTTGTACGCCGAGCACCACCGCAATGAGCGACAAGGCGCCGATCACCAACGCGATGACCGCACGTTTTCGTTTGCGGCGACGAAGCTCCCGTGACCGCGCACGATCCAGAAAGGTGACGGCCAAAGGCGTGAGCGCAGCGTCGCTGCTCGGGGTTGGTGCTGAGCTCGAGCTCGGCGGTTCTCGATCCGAGCTCGAGCTGGGCGGTTCTCGATCCGAGCTCGCAGCCAGTCGCTCTCGCTTGCGCAGCGCCTCGGCGAGCGCGGCAGCCTGCCAGAGCTCTTCGGGGTTGCGACCGCGCTGATCCCAGAGAAGAGCAGCTTGCTCGATCTCTTCCATGAACACCAAATCCTCGCGGCTCTCGTCCACCCAGCGCGACAAGGCTCGCCAGGAATGGATCAAGGATTCGTGAGCCAGCTCGATACGCGCCCCGGAGCTGCCTTGCTCGCGAGAGCGGGTCACTGACAAGAGGCGCGACTTGATGAGCTTGGCCAGAATCGGCGCGGAGCCTTCGGGCAAACCATCGAGCGCTTGGCGACGCGTGATCGCTTTGCGTGTGTGCTGCGGTGTCACCAGACGAAGCAACAACAAGCGGGTGACCTTGTGCTCGGCAGGGGTCATGGTGTCCAGCACATGGTCGGCGTGCTTGGCCAAGGCGCCCGCCACGCCGCCCATTCGCTCGTAAGCCGAGCGTAGCAGTAAGCATCGTTGCCGGTCGCGCTGCTCCCACAATACCTGGGCAGCGAATTGAAGCAGGGGCAAGCCGGCACGTGCCCCGGCGACCGCCTCGGTCATTTGTCGGGGCAGCTCTGGATCCTCGAATTGAAAACCGAGCGCTTCGGCGGGTGTGACCAGTGTGTCGACCAGAGCGGCTGCGTCCAGGGTTTGGATGACCGTCACCTGGCTGAGCGCTTCACGTGCTTCCGGGCCAATCGCGAGCCGTCCGAGAAAGTCGTCACGAATGGTGAACACCACCCGCACCGGGTCGAGCGCTTCGTCAGCGGCGAGACAGATGGTTCGGACAAAACGCTGTCGCAGCTCTTTGGACTCGACTTGCGTGAACAGCTCCTCGAGCTGATCGACCACCAACAATACTGACAGTTGTTGCGCCTCTGCGAGCTGTCGCATTCGCAGCGCGAGCTGTCGCGGATTGCCATGTAGCTCTTTAGCGAGAGAGGCGATGTCATCTGCCGAGGTGGAGCTGTCCAGAGAGCTGTCGCCGCTGGTTTCAGTCCGCGAGTCTCCCCCGCAGTCGTCGTCACCCCGCAGCACGGCAGTGGCCAAGGCTTCGAAGGGGCGGCCACCTGGGCGCATCTGCAGCACAGCCCAGCTGCCTTGCTCACGCAGACGAGGTACCACGCCCGCTTGGATGAACGAGCTCTTGCCAGCTCCCGAGGGACCCACCACCGGCAGTACGGGATGGCGGCGGATGCGCTCGACGAAAGCAGCTGTCTCGGCATCTCGGCCATGGAAGAGGTCGGCGTGGCGCTCCGCAAATGGCAATAGCCCCCGGAATGGAGAGCGCAGCTCCAGGGGTTTCTTGCGCCCCGCGTGGAGCAAGTCGCGCAACTGGTCGATGACCTCGGCAACGTCGGGTCGCGCGGCTGGTTGCTTCTGCAAACAAGATGCAACCAGCTTCGCGAGCGCCTCGGGAACGCCTGACACCAGCTCATCGATTCGGCTTGCAGCCGCAGGGCCACAGACTGCTGACCGTCGGCGCTCGATTCGCTCGTGAGCACTCAACGGAATCATGGAGGTCGTCGAAGGAGGCCGCTCGACGCGCTCGCCGTCCACCATGGTGGCGACGGTTTCGTGATCAGGTGCAGTCGCTTCATCGAACGGCAAACGGTCCGTTAGCATCTTGAAGAGCATCGCGCCGAGCGCCCAAACATCGGTCTTGGTCGTACATTCGGCCCGGAGCCACTGTTCAGGCGCCATGTACGCTGGCGTGCCCCCGCCGCCGCTTGGCGGTCCTGGTTGTTCGTCGCTGTCTTCTTCGTCGTCCGTAGCGTCGTCCTCTGCCCAGGGGTTTGGGTTCCTGTCGCTGAGGAAAAGCTCTTGCTCGCGGTCGATGGTGGTCGCCAAGCCGAAATCGAGCACCCGCGGTCGGCCATCGCGAGCGATCACCACATTGGCTGGCTTGAGGTCGCGATGTAACACGCCGTGGCAGTGCGCTTCGTGCAGGGCCTCGGCGATGGCCAGCGCGATGCGCAAGGTTTCGCGTTGGCTCAAGAACTGCTCCACCATGCGCTGGCGCAAGTTCTGGCCCTCGATGAACTCGAGGGCAACGTACGACCGTCCTGCCGTCTCTCCCACCCCGTAGATGGCGACGATGTTGGGGTGGCTGAACCGCGCAGTGGTCTGTGCTTCGAACATGAAGCGCTGCCGGGCTTTGGGCGAAGCCAGACGCTCGCTCCGAACGATCTTCAGCGCGACTTTGCGGCCGAGCGCCGTGTCGCGTGCCAAGAAGACCTCGCCCATGCCGCCGCGACCCAGCAAGCGCATGATGCGGTAGTGGTCCACCATCGTGCCAGCTCTGAATGCTGGTGTGCGTCGCGATGGCGGTGTGCTCTTAGGTCCACGTTTCACGTGTGCTCCGTCCCAAGAGCTAGCGGTTCAACCGGTTTCGGTGGGCATGCTAGGCTAGGAAGCCTTGGCCGCACTTCTTGACTGCTATCCCGGTGACCATCAATGAAATCGAGTTTGTCGAGGGCCCAGAAAGTCCTCTGGATTCTGCTGACCGTTGGTGGAGCTGCGCTCCTCCTCGTCAGCGCGTGCCAGAAGGATGAGACAGGGACTGCGCCGGGGACGGGCGCCGCGGCGGGCGGTGGAAACGGCGGCGGGGCGGCTATGGGCGGCGGTGGCAGCCAACCCTGCGATACGCCGGTCGATTGTCCCGGAGTCGACAAGTCCTGCAACTTTCGCGACTGTCTCGCTGGGAAGTGTGGCTTCACAGATGCCCCTGCAGGTGTAAGCTGCAGCGAAAGCGGCGGCAAGATCTGCGACGGCAGCGGCGAATGTGTTGGCTGTCTGGTCAAGGATGATTGCCCCGCTGGTGATGAGTGCAAACAACAGCAGTGTGTGTCTCCGACCTGTTCAGACAGTGTCCAGAACGGCAACGAGACCGACATCGACTGTGGCGGTAGCTGCACCCCGTGTCCCAATGGCGACAACTGCTTGGTGGCCAGCGACTGCGCGAGCCGATTTTGCGACGAGACGGCTGGGGGGACTGCCGGGGCAGGTGGTGCTAGCGCGGGCGGCCAATGCGCTGCATGCAGCAGCGAAGCAGACTGCGCTGCCGCGCCAAGCACTTGGTGCAAAGCGGGAACGTGCAGCAACAAATCGAGCCCGGGGGAGCTGTGCAGCCTGCCAAAAGAGTGTTCGAGCGACAATTGCGTCGACGGGGTTTGCTGCGACGAGGCTTGTGACGCCGGCTGTGTGGCTTGCGTTGCCGTCAAAACAGGCGCGGCCAACGGCAGCTGCGCGCCCGTGAGCGCCGGGCAGGATCCCGACGGGGAGTGCGCTGACCAAGGACAAGCGAGCTGCGGAGCCAAAGGTAGCGGCTGCAACGGTGACGCCCAAGTACCGGGTTGCGTGCAGTATGTCGCCGGCAGCGAGTGCATCGCACCGATCTGCACCAACGACTCCCAGACCACCTCAGGCCTATGCGATGGCCAAGGTAGCTGCGTCGCAGGCAGCACGAGTGCTTGCGGAAACTACGCGTGCAACCAAGCAGGTACGGCTTGCAACCTCAGTTGCAGCAGCGGCAACGACTGTGCCGCGGGCAACTATTGTGATGGGAACAACGCTTGCCAGAAGCTGAAGGTGGCGGGCGTCACATGCAGCAGCGCTATCGAGTGCGCGAGTGGTAACTGTGTTGACGGCGTCTGCTGCGATTCGCTGTGCGGCGGGTTATGCGTGAGCTGCACTGTGTCCGGTAAGACTGGCGGTTGCTCCGCGATTCCGAGCGGCAGCGATCCAGACAATGAATGCGCCACGGTTTGTGGTGGCAATGGCCAGTGTACGAGCGGCAATCATCTCTTCAGTGCTCGTTATGGGGACTTTACCTTGCAGCAAGCTGCCGATGTGGTTGTCGATGCGGCGGGCAACATCGTAATGGTGGGCACGTTTCGCAACGAGCTCGACTTCGGCAATGGCGTCAAGCTGGTCAATCCAGGCGACGAGGACGTGTTCATAGCCAAGTTTGATTCAAACGGGCAGATTGTGTTTGCCAAGCGCTTCGGCGAATCTGGTTACCAATATGGCAAATCGATCGCTGTTGACACGCTCGGCAACATCTACATTTCGGGCGATTGCTACACCAGTATCGATTTTGGCGGCGGCATCCTGACCACAGCGGGTGACTCAGATGCTTTTGTGGCAGCATTCACTCCCAGCGGCGCCTACAAATGGGCCAAGCTCTTTGGTAGCAGCGCCAAGCAACATGGCGATGCGGTGTCAGCGAGCGGTGGTGGCAATGTGGTCTTGGCCGGGTCCTACTTCGATAAGATCAACCTGGGAGGCAATCAGCTCAGCAGCAAGGGAGGCCGTGATATCTTCGTGGCCCAGTTTGATTCTCTGGGCAACCATCAATGGAGCAAATCATTTGGCGATACGCTCAGCGACCAAGCTCACGATGTGGCGGTAGATCGTTCGGACAACGTCGTATTGGTTGGCGAATACGCTGCCACGGTGGACTTCGGAGGCGGGCCGCTCACCAGCGTCCTGGGCAGCCTCGATGTGTTTGTGGTCAAGCTCTCGGCCAGCAATGGCAGCCATATTTGGTCGAAGGGTTTCGGTGATGCCAGCACGGAAGATCGTTGCAATAGCGTGTCGGCAGATAGCAAGGACAGCGTGCTCATCACGGGGGCTTTTTCTGGCGGAATCGACTTCGGAGGTGGGCCGCTCACCGCGACGGCTGGTGCGGTCGATCTGTACGTTGCCAAGCTCGATAGCGCTGGAACCCACCTCTGGAGCCAGGGTCATGGTGGACCCGCTGTCATCGAGGAAGGGTTTTCTATCGGGGTCGATCCTGTAGACAATGTGGTCGTCGCTGGCGATGCTTATGGCAGCCTCGACTTGGGGGGCGGGACGCTGGTTCACAATGGTGGCAGTGACGCGTTTCTCCTCAAGCTCACTCCTGAGGGAGGCCACCTGTGGGGCGCACTTCATGGTGACGCCAGCTCCGAGCACGCCACCGGTGTTGCTGCGCCGGGGGGCGGCGTGTGGTGGGCCGGTCATTTCCAGCAAACGATCGATCTGGGTGGTGGCTCGCTGACCAGCCAGGGTTTGGACGACATCTTCCTCGCCAAGTACGAGCCTTGACGGATGGCTGCAGTCCGTGCGCTGGCTACTTCTTCTTGCAGAGGCCGCTGCTGCGAAGGGTTGCAGTGCCCGTGCGGCAGCTACCTGCTAGCTGTTTGCGCTGCGCGCCGCTGGCCTGCTTGAGGCTGTTGCGGGTGTTGTCGAGCTCCTTCTTCCAAGGTGCCCGCTCCTTTTCCGGCATGGTATTGATGCACGCCTCGAGTGCAGCGACGTAGTCGTCACATTCTTTGACTCCGCTGCTCGACAAAGCCTTGTCGTCTTTGCAGCTCGGTAGCGATAGCCCCACCAAAGCCACCAACAAGAGCGCCCCAATGCTTTTCTTCATGATGGCCACAATAGCTCCGCTTGCTGATCGGGAAAACGTTCAAAAGTGGTCGAGCCAGGAGAAGTGATTCATGGGGCTCCGAGGGCGTGTGGCGCCGAGCCATGCGAGCATGGGCATGCAGCGGCTGCGCACTGTGGCGACGAAGGGAGGGGTTGCATATGCGCCGCGTAGCCAGCCGGCGATCCGGTTGCTTCCAGCCCGCTCTGCGAGCTGTCGCAACGTCGCGAGCAATGTGGCGGGGGCGGTCTCGCGGCACAGGGCGAGATCGGTGAGCCAAAGCGTTTCACCATCGCGACTGAGCAGCACGTAGCCGGCCGTCTCACTGTCGTTCCGAAGCAACAGGCTGCGGTGGGCGCCGTGACGCAGCTGCGCATGGAAGTAGCTGATGGGTCGGCGCCACACGCGAAGTCGGCTCGGCTCGGCCGACCAGCTGTCAGCATAGATTTGCAGTAGCAGCTCGTCGTCTTCTAGCGCCTCGGTATGCAGCGGCGCGCAAGTTGGTAGTGCTGACGGTTTCGCTGACCAGAGCGCCGCGGGTTGCAGCTCGAATCCGAATTGCTCGTAGTAGCTGGGTGCGATGTCGGAGAAGAGCAGTGCCGCGACGCTCCCATCGACCGTCGCCTCGGCCAGCGTGGCTTCGATGAGCTGAGCCGCCAAGCCGCGTTTGCGCATGCGCTCCGGCGTGAAGATGGCGCCCAGGCCAACCGTGTCGTAGCGAGCGTTTCCGTCAGTGAGCTCGAGGTGATAGCGCTTGAGCGAAGCCACCAGCTTACCACCTTCGTCGAACAGGCCTGCATAACGCACCACGCCCGGGCCTTCGGACATCTGTTTCATGACCTGGGCGCAGTGTGCTTCGATCGACAAAGAGCCACCCCAGATGGAGTGGGTTTGGCGAGCAGCCGCTTTGATGTCGTCAGCGCTCAGTGAGGAGCAGTAGTTTGCGTGCACGTTGCTGGACGATTCTAGCTCGGATCGATCCACGCTAGGGTAGAGCGCGTGCGCCCTCGCTTGCTGCTTTTGTTTCCAGCGACCAGCTATCGGATCGACGCTTTCGTCGAAGCTTCCAAAGCGCTCGATCTCGACCTGATTCTGGGCACCAATCTGCCTGCAGCGGCAGCGCGTTTCGGTGTGCCGGTTGTCCGCGTGGAGTTTGATTCGGCTCAGCGGACGCTGGAACAGCTGTCACGAGCCGACCAGCAGCTCGAGGGGGTTTTGGCGGTCGATGAGCGCAGCGCGCAGCTCGCCGCCCGGCTGGCGCAAGCGCTCTGCAAAGAGGCGTGCTTTCACGAGGTTGCTGGGGTGCAAGCCGCAGCCGACAAACGTCTCATGCGGTCGCGTTTGAGTGAGGCCGACGTGTTGGTGCCGCGCTATCGAGTGCTCGCCGCTGGGCAGGTGAGCTCGAAGCTGGACACGGTCCAGTTTCCCTGTGTGGTCAAGCCGCCCATGCTCAGCGGTAGTCAAGGCGTGCTGCGGGCCGATGATGGGGATCAGCTCGCAGCGGCAGTGGCGCGCGTGCGGGGGATCCTGGAGCGTCACCCCAGCGAGCTGCGCCAGCAACCCGGGTTCTTCGAGCTCATCATCGAAGACTACATCGAGGGTGACGAGCTCGCAGTCGAAGGGCTGATGCACCGCGGATCACTGCAGCTCTACGCTATTTTCGACAAGCCGGATGTATTGTCTGGTCCCACGTTCGAGGAGACGATTTATGTTACTCCGAGTCGCCATCCCCTCGCGCTGCAGCAGGCGGTAGTCCGGGCAGCCGAGCGCGCCGCTGTGGTGCTGGGACTGTGCCACGGACCGATACATGCCGAGCTCAGGTTGGGCCCAGGAGGTCCCGTGCTCATCGAAATCGCCGGACGCTCTATTGGGGGATTGTGCTCGCGCGTCCTGGCTCGCTTGCTCGGACCGGAGGGTTTGGAAACGCGGTTGCTGCGCAACGCGATCGGGCAGCCGCCACCGCCACTACCCACGCCGCGTGTAGAGGCCAGCGGCGTAATGATGATCCCCGTGCCACGAAGCGGTGTGTTGCGCAGTGTCGAGGGGCTCGAGCAGGCACGAGCAGTTGCCGGCGTTGAAGCGGTGACGATTGCGGCACAGCCAGGCGAAGCGATTCGTAAGCTCCCTGAAGGAGCCAGCTACCTCGGCTTCATCTTTGCCCACGGCGCTACGCCTGAGGTCGTCGAGCAAACGCTGCGGCGCGCCCACGGCCAGCTGTCCTTCGATTTGAAGCCACTGCTCGACACCTTCCTCTGAACCCGAGGTGCACCAGCAGGGTGCTATTGACCAACCTGAGGCGTGACTCCGCTCAGTGCGCCGGCCAAGAACCGCTCGACGTCGGCGCGTGCGTTGGGCACGTCAAAGGCGACGAAGTGGCCATCGGCGCTGCCGCTAGGCGCGTATTGCCGGACGAAGGCGGTTACCGCCTTGTCGTCTACCTTGAGGTTGCCGGTGGCCGGGGTCGCTGTCGGCATGAGCTTGCCGATTTCGTCAGGACTCGACACGGAGCTGTCGTGGGCGGCAAGGCCTACGCCAGCGGCGAGGGCGAACGTGGCTTGCACGACTGCCGGCGTGAAGGTGTCGCTGAGCCCATAAGCTTGCATCAGGTGGTGTGCGGCAACGTTCTGGGGCGGATTGACGGCAATGAGCCGGGCGTAGGCAATGGGGTCGGCGCCGTCGATGTATTGTTGCATCAGGTTGAGCACGACGTGGCGGTTGCCGTGAGGTAGCTTGCCCTCGCTGGTGAAGTCGCTGAGCACGAGGGGCACCACAGCAGCGATGTTGACCGGGCTGGACTTGCTGATCAGGGCGTCCTTCAGGCTGGCACCTTGCCCGGACATCACCACACCGCGATAGCTACCGTAGGGGGTGGCCACGGCGCCTACGGTGGCCCCTTGAGAATGGCCCCAGTAAGCGATGGCCGTACTGCTCAGCTTGAATGGCTCAGCAGTGGGCGAGGACCCGTCGAAGGCCACAGTGGGCACAAATCGCAACAGGGCCATCTGATCAGCTGCTCCTTGTTGCACGTTGCCCAGAGCCGCCTTGGGGTTGCTGAAGTTGAAGAACAGGTCGTTGGGAGACTTGGTCGAGCCGTTGCGGCGCGGACCGTGCTGGGCTTGATCGATACCGAGCACGGCGGCCTTGATCGTGTTGCCTTGCCCGTCGGACACGCCCATGGCGAAATCCTCACTCAGCTTCGATAGGACGTGCGAACGGAAGCTCCCACCGGTGCCGTGTGCGAAGACCACAGTGGGCCAGCCTGCGGCGGGCATCACGGCTTTCGGTACCGTCAACGACAAGCAAACCTGCTCGGTGCGCGCCACTTCGACTGTGCTGTTGTCGACCTTGAGGTTGCCCCCGTCTGCAGGATCCAAATAGGGGGCCGTGCCCTCTTGGAAGATGGGGATTTCAACCAAGGCATGCAGCTCGTGGAAGCTCGCAGCGGCCGGGGGGCAAGCGCGGGGGCCTTCGGCATCAGGGCAGGGGGAGCTGACGCCGTCGTCACAGAGGGTCCATTGGCTCGCAACAGGAGCGGCCGCGGCGTCGATGATTCCTTGCAGCTGCTCGACGTAGCGGCGTGGGCTGCCGATGGTGAACACGGACGCGTTGAGCACCGTGCTGGGGGCGATGTTGTTGTCGCTCAGGTAGGTGCGCAAGCTAGCGTATTTGTCGTAGTGGAGGCTGAGCGCCG